>JAOICL010000014.1 GCA_028131545.1 Vibrio sp. | reverse complement strand
CACATCCATTGAATGCCGCTTCATGGTTAATCTGAGAATTAGGCTTAATCACATTCGCTAAATTAATAACTTCTTTACTACTGCGGTAATTTTCTCTCAAAGTGAATGTTTTGGGTTCAAAATCACTTAAGAAATCTTTTTCAAAGTAATCTTTTGAGCCGTTAAACCCATAAATCATCTGATTAGGATCACCTACCATTAAGATACTTTTTATCCGATCCCCACAAAAAACTTTTATCAGTTCATATTGAGCTTTATTTAAGTCCTGAGCTTCATCCACACACACATGCTTGTACATAACCTGATATGTTCTAGCAATGTTAGAATGTTCATTTAGGATTCTATACGCCAAGAACAAAATATCGTTAAAATCTATACCACCACTGTTTAATAATGCTTCTTGATAATCTTGGTAAATATCATAAAATCGTGGCTCATTTGGGAATCTAGCTTCAATTTCATCACGCTCAGTAAGCAACTCTCTCTTAATTTCAGCAAAAGCATCCATATAACCTTGCATGACCTGATTTCGCTTACGCTTTTCAGCAGGGTCATTGATGTTTAGATAGTCATCTATATCAATGTTACTGTCTCTTAATGATTGTAAAAACAGCTCCATTCGATCTTGATCTCGCTCATATATATGCAAGTCACTGGACAAGCCAATAGTATGCCCATAACTTTCTATAATACTTTGAGCGACTGAGTGAATCGTAGATACCCAAGTACGCTCTTCGACTCCAACAAAATCAGCCAAACGCTCTTGCATTTCTTGAGCTGCTTTGTTGGTAAAGGTAAGAGCCAATACCTTGTCTTTCTTAGTATTATTAAGAATATATCTAATTCTTTCAGTCAAGACTCTCGTTTTGCCCGAACCAGCAGAAGCAAGGATTTGGATTGCTGATTTAATGTCAAATTCTACAATCTCTTGCTGAGATGAGGATAAAGAAATCATAATACGCTCCATTCTCTGATTGATTCGAAAGCATTTATAAATGCCTGTGGTATCAGTTCGCTCGATTCTTTATCACTATCTGAGATAATTTCAGCAAGAAAGCCTGAATAACCCGACTTAGAGTTCTTTAATTCAGTCAGTAGTCGATCATTATCAAACTGGTCAATTTCCCTAGTTTTCGCTTCTATATAGCCAGGGTGACCATTTCCATTAACCGCAAGGCGTACTAGAGCTTTTTTCAACTCCACCACTAGTCCCACATGATTAACTAATTCCTTCTCAATATCACAGCCTTGATTCAGGTAATTAATTACAAAGTCATTAGGTAGCAGTTGGCAGTCAAATTCCGTTTCAATCTTTCTAATTTGAGAGCTAATTTCTGTAAAAGTAGTTCCATCATTGTCGCTAACAATACAAACAGGAATCCCCAAACGATACGCTAACTTTACAAATGGAGGGTAGTTTTTGCCAGCTACACTCACACAGTTGACCCCAACTGCGTAACAAGATTTGCTAAAATACTTTTCAAAAAAGATCGGGGCTAATTGCTCTTCAGTAACTCCTTCAAACAATATAATTGCTTTTGAAAAAAGAATTTCACCTCTAAATCTCATCACATCTCTTTGTAACTTGTTGATATCTTCTGGTGCAAATCCATCCCCAAGAGAATTAACTTCCACACCATCTCTACCATTCCTTAAAGATCTAAGATCTTGTAATTTACATTCAGACGCTAGGTAAGGAGAATGAGAGCTTATGATCGTTTGACCTTTAATGTCAGTCAGTTGCTTGTAAAGTGTCCGTTGAGCATTTGGGTGTAAGTGTGCTTCAGGCTCTTCTGCTGCAATGATAGGAAAAAAACACTCTTCTTCCTCTACATGCTTTTTTTCCAAAATGTCTATAAACGCTTTAACGGTAAGCATAGAAGCCCAACTTCTTGTTCCCATTCCATGATATTCCATTGAAAACGAGTTCGTATCATCTTCACCAAAGTGAATCGAAAATCGCTTTGATAAATCTCTTATCTTTTTGGGAAATGGGGTGATATCCGTCTGACCTTGACCTTCGAATGACTGGCTTAGAGAATCAAGATGTGTTTTCAATTCACTTAAGACAGTGCTTTTCTCCACTGCACTTTCATTGAGTTCCGCTATCAGATCTTCAAGAGCTTCTTTATCTTCACTTTCAAAGCTAATGTCAGATAAAACTTTCCCAATATAAGAAGTTTTTTCACGTAGCTCCTGATGAATATCTCTCTGAGCATCAATTGCCACAAATGGAATCGCATCAATACGTTTTGAAATTTTGTTATTTATCTTTGCTGATTCATCAGTCCAATTTTCAAAGCCAGACCATCGAGATAAAGGGTAACGACTAACTTTAAAACCGCCTTTAATGCTGTCCTTTTCACAAATCGTTCGTATTGCTACAAAGTCATTTTCTTCTAGGTCTGCTTGAACCCAATCGCCAAACACTTCAACCCATTCATCAGTGAAAATATTTGTTCTTTGACTACTCTCATCTACAGGGACAATAGAAATATCCACAATAATTTCTGAACGAACATTATCATCACAATCAATGTAAAAATCTTCATCCGTTAAATGTCTTGAATAATCACCAAGAGCCAGTTGTAACGCTTTTATAATTGAAGTTTTACCTGCATTGTTTTGACCAATCAGAACAGCAACTTTAGGTAAGCTTATCTCTAAATTTGAGATCCCTCTGAAGCCAGAAATTCTTACTGCATTTATTAGAATAGCCATTAAACCTAACCGCCTTATTTATAGGGAACGTTTCAATTTACCAATTGAATCTTTAATTTTTTTAGCTTCAACGTTAAGACGCATTTTCGTATTCATTTGCGTCTCCTTCTTAATCTTGTTTCTTATGCTACTAAGATCAGCCTCTAAACTTTCCAACTCTTTGAGCAAAGCTGTTTTATCTTCGTTAGTTTTTTCTGAAAAAGATGTACTGTGTAAAGTATCATATTGTTGTACATCTTCTTGTGATTCAGCTTCGCTATCATTCTGATCAGTTGAAAGATTGTTACCTGAATTATTTTTAAAAAGATAACGACCTGAAATCTTGCTTGTTTCTAAACCTATAAGCATTGAAATGAAGTCTTGATAAAGCTCAAAGTAGTTAATATTTGAAACATTTTTCAGTGAAAAATCATTAAGAAAATGATTTTCATTTTCCGTTAAGCCAGAAGAATTTAACCAATCACTGTTGTAGATATGCTCAATAACCAGCTTACTCTTGTCTGCTTGGTTGATACGCTTATCGGCTAGGCTTATCGCTAGTTCTTCACCTAGTTCTAAAAGTAAAATCACTGGATAAGGAATCAGCGTATGTAAGAGCTTTGCTACATTCTTAAGTTTGGCTTTGTTCTTGATCTCGTTTTTCAGTACAACACGAATTACCGCTATCTCTATGTACTCAATGGTATCAGTTACATAAATAGGAACATTGAGTGTTTCTGGCTTAAGGGTGTTCTGCCACTCTATAGATTGAATAACGTCCGTTACTAGCTTTTTGTCATTACTACTCAAATCATTGTTATCCACCAGCATCTTTTTAGTGATACGAGTGCCAAGGAAAGTTGAATCTGGAAGGGCTAAATTCTCACAAACCTTTTCAATCAAACTGCTATGTTCTGCTTTATCGTTATTTCTAAAGTTAATTAGCTCCATTACAAGATCACCATGTAACTAACCACTTCAAAATCATTGACGTTTTGAGTGCTTGATGCAGATAAGACCGTTCCACCTCGATTGAAGAGACTCGTTGCTCCAATTTCTTCACTCTTACCAGCAATGTTTTCTACCGCTTTAGCGAGAAGATTCTGGTAATGCTTCATTTGTTTACCGTTTTGAGAACGTCTTGCAAACTGATTGTAAGCGTCTGTTGATTGGTCAATATTGGTTAACTCTGAGCCTAGTTTTTTACATAGATCGAGGATTTGTTTTGACTGAGTAAATGAAAGTAAAATTTCTTCTTCATCAGAAATATAGACAAGATAGTAAGGTGCAAGTGAATAGCTTTCTTCAACTTGAACTTTCCCTTTAATGTCTTTTAGACAAAAGATCACGCCTGACTCAATCTCATCACTAAGACCTGAAAACTGACTCGATTCTGATTCAAATGCTTCTTTGTCTATAACCACTGGCGCAAACAAACCTATTGGTGATTGTTCCAATACACCAGTATTGTCATTCTCTTTGCTACTCAAGAACCCAGACAAGTCCATCCTAAAATCATTTAGAGTCAAATCAGTAATAGATACACCACCTGAAATTTCTTCAAGATCAACAACCGCATTTTGTAGCTGCTCAAGCTGTTTTCTGCGGTATTCTAAATCGTTCATGTTTTTGTTGGTTTTAGGATCTTGCGCGCTATTTGTTTCGATAAGGTTTTCTTCACCTGTAGCCGAAATATCAAGTAATACCATTCTACCGCTTACTCTGGCTTCAAGATTGATATATTCATCTAACTCCATATTGGGCCAAAAGTTCACAAGTTGAATAACATCATTTACTGAACCTAAACGATCTATACGTCCAAAACGTTGAATGATACGAACTGGGTTCCAGTGTATATCGTAGTTAATCAGATAATCACAATCCTGCAAGTTTTGACCTTCTGAGATACAGTCAGTCGCGATGAGAATATCGACTTCTTCTTGAAACTCTGGAAAGACTTTTGCTCGTTCTTTGGATTTAGGTGAGAAATGAGTCAATAAACTGTTCAAGTCAGTTTTGAACTTTTTACCGTCAGTACCACGCAAGGTCGTTTCTGTTCTTTGACCTGTAATAATGGCAGAGTGAAGCCCTAATTCTTGAGTAGCCCAGACCGAAAGATTTTTGTATAGGTACTCTGCGGTATCTGCGAAAGCAGTAAAGATAATAACTTTTTTATTATTACCATTTATCGGATTCTTACATTTTTCGAGATACGCTTCTTTCAATAGAGCGAGTTTGGCATCACGCTCTGAATTAATACTTTTTGATTCTCGAACAATATCTTGAAGAAAAGCTCTATCTGCTTCCAGATCTTGTGCGAATCGAATCAAATCCATATCTTGAATACGTACTTTAGTTTTATTACCAATCAGGAATGGAGCAAGTTCTGGTGAGTTAAATTCTAAATCATCAATCTCTTCAATTGGCGGTGCAACAAACTCTTCTGTTAGTTCACCTGTGTTATTTGGTTTGAGGGTGTCGTTAAATGTATGGATCTTCGATAGTAGCCCTTCGACTTGAGCCAAGACTTTTTCTGACGTAAGAGCAAAAGAGTGAATAGAACTTTCCATCCGTTTAAGTAAGTTGATACGGATAAGATGAATCAAGCTTTCTTCACGATCCACTTGCTTAAATACACTTTTACCGCCTTTAACTTCTTGGTCATAACGTCTAGCATATTCGTCTTTTTTATCCACTCTCACATATTTCATCGGAGAATAAAACGCTAGAGAAAGCCTACGGATTGTCTTGTTTACATCTTCCAATGGTGGAAACTGGTCTTTAAGGTCAATAGATGCTTTTAGGTTTACAGGTAATAGTCTGGTCGGGAATTTACCGATATCAGCAGTACCATAATATTTTTCAATATGCTTACGTGATCGAGCAATTGTATAAATATCAAGTAGCTTGAAGTAATCAAAATTCATCGAGTCTAAAAGGTCTTTCGATGAACGAGTCTCTGGATCTTGTTCGGTCCACTTAGAGAAGTGTGTTTGAGCTTTCCTTAATGTCCCCTCAATACTGTTAATACCGTGATCGATTAAGGCTTGGTCGTTCGCTTCTGTAATGAATGCAACTTGGTTTTTCATATCGTTCAAACGGTTGTTGACGGGTGTAGCAGAGAGCATCAACACCTTTGTTTTAACACCAGATTGAATAATATCTTCTAGTAAACGTTGGTAACGGTTACGTCCATCTTTCTTAGGGTTGTTGTTACGGAAGTTATGAGATTCATCTATCACTACAAGATCGTAGTTGCCCCAATTGATAGTCTCTAGATTAATACCACCTGAGAAGCCTCGGCTTCGGCTCATATCAGTGTGATTTAATACATCATAGTTAAAGCGGTCATTTGCTAATAAGTTACGCTTATCGTTTTGAGTATAGATAAGCCAATTATCACACAGCTTTTTAGGACAAAGAACAAGAACCTTATCATTACGGAGTTCGTAGTATTTTATTACCGCTAGAGCTTCAAACGTTTTACCTAAACCAACGCTATCAGCAATGATACAGCCATTGAAATGTTCAAGTTTGTCGATAGCACCTAAGACACCATCCTTCTGAAACTTATATAACTTGTTCCAAACAGTCGTATCTTTAAATCCTGTTTTAGTTTTTAAGATCTTGTCTTCTTGCAGATCACCCACAAAATCTTTAAAAATATTATATAAAGTAATGAAGTAGATAAACTGTGGTGTTTGATCAGTGGTAAATTTAGCAAGCTCTGCTTGTAGGAGTGCTTTTGCATCTTTGACTTGTGCTTTGCTTCCCCAGACTCGATTAAAGAACCCTAGAAGCTCCTTAGCCTGATCTGAATTAGCAAGGCTTATCATATCAAAGCCATTCGACTCTGTTAATCCAATACCTTGACCATTGAATTGAGCACCATTGATAGCAATTGATTCTGAATGTGAATTGATATGGGTGATGTGCTGATGAACAGCTCCCGCTTGTTGTACTAAGCGAACGGATGCCTTTTTTTCTAACCAATGAGCAAACTCTTGTGCTATCGCTTTTTGATTTAGCTGATTTCGAAACTTGTTTTCTAGCTCGGAACCATTGAGTGAACCAAATGGTGATGTAACGCTCAATGAATCAAAACCTTTCGCTTGCGAGAACAAAATTCGTGCTGAATCAACTTTATCTAATGATTCTTTCAAATGGTCAAAAGCGTAGATAGAGAAAAGTCCGGTTAAGACAGAGAGCTTATCATTTAATTGGATCGTGTCAGATAGCGTATCAGAAACTTTTTTTGTTACATTATCAATGAGCATAGCAATTAGATTTTCCCCGTGACAAGATCTGATGCGTTTAAGCGAGTGGTTAGATTTTTAACTGGCTTAATTTTGTTCTGAAGCTCAGTTTACGATGCTATCTTTTAAAAAATCAAAAATATCACACCATAAGTCCATGATAATTATTGATTAAGTGAATTTTAGGTTAAATATCTAGGTTATTCAACATATCGAAAGCGCTTTTCACTCACTTGATAAGCGACTAATTTGCCCCCCTTTGCGACAGAATAATCAACACCGATGACATTACTTGCTAATGGATTGAGATCACCCTTTAACCAATAGTGGCCAATAAAACACAACGGTGCTTCTTTAGGGTAGATAGGTACCGATGTAGGGATAGGTAACTTCGCTACTTCGCCAATATTTAACTTAGGGGGGTAAAACTACCTCTTCTAATTGGGTTGCCTCACGTTTCCACCACTGCACCCTTGTCGCGGTTCGAGTATTACTATCTTTATCTTGGAAGGTCACTCCGTGAGGCAACTCAACTTCAACGCCTTTCAGTAATGTTTCGATGGCTTCATAAAGAAAATCACCTTTTGTTGTTGCCTTAGGTAAATCTTCTCTCGATAAATATTGTTTATCAATACGTTTGAGTTGCTCGATTATGCGTTGATCCCAACAAGCATGAACCACTCTGAAATCAGAGAGTTCAAGCCAAAGTGGTAAGGTTAAGAAGAAATTCAACACTCTCTGCTTTTTTTCAGGCTGATCATCAAATTCATTCAGAAAGGCTTGGTGTTGTTTTTTATTTTTGAGCGAGTGCTCTCTTTAGTATTCGCCATTATGCTGCGTATGATAGGCTAACGCATTGAACTCGTGATTCCCCATAACAGCTAAGGCATGACCATTTTCAACCATAGGGATGACGATATCGAGCAAAGCTTCATGTTGCTTTAGCGCTTCTCCTCTATCAATAAAGTCCCCCACGAAGATCACTTTCCTTCTAGGGTGAAAATAGCCTGTTTTTGATAATGTATAACCTAGTTGAGTCAGTATCTGTTGTAATTTTTCTCCATGGCCATGTATGTCGCCAATAATGTCATAATTTTTATGCATCCCTTACCTTGCTATCTGTTGTTTAGAAACACACTTTGAGATTGATTATTTCACCCCTTTATCTTGTGTACCGAGGAAGACAGTATTTCTCTCTGATAGAGTAATCAAAAGCATATACAATTTATTAGACACCAACGTTTCTGATAATATTACTTTTGATGTTAACCATCATATCGTTTATCACTTCCTATTAATTAGAATAAACTATTAATTTCAACACCTTATGATACACGTTCTATTATCGGGCAAAACGCCCAAATCTTGCTAGTAGTTAGATACTTAGGCTTTGATGGTACATCCTATTTTTATTCAATTGCGATAAAAAGACGATAGCATTGATATTAAAAGAAAAGGGAGCCTTAGGCTCCCCAGTTAAATTTATGCTGTATTATCCCTGTATCGATTCAATTTTATCGTACATCCACTCTTCAATATCACTTTCCAGCCACGCAATTGCTCTACCGCCCAAGTTGATTGCTAGTGGAAATTCCTTAGAGTCCATTTTCCTGTAAATAGAAGAGCGACTCAGTGATGTTTTCTCAATCACTTGATTTAGTTTTAAAAATTTCATTGGAATCCTTGTTGTTAATCCTTAGTCATAACAACTCACCAACAGATTAAATTTAATTTCCGCATTAGATTAAAGCTAGTTGTAGTATGTTGAAGAAGCTTCTCTGTCTACTTTTAATGCAGCCTACGCTATCTATGTAAGAAGATGCCCACACAGGTCGTAATTCCACCGAGATTATTCCTATTCCTGTAATCATACCAACACCACATTCTCTCTTGTAAATTAATGAACGATGATATTACACTACGTCTTGCAATCGATAACCTGATTGCATATCGGTGTTTTTGATACAAGGTAAATATCGTATGCCATTATTTATATTCATTCTCCCCCCTGAAAAAGAAGTTCGACTTTCACCTGTAACGCTTTCGCAAATAAAAGAACTTCATAATCCTTCACTTGCCTTAAACCCATCTCTACTTTTGAATAAGTACTTCGGCTTATATCCATTTCTAATACTTGCAACCTTGCCACCATTTCTTCTTGGGTGACTCTTTTTTCTTTTCTAATGTCCTGTAACTGCTTTCCAATAATATTCATAAATGCTCCATTTGCGGAACATTATTTTTTCATCTATCTTTAAATGAAATGCTCCACCAGCGGAGCAATTTAGATTTCAATAGTGGACTAACAGACAATCAAGCTAATAGAGGATGTTATGAAAAGTTACCATTTATTATTCATGTTGTTGCTTTTATCAGGGTGTAATAACGACTCTTCCGATTCAACAACAGAGGAAAGTAATCCAATAGAAACTCCTGATATCGAGTCACCAGAAATGCCTACTGATATTACTGAGGTTGATTTTGAAGTGATTCAAGAAGTCGAAGAGGAGCTCATTGTTTCAAGCTCTGAGCCTGTGGCGTTGCAGAATGGGCAATCCATTATTATTCGTGAATGAATCAACTTGGATGTTATTAAACAACAATTTTAATTAAGGATACAGTTATGAAAAATTTTAATATAGCGACACTCGCTCTAGCTTCTACCCTTTCATATTCAGCTTTCTCTAACGTCGAGTTACAGGCCTTTGATGGCAAGCTTTACGTCAATGATGAGAAAATGAAAGTCACTGAATATCTATACGGTAATAATGGTGCAGTATTTGGTCAGGCGTATGCTGTATGGGATGATTACCCACGCGTATTAACTTCAATCGAGATCAACGGTGTAGAACACTTTATAGCTATTAAAGTTATGGGTGAAGTAGGACGACTTAGCAGCTCTGATGAATACAATTATTATTCTGACATCGATTGTACTAACACAGTGAATGACCCAGAAGAATCTGGTTTATTTACTGCTTATGGTCCAGCGGTTACTAACGATGGTACTTACCCTACTTCCGATATTATGGAACTAGATACGGTATACCAAATTATAGACGGTGAATGTCAAGCCTCAGATTCATACCCTAGTGGTGGCTATTTTATTGAATACGCTCACTACGACTTTACTACGGACTCTCGATTTACTGTAGAAGAAGTTGTTTACGGAGAAGGTGAAGATTGGGAATACACCAGAGATGTGGCGTACATAAACACCGAGGCCTTTAGTTTACCATTAGTCGTGCGTTAAAACACGATTAGGGGGGCTGAGCTCAGCTCCCACCAGCCACTTAATTGGTTAATAATCCTTACTTCATCACTTGTTCAATTTTAAATGTTATCTGGTACTTTGTTATCAATATTCACTCATAATAATTTACCTCCCGATCTTCATTAACTTTCACAAGCCGAGATATCACTCTTGCCCTTTTTTTAGAATTCCAAATATTTACAAACCTATATTACCACTATGCATACGCTATCAATAATATCTAAGGAGACCCTATGCATAGTTCCAAACATCCTTCAATTTACCCGTTACCTACTCATGCTCGTAGCTTGACTGAACTCAACCAAATTCTAGAAACAGCAGCAGAGGCGTTGGCTGAAAAGTACCAACGTAGTGGTTTATTTACTCAACCCGATTCGGTGAAAAGTTATCTCAAGTTTAAATTAGGTTCTTATGACAGAGAAGTTTTTGCCGTTATGCTCCTAGATAGCCAAAACCAACTGATTCAATACCAAGAACTATTTTGGGGAACAATTAATGCTGCTTCCGTTTATCCCAGAGAAGTCGTTAAAGCCGCTTTAATGGTGAATGCTGCTTCGATTATTTTTTCACATAACCACCCTTCTGGTTCAAGTACACCTTCACAAGCCGATCGTGACATTACAACCAAGTTAACAGAGGCATTAAATCTCATCGATATAAAAGTGTTAGATCATATTGTTGTCGGTACTACTGTAACCTCTTTTGCTGAGAAAGGCTGGATTTAGCTGACTTCCCACATTAACGCAATGACAAGCTCACTGTTACCCATTGGGAGACTTAATTTACTCTTAATTCGTTTTAAGACCATTCAAGTTACATACCTACTCACATTGATTGTATTGCAATGAAATGGCTGTCAGTTACGAACTAAGACGAGTCATTTAAAGGGGTTTAAAACAAACAAATGCGACACCAACCCAATATCGATAACACCTTATCTCATTACAACTCTAGGAGCCTACACTATGGCTATATACCAACTGGGTGATCATTTAGTCACTAATATCGACATCTTAGGGGCAACCGAACACCATGGAATTTATACTGGCAATAACCAAGTCATTCACTTAAGTCAAGAAGCTGGCTGTGTTATTCAAAGTACCCTTTGTTTCTTTGCTAATCATCAGACTATTAGAAGAAAGAAACCTTCTGTAAATCCAGAACTAACAGTTGAACTAGCAGAAAGCCTGCTAGGTCAAAAAGGATATAATCTTTTAACGAACAACTGTGAGCAATTTGTTAACTACTGTATGACACATCGACACACTTCCAATCAAATCAGCAATGTTGGTCATGCTATTTGTCACCTCGCAGCAAAACAAGGACTATTAGGAGTTTCAACTAAGGTCTTATCTCAAGGTGTATTTGGAACGGTCACAATCGCCTCAACAGGGGCTAAATATATGGGGGAATACATTGGCTTGCCTGATGATGTAAACACCCTTATGGGCGCTTCAGGGGATCTGATAGCTAAACCTTTAGAAACAGCTCTCATTGGTTCCTATGATACATTGACCTCCTCATTCAATAAGCTATCTGAAGGAGAAGTCATAGAAGCAACGGAGTCATTAATAACAGGTTCTTTAGAAACTCTTGTTGATGTGACATTTTCACCTATATATGTTTTAGGTGATGCCTATTTCATCATTTCATCTTGGTTTGACTAATAAACAAGGGACTCAGAGATGAGTCCCTCTCTATTTCAATTAATACTGGTGCCGATGTTTCTATAGCCTTCACCATATTTTTTTGATTCTTTTTTAGCAAAATAACTTAATCTATAGAATAACGAATTAAATACTTCATAAGATTTATGATTATTTCTTTCTAAATAATACCCATGGTTTATTGGGAAATGTATTAATCTAACTACTTCTTCCTTTCTCAACCGTAATGCACTAGCCCAAGCGCTTATGATTAAAAAAGATAAGCTCTCTTTATCCTCAATATTCCCTGCTCGATAAAACCTATCTTTATTCAATAGTAAACAAACATGATAATGTGGCTTCCCTGATTTACCTTCCTCTCTCACCCATATGTATCTTACTTTTGTTTTGTGTACTCTAATACTATCTTTTACTTTTCTATTGTATTGACACTTAATCTTAGAGTTTAGTGACTCAAAGAACCTTTTCATTAAATCCCTTTTATCAACTATAGAGTAATAAATACAATCTCTATCTTCACTATCTAGGTTATCATTATTAGGCAATCTCAAATCAACCCTGATAGCATATGTTCTATTACAACTAGAACAAGCTATAGCTAAAGTACGTTCAATCCTATCTAAGTAATATACATTCATCTTATCCAACTCTCTTATAATATCTAGTCCTTTATACTTATTCGTCATTGCACTACCTCCTACTAATATGCATAACAAGTACAAGGTAAATATAATATAATTCATCACCTCAACACTACATATAACAACACACCATAAACAATATAATATTAATCATACCGACATGGGACAAATAAAAACAAGCAAAAACCCATATTGAAAAAAGAAAATTACAACACCAATATAATAAAATTAAACTCTGAAGTTATACGTTTCAAATTATAACACTATGGTTACGGCATGAAGCTTTAGGTGTATCGTGATAGGAGATATCTCAGAGAGCCTTATGAACATGACAAACTCCCTAGTATGGTTTGTTAAAAAACTACTATAATGTTAATGAAACAGTATCAATCAAACACTAATATAACATTATAAATTGATTATTAAGGTGCTAATTCAACATTAAAAACAAAGTTAAAAAGCAACAATATCAGAATTAAAATGTGACTTAACAACAATAGATAACATAAGGGGTAAATATGGAACTTAAGTGCTGGAGAGAGGCAGTATATATATACAAAGAGCTATTTAAAGATATTGACAACTATAAATTAGAATTAGTATTCAATTTCAGAACCCTCGACCAAGCCGAGGATACATTAAAGAAAGAATTAATTAATGAGAACCTAGAGAGTAAGGCAAACATTATAAAGAGTGAGTTCAAGAAAACACAACAATTGAATAAATCTAGTTTTGATTGGTTAAATGATGAACTTCCATGTGCTTTCATTTATTCAATTTATATAGAATATAAAAATAACCCATCTTTATTTGATAAGCAGTGCAGAACCGCCTTAAGTCCATCACGTCACCTCATTGGTATGGGACCAAATTATGAGAGTCAAAATATAACAATTGATGAGTTGATAACTAAGAACTATCGCCTAAACTTATACAGCGATGTAAATGACTCACCTATTAACCACAAGGGGAGACTTGAGGTATTAATAAACTCCTTCTTTAAAAGTGAAATTCATATAGAAGAGCAAAAAAAACTAATGAAGTTCTTTATTGACATCTGGAACACTGCTTACAATGAAATAAAGACAATCATAAAGTGGATAAATAAAAACAACAGAGATGACATAATTCCTTGGATGATAAACTGGATAATAAAAGACAACCTATTAACTACCGATAGGAACACGATTTTATTAATATTCCCGGAAAATACTAATAATCACCAAAATTACCTAAACGTTATATCATCTATAGCTTTATTTTCCTTAAAAGACAAAATAGCTTTAAGGTTAATTTACTCACAATATTTAAAGAACTCATGGCGTTCTTATCTTTACAAAATGAAAAGCAAACGATCTGATGTCGTAAATTTAAATACAATGATCGGTGGAGACTATCATTACAAGCTATTAATGATTAAAAAGGAAAATGGGCAAACATTTGCAAGAATAATTGAAAAGATGATCGATAATGAATACCAAAAGATAAAAGATAGAAGATAAAATTTCCTCGTTGGGCTCAACCCTAGATCGAAGTAACACACTTTACGGTTCTCACTAAGACGGTTAGGTGCTAAAATCATTCATATTAAGATAATCTGTTCTTCTATACAGTTACATGGTTAATTATTTTATGTACCCCACTATGTACCCCATAATGGGAAGGACAAAAAATAAGGTATAAAAATCAAATGATTCCAAACAAAATACAGTGGTTTCCGGGGCATATGCACAAAGCTCGCAAGGAAATTGAAGAATCTATTCCTCAGGTTGATGTGATTATTGAAGTGCTTGATGCACGTATTCCATTCAGTAGTGAAAACCCTCTGATAGCAAGTTTGAAGCAAGATAAGCCGGTCGTGAAGGTATTGAACAAGCGCGATCTCGCTGATCCTGAAATGACCGAGTTATGGATTGAACACTTTGAGAAAGAACAAAACGTGAAGGCGATTTCCATCACGACTCAAAACCCTCAAGAAGTGAATAAAATTCTCGATCTGTGCCGAAAGTTAGCGCCAAACCGTGAAAACATCGGAAAAAACATTCGTACGATGATCATGGGAATTCCCAATGTAGGAAAATCTACCATCATTAACACTCTTGCGGGGCGAACGGTTGCACAAACGGGTAATGTTCCTGCGGTAACTCGACACCAGCAGCGTATTAACCTACAAAACGGGATTATCTTGTCTGATACACCGGGAATTTTGTGGCCGAAGGTTGAAAATCCACACAGTGGTTTCCGCCTTGCAGCAACCGGTGCCGTTAAAGATACGGCGATGGAATACGAAGATGTGGCTTTCTATACGATTGAATATTTAGCACAAGCTTACCCTGAGCGCTTAAAAGAGCGTTATAACATTGACGAGCTACCAGAAAGCGATATTGAATTGATTGAAGAGCTAGGCCGTAAACGTGGTGCTCTGAGATCGGGTGGCCGAGTCGATCTCCATAAAGCCTCTGAAATTCTATTACACGAGCTGCGTAACGGTACACTGGGTCAATTGACTTTAGAAAGGCCGGAAATGATCACTCAAGAATTGATTGAAGTTGAGATTGAAGAAGCCAGACGAACAGAAGAAAAGATCAAGAAAAAAGAAGAACGTCGTAAGCGTTACCTTAAGAATAAACGATAGAGTTTATCCAGAGTCATCGTTGTTAGTGGCAATAACAGGCTTACTATAAACGGTTGATTCTCATATAACGACCGTTTTTATAGAACTGCCTATATTAATACAAACTAAAGGCGATAACTTAATTAAAAGTTATCGCCTTTGTCGTTTAATCTTGAGTTGATTACACTGTATCCAGTTGAGTTTAACTGAACTCTCCTCGAATGTATTTGCGCGTCAAGTCTTGCTGAGGTTGATTAAAAATAGCGTCTGTTGCACCCATTTCAACTAAGTGACCTACGTGACCGCCGTTAGTCATATCCACAGAAAAGAACGCCGTATTATCCGCCACTCGTTGCGCTTGCTGCATATTGTGAGTCACGATCACAATGGTGAATCGTTCCTTTAATTCCAGCATCAGTTCTTCTATTTTTCGAGTCGCAATCGGATCCAATGCCGAACAAGGCTCATCCATTAATAGCACACTTGGCTCTGTCGCAATGGAACGAGCAATACAAACTCGCTGCTGCTGACCACCTGATAAAGACAATCCAGATTTATTCAATTTATCTTTAACTGCATCCCACACTGCCGCTCGACGTAGTGCTGTTTCAACGCACTCATCTAAGTCCGTTTTTGTGCCTTTAAAACCATTCAAACGTAAACCGAAGGCCACATTGTCATAAATGCTCATAGCAAAAGGATTGGGCTGCTGAAAGACCATACCGATATAACGACGAACAATAACAGGATCAACCTCTTTGCCGTACAGGTCATTCCCCATAAAATCAATCGAACCTTTAAAGCTAAAGCTATCAATCATATCGTTCATGCGATTCATGCTACGTAATACGGTACTTTTACCACAACCTGAAGGGCCGATAAAACCCGTAATTTTACCCTTTTCAATCGGTATATCTGAATCTCTGACTGCTAGAAAGTCACCATAGCGAATTTCATCGATGTGACAGTTCATTGCTAATTCTGTTTTTTCTATCGTTGCCGTATTCATGTGTATTCCTTTTGTCATACCCCATTACTCATTTCTTGCTTCACATTTCTTACTTCTCATTTTGTGAATGTGAATGTGAACGTTAATGGGGTACTTTTCTCAAATTACAGGGTATGCTTTGTGCGACCAATAACTCGAGCAATTAAATTAAATGCTAATACAATCAAAACTAAAACCAGTGATGCCGTCCAAGCTAACTCGATTTGGTTAGGGAATGGCAAACCAGAAAAGTTGTATATTAAAATCGATAATGATGCCGTTGGTTCAGCCAACGACTCTAAATAATAACTACTAAAAAGAGCGGTAAATAAAAGCGGTGCTGATTCACCTGCTGCTCCGGCTACGGCCAGTAAAACACCGGTTGTTAAGCTCGGTGCAGCCGTTGGTAATGTCACCTTCCAAATCGCTTGTGTTCGTGTGCATCCCATGCCAAATGCCGCATCTTTCATTTTTTGAGGAACGGATTTTAGCCCCTCTATCGCCGTAATAATCACCGTTGGAAGCATCAATATCGCTAGAGCAACACCCCCCGCAAAGGCGGAATACGTTCCCATCACAGCCACAACAATGGTGAAAGCAAAAATACCTGCCAAGATAGAAGGCAAACCGGTGAGTACCTTCGCTAAAAAGTTCCCGATGGAAGCCAATTTCGAATTTGGGCTCACTTCATTAATATAGATAGCTGCGATGATCCCCAGTGGAATACTCAACACTGACGCAATCGCCACCATGACTAAAGTACCTTGAATCGCACTACCGATACCCCCGCCCATCTCGAACCCCGCAGGTGGAAGATCGACAAGCGTATCAAAACTTAATCTTGATGCGCCCTTCGTAATCAACATGTAAAGAATCGAAAACAAAGGTAAACATGCCGTTAGAGCAAAGCCGCCCATTAACACGGTAAAAAGTGTATTCTTTAAAGAACGTTTATCGTTAACTCGTTTTGATAAATCGATTGTCTTTGTTTTATCAGACACTGACTTACACTCTGTTGTATTCAACTCGTTCTCGTTACGTTTTTTATCGTTAGTAACCGTTTTATAATGTGATGGTATCTCTTTTATACTCGATACATTCTGTGCAGTTAGCGTCGTCATATTTATTGCCCTTCAAACTTACGCTTAGTCATCTGTTGTACTGCAAGACCAAGAATATTTACTATAAATGTAATCATTAATAATACGACCGCAGCATACATAAGAGCCTGAATCTCTAACTCGCCCGCTTCTGGAAAGCTCGATGCCATTAATGATGCCAACGTATTCGCTGGAGAAAAGATAGATAAGCTAATTTGATTAGAGCTGCCTATCAACATCGCTAATGCCATGGTTTCACCTAATGCACGACCAAACCCAAGAATCAATGCCGCCAATAAACCCGATGATGCAGTGGGTAACATAACCTTTGTAATCGCTTCATAGCGTGTCGCTCCCATTCCATACACCGCTTCATGAGTTTTCGCTGGAATGCGCTTTAAAGCGTCAATAGAAACGGCGGCAACCGTTGGTAATATCATGACCGATAACACAATAATGGCTGGGAATAACCCTGGGCCATTTAACTCAGAGCTAAATAAAGGAAACCATCCTAAATGTTCATGTAGCCATGCTGCTATTGGGCGAATCGCTGGAATTAAAACAAAAATCCCCCAAAGGCCATAAACAACACTGGGTATCGCGGCTAATAACTCAATAATCGTACGCAGTAAATGCGCTAACTTTTCAGGGATAAAACGCTGGGTTAAAAAAATCGCAATCACAACACCTAAACCGCCACCCAAGAACAAGGCAAATAAAGAGCTGTATAGTGTTCCCCATATTTCCGGTAAAATACCGAACTCTTGACGAGCAGAGCTCCATTGCGTTCCAGTAATAAAACCAAAACCAAATTGCTGCATCGCTGGAAAGGCTTCGTATATCACCGCACCAAAGAGCGTAACCACCACCCCAAAGAGCGTGAGTACTGAGAGCAACGCAGCGGTTCTAAACGTTTTATCCTTTAATTCATCAAGGTACGTCGGCGGCTGCGTTAATGCCTCTTTACTGCGATTATCTTGAAAAAAATGTGCGCCCATAAATCCTCAAACGGTCTTAACTATTCAGTGACTCGATATACACAACGAATATCAGCACCAAGAGCCATTGTTATCATGCTCTTAGTGCTATGTAGAATCACGGTTATTGCTCTTTACGAGTCAGCTTTAGCTATTTGATCTTCTCAATAGCCGCTAACATGTTTGCTTTCAAACTGTCAGGTACTGGGATGTAACCCATCTTTGTTGATAGCGCTTGTCCATCTGTCACAATGTATTTCGCAAAGTTACGCATCGTTTCCGCTGTCGTACCATCAGAGTTGTTTTGATACAGCATCATCCAAGAGAATGTTGTAATTGGATAAGCATTTTCACCCGATGGGTCCGGTGCAAATGCCACTAAGTTTTCAGGCCATTCAACATTAGCCAGTGCCGCAGCACCTGTTTCAGCACTTGGTGCAACAAAGTAACCATCTTTATTCTCAAGCGATGCCATTGGCTGACCCGTTACTTTCGCGTAACCGTACTCAATATAACCGAGTGCGCCCGGTGTCTGCATAATTGTCGCGGCAACACCGTCATTACGCGGAGCTGCTACAAAATTTGATTTTTTCGGCCATTGAACTGACTTTCCTTTACCAATCACTTCTTTCCATTCAGCACTGACTTCGTTTAAGTGGTTAGTAAATGCGTAAGTCGTACCTGAACTGTCAGAGCGAGTTACAACCGTGATTTTGCTATCCGGTAACTTAACGCCTGGGTTATCAGCAGCAATACGCTTGTCATTCCAACGTGGAATCTCTCCAAGGAAGATATCAACATACACATCACGGCTTAGCTTAAGGTCTTTTAGCCCTTTCAAGTTGTATGAGATAACCACTTCGCCCGCAGTAACTGGAAGGAAAATCGCCCCGCCTTTTACTTTTGCTTCTTCATCAGAATCCATTGCGGAATCCGATGCTGCGAACTGAACAACGTTCGATAACATGTCACGAACACCCGCACCAGATCCTTTCGATTGGTAATCAATGCGTACATCGTTTTCTTTGTTGAATTCCTTTGCCCAAGCCGTCATGACTGGATAAATGAAAGAAGAACCTGAGCCAACGATTTTATCCGCGGCAAACGATGTTGATGTAGCAGCGAGTGTCATCGCTAAAATAGTTGGCTTTAAAACTGACGATATTTTCATAATTACTGTCCCATTGAACTCTATAAATGTAATTTTTATCAAACCATCTTTTAAACTCATGCTTTACATCGATGCTTTGAACTTATGGGAGGTAAGTTACCAATACTGTGTGACAGTTTTATTTCATGAATGTGATAGATATATGTCAGTTCTATGGATGATTTATGACAATGAAGGGATTTATCCGTAGAGAAGTTGAATCGAATAGAAGAGGGTTCGAACTCATTAATCAGTTGCAGCTTATCGTGTTATTCAAGCTGCAACCAATATTCAGAAAGGGGGTTAGGCTTTAAATAATCGCCTTTGGAAGCACTGACGAAATAAGGTCAGCCTCTTAACTTAACAATGTACTAAGGTATCGACGGATTTTCTCTCTTTATTGGTAATTTTAATGAAATTATCCACGTAATTTTGAGCATTAAGACGAATTTCTTCATCTGACATCGATGGTTTATAAAGAGCAGAACCTAAACCAAAGCCATCGGCACCTGCTTTACAATAAGGCTCCATACTTTCAAAAGTCGGGTTAATTCCACCAACAGGAAAACACAGAGTCCCTTTTGGTAAAACTGACTTCAGCGCTTTTAACCCATCTATACCGACCATTGAAATTGGAAATAGCTTCAAACCTGTTGCTCCAGATTGCAATGCTGTAAATGCTTCAGTTGGGGTCACGACTCCAGGGTAAACTTCACATCCATTTTGTCGCCCAAACATGATTACATCTCGATTCATATTTGGTGTTACGATTAACTTGGCCCCCGTTTCAACCACGTCTTTAGCTTGTATTATATTCGTCACCGTACCCGCACCAATAAGATAGTCATCACCAAACTGATTAACCAGTAACCGAATACTCTCTAGTGCATTAGGACTATTTAATGGGACCTCTATAATACGAAACCCTTCATCAATTAATATATGTGCAATACGGAGGACATCTTGTGTGCTGACACCCCTCAGAATAGCAATTAAAGGAAGTGTCTCTTCTCTTTGTACTTTATGCATTTTGTGCCTCAAATAGTCTTATCATTCCTTTAATGAAAGCCTCATCACCATTGATGGTTTGAGTTTTGATCTGGAGTAATTCACAAGCCAGCGCATAGCGCTCACAGAGCAACTCTCCTCCAATCAAAAATGCCTCTTTATGACTGACACTCTTTAATTCTTGTCCGATAAGCAACCCTGAAAGATAATCTAAAACCTCAGATTCTTGTATTAAACCAAATAAACGATGTGTTCTCGCTGCGAATAACCGACTTGTAATATCGATACCCCCACTCTCTTTAATCCCTTTACTAAAGGCCTTTTGAGACTGAACTTGCTCAGGTAAATTTAAAGATAATATTGAATGCTTCGACAATAGGTCAAACAGTTCACCTGTCATAAACGATTTAAAATGATCAAGTAAATTATTTTGTAACTCTATATGCTTGCTGTGCGTTCCAGGGAAGATCGCAAATGCATCCTTCTTGTTAAGAATACCCTGTAACCCAAAAAACTGGACTTCCTCACCACGCATGACATCGTATATGCCATCGGTGTTGCATACCTTCACGCCAGGGACAATTTTCGCATTCGCCCCCCAAGGTAAAGTGAACGAAAAACAATGATTGACTAAAGAATCTAGAGTTGCCGGAGCATCAATGTAATCAACAGGGTGCCAACCATTCGCTGAGCCAACCATTCCCGCCATCATAATGGGTAACGAGTGATAATGATCCGGTATCAACGTGTTTAATTGATTCTCTAACGCAGTAGAAAAGTCACCATCAACGACCTTCATTAATCCAATATTAGATTCTATTTTATCGACAATTTGCTTATCGTCATTCATTGCAAACAAACGAAAATTAGATGTACCCCAATCGACAATACACCAGCTGATCTCTTTTTGGTTCATTTCTCTATCCCTAGAAATAATAAAAGCCAGACTCGCTGGCTTTTATTATTGAGTGTCTAAAATTACTGAAGGTAAACTCGTTGGTTTGCTTTCTCAACTTCAGTCAAGAATAAGTTAAGTAATTCCTTACCTTTTACTCCTTGAGTTTCATTCAAGTAATCAATGATCACTGGCTGTGTTGCCTGCTTAAGAGCTTCGCGCTGATCTGATGTTAACGCTGTTACTTTCATTTTTTTCTTAAGACCCGCTAAACCACGATCTTCAGAAGCTTCAATTAAACGAGATAAACCACGGTTAGCACTCAGTGCTGCCTCAACAGCATCCGCCACAATCTTCTGCTCTTCAGCATTTAAGCCGTCGTAGAAGCCTTTATTCACCATAAATGTGTAGGGTGCAAATAAGTGATTAGTTAGAGTTAAATGTTCTTGTACTTCATCAAATTTCGCAAAAGAAACCGTCGGTATTGGGTTCATTTGACCATCAATTACGCCTGTCTGTAGCGAAGAATACACTTCACCCCAAGATAAAGGATACGCTTCGGCGCCGAGCGATTGAATGATCTTCTGGTGTGTAGGAAGTGTCATTGTACGAATACGCATTCCTTTGAAATCTTCAACAGAAGTCACTGGACGCTTAGAGCCTGTCACTGCAAAGAAACCGCCTGTATCAGGGAAACCAAGCACTTTAACGTCTTTCATTTCTCCTTCAATATCGCGAGCTAACACTTCGCCAAATTGACCATCGAATACTTCATATGTTGCTGAATTACTTGTAAAGGCAAATGGAACATCCAGAACCCCAATACGTGGGTAGTAACCCGCTAAAGCACCAACAGAAGAAAGCGTACCTTGAATCTGACCATCACGAACCATCTGTATATGTTCTTTAGCAGAACCTAACTGGTTACTTGGAAATACCTGAACTTTAATTTCACCATTAGAGTTCGTTTCAACAAGGTTTTTGAATACACCAACAAAAGCATGAGCTGGGTTTTCTAACATATCAGCTTTATTATCATGTCCAATACGCAGTACTTTTTCTGCCATTGCCATTGGCGCTGCAAGCATAGAGCTCGCTAATGCCGCTGCAACTAAAGATTTTGTTATTTTTTTCATTATATAGTCCTTTATAGTTTCACGTTATTTATAATTTTAATATCCAAGTAATCTTGGAATAAATAGAGTTACTTCAGGGAAGTAAGCTAAGAAGAAGAGTAATACTAATTCCCCGATCAAGAATGGCATCAGCTCTTTTGCAATCCCTTCAATCTTGGTATCGGTCACCGAAGACAATACAAAGAGACATGCCCCAATGGGTGGTGTCATCAACGAAATATTCAAAGCCAGAATAAAAATAATACCTGCGTGTAATGGATCCATTCCGATTTCAACAGTGACTGGAATCAGGATTGGAGCAAGGATGATTAACATGACATTAATATCCATGACCATACCAACGATCAATAACATAGCGATAAGCAGTGCTAGAATCAGATGTGGGTTATCCGTTAACCCCATAAAGCTGTCTGCGATAGCCTGTGGTATTTGTTGGAAGCTTAACCACCAACCAAGAATCGAAGCTGCACCAATAATGAGATAAATAACTGCTGAGATTTGAGAAGTTCTAACAATCATGTGGTACAGAGCGTTAACACTTAAGTTTCGGTAAATGAACGTACCGATAAACAATGCATAAGCAACGGCAATTGAAGCGGCTTCAGTCGGTGTTACAATACCAAAGACTATCCCTCCCAAAATAATAAGAGGCATGAGTAAAGCTAATGTCGACTTTTTACAGTGATCAAGTACTACAGCAAGAGACGCTTTTTGATTATTCTTCGGAAGATTTTTACGCTTTGCCATCGTTGCAATAATAGCCATACACACAAAGCACACTAACAAACCAGGTAAAATACCCGTTGCGAATAAGCCACCAATCGATACGCCCATTAAAGAGCCATAGACAACCATTAATCCAGATGGCGGTATGGTTGGGCCAATAATAGAACCCGCTGCGGTAACAGCACATGCGTATTCTTTACTATAACCTTGCTTTTCCATTGCAGGAACAAGTGTGCGTCCAAACGCTGCAGCATCAGCAGTCGCAGAACCGGTAATACCAGAGAAGAAAACCGATGCCACCATATTTGAGTGAGCAAGCCCACCACGAAAGTGACCAACTAACGCTTCAGCAAGATGAACTAAGCGGCTTGTGATGCCAGTATGGTTCATAATTTCCCCTGCTAATATAAAAAATGGCATAGCAAGGAAAGGGAAAATGTTTAATCCATTAAAGATTTTACTGGGTGCCAACGAGGTAAAGTGCGAACCACCAATCTCGTGCATACCCGTTAGGCCAGCGACACCTAATGCAATCGCAATTGGCGCACCAATTAACATTAAAAATAAAAATATACCACCGACTGCCATTATACCTCTCCTTGGACTTGTAATTCTGGTTGCATTAATGACAACTTAAGTGCATAAACATCTTCAAGCCAGACAAGTAAGGATTGAAATGCTGATAAAGCAAATGTCGTAGGAATCGCCGCATAAGCGTAAGCCATTGGCATTCCGAATACTGTCGATAATTGACTTGAGCCTTTTGCAGCAAAGGTAATACCGAGATAACAAATATAAGCAAAGAAACTCAATGTGATTAAACCCACAATACATTTAATTACTTGTTGAGTAATAAAAGAGAAGCGTTTAACAACAAACTCCAGACCCATATGTTCACGACCAGCAGTACAACATGGCACGGCCATTAGAATTGCCCATATCATTATATATCGAGCCAATTCTTCAACCCAAACAAGCTGAAGTTTTAAAATATATCTATCTAATACACCTAGCCAAACATCTAATATTAATAAAGTGGCTAATACTGCAACAATAAACTGATTCGCTTTATTAAATTTATTTTTAAACGTGCTAATACAATTATTTGGCAATTCCATAATTGAACATCCTGTATTATGTAAACCATATAAAGTTTATAGGGTAAGAATGGCTCCTTAATGAAAAGGAGTCATTCTTCAAAAGCATTATGATATTAAGTCAGGCTTAAGCGCGATCCGCTCGGTAACACGTCACATCCACTTCCACTTTTACATCAACCACTAAATCACATACCATACAGATACGAGCTGGTGGGTTAGCGCCAAAGAATTCTTTAAACACCTTATTAAATGATTGGAAGTAACGAGAATCCGTTAGCACGACTTTTACGTGCATAACATCTTCAAGTCCGTAACCAGCTTCTTCCATGATATCAACACAGTTTTGAATCGCTAAGCGAGATTGGTCTACGATACCACCTTCAACCACTTCGCCATCTGTCATCGGTGTTTGACCCGATACATATAAAAAACCACCCGCTTCTGTTGCACGTGCAAATGGAAGGTGTTGACCACCCGTACCTGTACCACCTTCTACACCGTAACGTTTAATAGACATATTCAGACTCCTTTTTAAAATTTAAATTTTCAATGTTTTTTGTACTTCTAAAAATAAATTGACCCGTACGCTTTTCAGATACTTGGTTATTTTTATATGCAAGATTTCCATTAACAAAAACAGAATGAATACCTTCTGCTTGAGAAATTGGATTCTCAAATGTCGCAGTATCTTTTATTGTATTTTCATCAAATAAAACTAAATCAGCAAAATGTCCAACTTGAATACGGCCGCGCCCTTCAAGTTGATAGCGCTCCGCTGATAACCCTGTCATTTTATGAATAGCTTCTTCCAATGTGAAAAGAGAGCGTGTTTTACAATAATGATGAATAACCTTAGGAAACGCTCCCCAAAGTCTTGGGTGCGGATGTGGATCATTAGGTAACCCATCCGAACCCACCATCGTTTTATGATATTTTAATACGTTTTCAACATCCGATTCGTCCATATTGTGATACACCGCTCCCGCAGGTTGAAGTGCTTTCGCCGCTTCCATCAATGGTAATTCAAGCTTATTAGCTATATTCGCTAATGTATCACCCGCCATTTCCGGCATTGAATTGGACCACGTAATAAAGATATCAAAATCGGAGGTCACTTGATTCAAATCCAGCGTTGAAGAACTGGCAGAATAAGGGTAACAATCACAGGAAACATCTTGTTTTTTACTGGTTTCTTCTAATAATTTCAGAACTTCCGTTGTGCGCCCCCAATTGCCGGCACCTGCACACTTGAGATGTGAAATCACCACTGGAACCTTTGCATACCGACCATTCTCAAACGCTTCTTCCATTGCAGATAAGATATGTTCAAATTCAGTACGCATATGAGTGGTGTAAATCCCCTCGTGTTGACTCAATACCGTTGATAATTTCATCACTTCATCTGCAGTGGCTTGCTTGGCACTGCTATAAGCAAGACCAGAGCTCAACCCTAGTGCTCCTTGCTCCATCGCAAGGTTCAGCATGGCTTGCATTTGTTCTATTTCATCTTCGCTTGCCGTTCTGAATAAATCATCCATCACGTTGTTACGCAATGTCGTATGACCGACAAGCGCAGCCACATTCACTGCAGGTTGGGCTTCTTTCACGCTTCGAGCATAGTGCTCAAATGTCGCGTATTTAAAATCTTCTTTCTTACCAAGCAAATTCATTGGATCCGGTGGATCCTGCGTCAGAATCGTGGGTGAAGCGCTGATCCCACAATTACCAACAATCACGGTTGTAATACCTTGACTGATTTTCGGCAAACAGTCTGGATAGCGAATAACATTCGTATCATCATGTGTATGAACATCAATAAAGCCCGGGCTTAAAACCATTCCCTGTGCATCATAATGGGTATGCGCTTTGGCAATATCGATATGATCTTCAATTGCTACGATTCGATCATTGGTTATAGCAACATCAGCCACATAACGAGGCTGGTTTTCACCATTAATAATTTGAGCACCTGTGATTACACAATCAAACTTCATACTTTATCCAGACTTATCACTCTTGATTTCGAATGCACATACTAAACATCTCTTTTTAACTTTGCAGTGATTTAGCGCACAATTAACACTAGGTAGTTTGATACTTTCTAACATAATCGTTATAAAAGTCACAAATACTCGTCAAACACCGATTTATCGAAGGTTTAAATATGAATAAATACACTTATGATGTTAGTAACAAACAAGATGTTGAATTTATCACTAACTTAAGAGGTGAAAAAGGCTTACCTATCACGGCAGCAACGTCTTACTCTTTAACCAAAGAAGACGTCACTTTTCCCGCTGCTGTTATTAAAAAAAGCGCTCTAGAAAATAATATGCTCTGGATGCAAAACTTCGCTGATAGTCAAAACGTAAAGCTTTGCCCACACGGTAAAACCACAATGACCCCCGCTTTCTTTGAACAACAAAAGCAAACTGGAGCATGGGGAATTACCGTTGCCACGATTATTCAAGCGGAAGTGGCAGCAAAAGCCGGTATTAGTAATATCATCATGGCGAATCAACTCGTTGGTAAAACAAATATCGCTATGGCAGAGCGATTAATGACAGAATACGATTGTACTTTTTACTGTTGTGTTGACTCATTGGGTAATGTTGATAAGTTAAATCGCCATTTTGCAAACACCGATAAAAAACTCAATGTTCTACTAGAGATGGGAGTTCAAGGGGGGCGCTGTGGCTGTAGAACAGAATCAGAAGCCATGTCATTAGCCCAACATATTAACGAATCAGAAGGATTAACACTCGCGGGATTAGAGTTTTATGAAGGGGTCATTCATGGTGGGGACGAAGAAGCCCAAGTTAGAGCATTCTTACACTCCACGATAAACCTGACTAAAACATTAATCAGCGACAAATTGCTTCCTGAAAACCCTATCGTAACCGGAGCAGGTTCCGCTTGGTACGACATCGTTGCTGAGTTACTTGGTAAAGAAGACGCATTTAATGCCGTGATCCGCCCTGGCTGCTATGTTATTCACGATACCGGCATTTATCTTGACGCACAAAACAAGGTCATGACGCGTCTCAATCAGAATAAAGTCTGTGATATTAACGGTGACTTAAGCTCTTCATTGGAAGTATGGACCACCATTATATCAAAACCAGAATCGACTAAAGCGGTTGCTCTTATGGGTAAACGTGACGTCGCCTTTGATGAAGGGTTACCGACTCCAGAACGTGCTTTTCGTGATGGGGTAAACATTGATTGCCCACCAATGATTTCTACTGCTGTTATGGATCAACATACTTTTATCGAACTCCCTGATAATAATGATCTACAAACGGGTGATATTGTTGTTTTTTCTACATCACACCCATGTATTACCTTCGACAAATGGAAATATATTGGTATTGTGGATGATAATGACAATATCATTCAATGGGTAACCACGGCATTCTAGCATGGACATCATTTCACAAATGAACGAGCGAATACCTTCGCTCCGTTCATCGGAACAAAAAGTCGCGAATTGGATTTTATTGAATATCCAACAAGCGTCATTACTGAGTATTACCGAATTGGCAGAAGCCAATGACGTTAGTGAAGCAACGATTACTCGCCTAGCTAAAGGGGTAGCCTGTAAAAATGTTCGAGAGTTAAAATTAAAGCTCGCACAAGCCTCTGCTGTCGGGCAACGCTTTGTTCATGATACAACTGAAAAAACCTCACACAGTGGCGTGTTTGAGTCCATCAAAGAGACATTAGACTTAAACTTACGTCTATTGGATGATGAGAAAATAGAACAAGCTATCGATGCGTTTTTACACTCTAAGCAAATTATAACGATAGGAATGGGTGGGAGCTCAACCATTGCTGCACAAGAAATGCAATTTCGACTTTTTCGTTTGGGTTATCCGTCTACGGCTTACCATGATGGTGTATTATCGAAAATGATTGCGTCGGTTCTAGATACCAAGGATTGTATGGTCTTATTTTCAGCTTCAGGCTATGTCACTGAAACCTTATCGGCTGGTCAAATTGCCAAAGATACAGGAGCCACTATCATTGCCATTACACCTGAAAAAACACCCATTGCAGAATTAGCGGATATTCACTTACCCATTGCTCATAATGAAGGAGAGTTTATCTTTAAACCTTCATCCATTCGCTATGCCATGCTGGCTATTATGGATGTCGTCGTAATGGAGTTATCGCTACGCTCTAAGAAAAAATCGCGAGAGAAGCTAAGAAAGCTTAAGTCAGCGTTAGATAAACATCGTGATGGTGGGGATAGACTACCGCTTGGTGATTAATTGATTTGATTAACTTAATTACCTTAGTTTGAGGCGTTGTAAGCAGCGCCTCAAACTACATGCTCTTAACCTTCTAGACTGCCCTTTTTAATGGCTTATATCGGCCAACGTTAATAATGCCTTTTCTAATGTATCCCAATCCATGCTGTCTGAGCTAATGATCTCAAGCCGAGATTCAAAACCAACTAAAGACATTTCATGCATTGAAATAACACCATTCGCACTATTAAAGGCATAACAACCCTGAGTGGTATTAATGACGGCTTTTGCTCTTTCAATCTTCAACGAGCTTAGCCATGTAAACACACCATTAAAATCAAATTGATGCTCTGCACCAAATAACCAACCACAACTAAAGAACCCCTGCCCTTTATTCTCTTTTCTTAAAAAGGTTTCTGAAGGAGGCAATTTGAATTCTGGCTCATCCACCACATGAAGATGTTGATCGGCCTGAGCTGCTTGATCGTTTTCCGTATGATAGCGTTCGATGTCTAATATTTCTAAGGGCAACTTTCCATTGGATGTCAGTTTATTAAACGTTTTTGGTGGCGATTGCTCCGTCACCCAATCATTAAATACATCGATATCATGAGAAGTACACTCATCGACCTTATTGCCAATCACAACATCTGCACTGTCTAATTGATCATTGAAGTTTTGGTTTGATGTGTACTTTTCATTACTAAGATAACGAGGGTCAACCAAAGCAATCGTTGCTCGTAAATCCACATAATTCGTATATTGATCTGACGTTAACGTCGCCACCACCTGTTTGGGGTGACCTAACCCTGTTGGCTCTATCAGTAAACGATCGGGTTGCAGCCTTAACAAGGCGTTAATGCCCACACTCATTGGGACACCCGCCGTGCAACACATGCAACCACCAGGCACTTCTTTGATCATCGCCCCTTGATCCGTCATCAAAGCGCCATCGATACCTATTTCACCAAATTCATTGACCAAGACCGCCCATTTCTCATGTTCTGGTTTTTCTTTTAAAAGAGACAATATAGCGGTCGTTTTACCCACTCCTAGGAAGCCAGTAATAATATTCGTTGGGACTTTATGTTGTAATTGAGCCATGCGTAAGCATCCATTCGTAGTCTGTAAGTGACATTATAATGCGATTACTTTACACCTGAGTTAGGCATAAATAGGATGATCAAAGTGCTCTGCTTCATCGGTGTATACCGTCACAATTGCATCGTCGACTAATCCCTGTTCATCGACAACTTGTGACTGAAAAAACGCCTGTATTTGCTGACGCCCACAATGTGCTTGTAATGCTTCAGCATCAGCCCAGATTTCATTAAAAACGATAGGGTAATCATTTCTCATGCCATTTGGATGATCAATTTGTCGTGTCACGGTATATTGAATGCACCCATCTTCACGATTCGAATCTGGTTCTAATGCTTTGAGGACTTCAAACAACTCATTTTGCTTGCCGGCTTTCGGTTTAAATTGCGCAAGTACGAAGACTTTCTTTGACATGATTTCCCTTATTATTCCGATATTCAACAAGATGTACGCTCTTTAAATTTAATACATTGCGCACACCCTAAGTCGATAAACTAATACAAAGTATTAGATTAAAGCAAGACATTAACGATGTAAAAATGCCGCGCCTCGAATGCCACTCGAATCACCGTGCACGTTTTTAACCACCTTGGTTAGGGTATTTTTAGTAAATGTATAGTTATCTAATTTTGCATTAACAAGCGGATAAATTTCATCAATATTAGACATACCCCCTCCTAACACGATCACTTCTGGGTCAACAAAATTGACAATGGTCCCACAGACACGCGCAAGTTGGTCACAATATAGATCCAAATGCTCTGTTGCTTTAGCGTCATTATTTTTCGCATTTTGTACGATGTCATAGGTTGTTAAATCTTCACCGTATTTTTCGTGATACGTGCGAGCAAATCCTGTCCCTGAGACAAAAAGCTCACTGCAATTATAAGAACCGCAATAGCATTGTGCTTTAGAACCATCGATGTCTTTATCAAAGTGAGGCAATGGATTGTGCCCAAGCTCTCCGCCTAACTTATTTAAACCCGTCACTAAGGATTTATAGGTAATCACACCTGAACCACACCCCGTACCGATGATAATACCAACACACGAGTTTGCAGCCTCTTTACCCGCACCGTCTACAAATTCAGATAAAGCCAAACAATCTGCATCATTGGCTAATTTAATCGGAACATCGAAGTACTTCTGTAAATCACCGACAAAATCTTTACCATTCAACACCGTGACGTTAGCCCCTTGCATCAAACCATCGTTGCCGATAGAACCACAACAGCTAATACCGATAGAATCTATCGTTCCTTTTTCAGCTAAGAAGGTTAATACGTTGCGCACTGATTCTAAAAAGTGGTTATAAGCGTCTTTTTGAGTGGGTTTGCGTATTTTAGCGATCTCTTCCAAGGTATTGGGATCAAGCGCTATTCCCTCGATTTTTGTTCCACCGATATCTAATCCAATAATCATATCTTTTACTCAATGGGTTTCTATTTGCATAACTTTTTCTAAATGATGGGTTATCCTAGCTTGAGCTTCACTCGGGTTAACTGACTCAATAGCTTGATAAGTTAGACTAATTCGCTCGACTTTAGGCAAGCTTATTTTAGCTTGCCTAATTTAAAGACAATGTCCGATCACTATCTTATTTATTCAAACGCTCAACAAGGCGAGCAACTCGCGATCCTAAGTGCGTTGCTGAAGCGGTATCCACTTCATTGGCTATTGAACCAAAGGATTGAGCCACCACACCAAGGTTACAGCCAAAACGGTTCACTCCATGATCTCGATATCCCACGGCAGTATCTAACCCTACCCATATCATTCCGTGTTGACTTGCAAAGGTATTCATACATTGAAGGCTACTCGATTGGTCACCATTTAATGCAATACCACAAGTGAAACCCGCTGCAATCTTATCGGCCCACTGCTGCTGAGGCCAAAATTCACTACTTGCATCAGCAAATGCTTTGAACTGCGCTGCAACACTTCCCATGTACGTTGGCGACCCCATAATGATGGCATCACAATCCAGTAATGATTCAAAAAGAGATGGGTTAATAAATCGTCCTTCAACGATTTCTTTTCCTTCTATTTTATGTTCAACAACGTCAACGTCATTGTTCTCTGTGATACCTGAAATAACAGCTTTTGCTAAATGTTCCGTGACACCTGTTTTACTAAAATACACTACGGCAATTTTAGACATTTTGTTATCCTTGTTAGTAACTGAAGAAGCCAATCAATAAACAAAAAACCATTATGATTAGCAAATAAAAAAGCCATAGACTAGCCCTTAAAGCTAAGTCTATGGCTTACAGTACCCTACTTCAAAAAGTAAGGCTAAACATTTTCCTAACATGAAGATTTAATTGCAATAAAAGCTAAACGCCAGATCCTACATCCACGCCCTTTGCTTGTAGATCCGCATGATAAGAAGAGCGAACAAACGGGCCACAGGCGGCATGAGTAAAGCCAAGACCTAAAGCGACCTCTTTAAGCTCATCAAACTCCGCAGGTGGAACAAAACGTTCAACCGCAAGGTGATGTCGACTTGGTGCAAGGTATTGCCCTAGCGTTAACATAGTCACCCCATGCGCTCGTAAGTCTTTTAATACCTCAATGATCTCTTCTTTTGTTTCTCCAAGTCCCATCATCACACCGGACTTAGTCGGAACATTAGGGTGTTGCTCTTTGAACTTTTGTAACAACTGTAAAGACCATTTATAGTTCGCACCTGGTCTTGCTTTACGATACAAACGGGGTGCCGTTTCAAGGTTGTGGTTAAACACATCTGGCGGGTTGTCTTTTAATGCTTCTAATGCGATATCCATTCGACCACGAAAATCAGGGACGAGTGTTTCAATCGTAATATTCGGGTTTTGACGCCTAATTTCAGCATTGCATTCCGCAAAATGTGTCGAGCCACCATCTCGTAAATCATCACGATCGACAGAGGTAATCACCACGTATCTTAACTTCATATCCTTAATGGTTTGTGCCAATTTCACCGGCTCTTGTGCATCTGGAGCAAGAGGACGACCATGAGCTACATCACAAAATGGGCAGCGTCTTGTACAAATCGCACCTAAAATCATGAATGTCGCCGTTCCGTGGTTAAAGCACTCTGCCAAATTTGGACAAGAGGCTTCTTCACACACTGAATGCAAATCATTCTTACGCATTGCTGCTTTGATTTCGCGAATACGTTTGCTGCTTGCAGGCAACTTTAGCTTCATCCATTCCGGCTTACGCAGCACTTCCTTGTGCTCCGCAGGCATATTCTTTACCGGAATGAGCGCCATTTTATCGGCGTCACGATACTTGACACCTTTTTCCATTTGAATTGGCTTGCCCATAGGATTAGTACTCTAAACCAAGCGCTTTAATTTCAAAATCAAGCTTTTGATTTAATTGATCCCATGTACTCACAATCGTATCTGGGTTAAGCGACATTGAGTTAATGCCCTCTTCAATTAACCATTCAGCGAATTCCAAGCTATCCGATGGACCTTGACCACAAATACCAACGTACTTGCCTGCCTCTGTCGCGGCTTTAATTGCCATCGATAACATGGCTTTCACAGCTTCATTTCGTTCATCGAATAAATGTGCAATATCACCAGAATCACGGTCAAGACCCAGAGTCAGCTGAGTCATATCATTCGAACCAATAGAGAAGCCATCAAAGTGCTTTAAGAACTCACTCGCCAGGATTGCATTCGATGGTAGCTCACACATCATGATAACTTTTAGGCCATCCACACCACGTTCAAGACCATTCTTCGTTAGCAACTCAATAACTTGAGCAGCTTCACCCGTAGTACGAACAAATGGCACCATGATTTCAATGTTTTTCAAGCCCAGTTCTGTACGTGCTTTCTTGAATGCTTGAGTTTCTAGCTCGAAACAATCTTGGAAGTCTTCTGAGATATAACGAGAAGCACCACGGAAGCCCAACATTGGATTCTCTTCATGCGGTTCAAATGCTTGACCACCCAGTAGGTTACTGTATTCATTCGACTTAAAATCAGACATACGAACGATAACACGCTTAGGCCAAAACGCCGCTGCGATGGTTGCAATGCCTTCCGTTAATTTCTCTACATAGAAATCAACCGGTGATGCATAGCCTTTTGTTTTTTCATCAATTTTCTGCTGAAGATCAGCATCTAATTGATCGTAGTTCAGTAACGCTTTCGGGTGAACACCAATCATTTTATTGATGATGAACTCTAAGCGAGCAAGACCCACCCCTTCATTAGGTAATTGAGCAAACTCGAAGGCGCGATCTGGGTTACCAACATTCAGCATCATTTTGCTTGGTAAACGTTTTAGTTCTTCGATGTTACTTGTAATCACTTCGTAGGGGATAATCTCATCGTAGATAAAACCGGTTTCACCTTCAGAACAGGATACCGTTACATCACTACCATCTTTCAAGATAGACGTCGCATTACCACAACCTACCACCGCTGGAATACCTAATTCACGAGCAATGATCGCAGCGTGACACGTACGTCCACCACGGTTAGTTACGATAGCCGCCGCTTTTTTCATAACAGGTTCCCAATCAGGATCTGTCATATCCGTGACCAGTACATCACCGTCTTGAACAAGGTGCATCTCATCTAGAGAAGACACTAAACGTACTTTACCTGAGCCAACACGTTGTCCAATAGCACGACCTTCACAAATCGCTTCTAGTTTGGTATCTAAGTGGTACTTTTCGATAATACTTGCGTTTTTACGAGAACATACTGTTTCTGGGCGCGCTTGAACAATGTACAGTTTTCCTGTCACACCGTCTTTTGCCCACTCAATGTCCATCGGACGCTTGTAGTGCTGCTCAATCAGTACGGCTTGCTTAGAGAGTTCAATAAGATCATCATTCGATAAAGAGAAAGAGCCTTGCTCTTCTTTTGTTGTATCAATAATCTGAACTTGTTTACCGACTTCCGTTTGATCGGAGTAGACCATTTTGATCAATTTTGATCCGAAGTTTTTACGGATAACCGCTGGCTTATCTTGTAGCAACAATGGTTTATGTACATAGAACTCATCAGGGTTCACCGCCCCTTGTACAACCATTTCTCCTAAACCCCAAGAAGAAGTGATGAAAATAACATCGTCAAAGCCAGATTCCGTATCAAGTGTGAACATAACACCAGAAGACGCTTTGTCTGAACGAACCATACGCTGAATACCCGCTGATAGCGCAATACCACGATGGTCAAAACCTTGGTGAACACGGTAAGAAATAGCACGGTCATTAAATAAAGAGGCAAACACTTCCTTTGTTGCTTCAAGAACCGATTCAATTCCTTTTACATTCAGGAACGTTTCCTGTTGGCCTGCAAAAGAAGCATCCGGTAAATCTTCAGCGGTTGCCGAAGAACGAACCGCAACAGACACATCCGCATCATCACCGACTAACTCTTCGTAGCTAGTACGAATTTGAGTATCTAATATCTCTGGGAATGGAGCTTCTGCAATCCAAGTACGAATCGTCTGACCAACAGATTGAAGCTGTGGGATATCCGTAATATCAAGAGTATCTAGAATGGTATAAATCTTTTCATTCAGATTATTAAACTCTAGAAACTCATTAAAAGCATGAGATGTTGTAGCAAAACCATTCGGAACTGACACACCAAGCGTATGTAAGTTTGAGACCATTTCCCCTAGCGAGGCATTTTTACCGCCCACAATATCAACATCTGACATTGAAAGTGCGTTATACCAAAGTACATGATGTTCCATAATTAATCCTTAATGACTGAGTTACATGATGTCATCTCATGCTTATGCATTATTAAGTAGTTTTATGCATTGTTTACAACTTAATGCAGTATTTGTAGTTTAATGTTAAAAAAAAGGCCTAGAAAAAATACACTCACTAGGCCTTGGGTTAGTTAATTCTTAATAGCGAATTATGCGTAAACCGGCAGTTGTTTACAGACAGCGAGTACTTTTTGACGTGTCGCTTCAATGACACCTTTATCGTCAATGTTATCAAGCACATCACAAACCCAACCAGCTAAGTCCACCGCTTGTTGCTCATTAAAGCCACGGCGAGTAATTGCTGGGGTACCTAAACGAATACCCGATGTAACGAATGGGCTACGTGGATCATTAGGTACAGAGTTCTTATTCACGGTAATGAACGCTTCACCTAATGCCGCATCCGCTTCTTTACCTGTGATGCCCTTATCAATAAGGTCAACAAGGAATAAGTGGTTTTCAGTACCGTTAGATACAATTTTGTAGCCACGGTCTTGGAATGCTTTCACCATTGATTTTGCGTTGATAACCACGTTCTTTTGGTATTCTCTGAACTCTGGTTCCATCGCTTCTTTGAACGCCACTGCTTTTGCTGCAATGATGTGCATTAAAGGACCACCTTGACCGCCAGGGAAAACAGCAGAATTCAGTTTCTTGTACATGTCTTCGCCTGCATTTGAAAGAATCAAACCACCGCGTGGACCACCTAATGTTTTATGAGTCGTTGTCGTCACAACATGCGCATGAGGTACTGGGTTTGCGTATTGACCCGTTGCGATTAAACCCGCTACGTGAGCCATATCGATAAATAGGAATGCGCCAACTTTATCTGCGATTTCACGCATTTTAGCCCAGTCAACAATTTGAGAATAAGCAGAGAAACCACCAATGATCATTTTTGGTTGATGCTTAACAGCCAGCTCTTCCATTTCTTCGTAATTGATTTGACCCGCTTCATCAATGCCGTAAGGGATCACGTTATAGTGCTTACCAGAGAAGTTAACAGGAGAACCGTGTGTTAGGTGACCACCGTGCGCTAGGCTCATACCAAGTACCGTATCACCTGGGTTAAGTAATGCCATGAATACCGCATTATTCGCTTGAGAACCAGAGTGTGGTTGTACGTTCGCGTATTCACAGTCAAATAAGTTACGTGCGCGGTCTATCGCTAATGTTTCTACTTTATCAACGTATTCACAACCACCGTAGTAACGCTTACCTGGGTAACCTTCTGCGTATTTATTTGTTAGCTGAGAACCTTGAGCTTCCATTACGCGTGGGCTAGTGTAGTTTTCAGACGCGATAAGTTCGATGTGCTCTTCTTGGCGCACACTTTCTTCGTTAATCGCATCAAATAGGTCACGGTCGTAATCAGCGATGTTCATGTTCTTCGTTAACATTTTCTAAATCCTCGTTTTTTAAAGCATGCCCACTTGTTTATGGTTATCTAGCCAATAGCTCAGTGGGCATTAAAAATGGTGTTATCTATTCATTGAATCAGCGGTCTTATTTACTCGCTATCATCATCCATGTAGTTCTCAATGCTTGGGCATGAACAGATTAAGTTTCGGTCACCGTAGACGTTATCGACACGGTTCACAGTCGGCCAGTATTTGCTATTCTTCGTTGCTTGAGTTGGGAAACAAGCCAGTTCACGGCTGTATGGACGATCCCAATCTGCAGCGCAAAGATCCGCTTGCGTATGAGGTGCATTAACTAGAGGGTTATTCTCTAGTGGCCACTCGCCTACCTTCACTTTTTCCATTTCAGCGCGGATAGCAATCATTGCATCACAGAAACGGTCAATCTCTTTCAAATCTTCCGATTCAGTTGGCTCAATCATCAATGTACCTGACACAGGGAATGACATCGTTGGAGCGTGGAAGCCAAAATCCATCAGACGTTTCGCGATATCTTCTTCACTGACACCAGACGCTTCTTTAAGAGGACGAATATCAATGATACATTCGTGAGCAACTCGACCATTTTCACCACGGTAAAGTACTGGGTAATGTTCGCTTAAACGTTCCGTAATGTAGTTCGCGTTTAAAATAGCCAGCTCAGTACCTTGAGTTAGACCTTCTTGGCCCATCATTGCAATGTACGCCCAAGAGATAGGAAGAATGGATGCACTGCCTAAATCGGCTGCTGCAACAGCATAATCACTGCCTTCGATACCACCTTCAATATGACCAGGTAAGAAAGGAGCTAGGTGAGATTTAACACCGATAGGACCAACACCAGGACCGCCGCCGCCATGTGGAATACAGAATGTTTTATGTAAATTTAAGTGTGAAACATCAGAACCAATGTAGCCTGGTGATGTTAAGCCCACTTGAGCATTCATATTTGCACCATCAAGATACACTTGACCGCCTGCATCATGAATAATGTCACATACCTCTTGAACACCTTCTTCATACACACCATGCGTCGATGGGTAAGTGATCATGATGCTTGATAGATTGTCTTTATACTCTTCAACTTTGTCTTTTAAGTCTGCAATATCCACGTTACCCGCTTCATCACACTTAACAACAACCACTTTCATTGATAGCATGGATGCCGTTGCTGGGTTAGTACCGTGAGCAGAGCTTGGGATTAAACACACATCACGATGGCCTTCACCACGGCTGTCATGGTAACGCTGAATCGCAATAAGACCTGCGTATTCACCTGACGCACCTGCGTTTGGCTGTAATGAGAAATCATCGTATCCTGTGATTTCACATAGCTTCTGTTTAAAATCTTCCGCTAGAGCAAGGTAACCTGCTGCTTGTGCTTTAGGAACGAATGGGTGTAGAGCGCCAAATTCAGGCCAGGTAACAGGGATCATTTCCGCCGTCGCATTCAGCTTCATTGTACAGCTACCCAGTGGGATCATACCGTGAGTCAAAGAGAAGTCTTTATTCTCTAATTGCTTCAGGTAGCGCAGCATCTGAGTTTCAGTACGATGCGTATTGAATACTGGGTGAGTTAGGAATTCAGACGTACGACGACAATTTTCAGGAATCGCTGCAAATTCATTTTCACTAATATGAAGTGATAGAGAATCTGTGCTTTCTTTTACATCAAATACAGAGAAAAGCAGTTCAACGTCTTTTGTCGTGGTTGTTTCATCGAAGCTAATACCGATTTGGCCATCCAACAAACGTAAATTCACACCCGCTTGTTGCGCTTTGTCGAACAACTCTTGTGTTTTTGAACCCGTTGCAATCGTTACCGTATCGAAGAAGCTATTATTCAGTAATTCGTAGCCCGTTTTAACCAATCCGCCGGCTAACATTGCTGTTAGGTGATGAGTACGGCGTGCAATCGTTTTAAGGCCTTCAGCACCGTGATACACAGCGTAGAAAGACGCCATATTCGCTAAGAGAGCTTGTGCTGTACAAATGTTTGATGTCGCTTTTTCACGGCGGATATGCTGCTCACGAGTTTGCATTGCCATGCGGTAAGCTTGATTACCTTTAGAATCAATAGACACACCGATCATACGACCTGGGATGGTACGTTGATGCTTCTTACGTGTCGCCATGAATGCAGCGTGTGGACCGCCGTATCCCATTGGAACGCCAAAACGTTGAGAAGAACCAATCACAACATCGGCACCCATTTCACCAGCAGGTTTGACAAGCGTTGATGCTAAAAGATCCGTTGCTACTGCAACCACACCTTTATTCTTTTGAATGGCAGCAATGGTATCTGTTAAGTCAACCACTTCACCTGTTGTTGTTGGGTGTTGTAAAAGTGCACCGAACACATTGCTTTCTTCTAGCTCTTCAATTGTTCCAACTTTCAGTTCAAAACCAAAGTATTTTGCACGTGTTTTGATAACTTCAGTCGTTTGTGGGTGAACATCCTTGCTCACAAAGAAAAGATTGCTTTTCTTATTTTTAGATACGCGCTTACACAGGCTCATCGCTTCTGCTGCGGCTGTTGCTTCATCTAATAATGATGCATTTGCGATATCCATCGCCGTTAAATCCATCACCATTTGTTGGAAGTTTAATAATGCCTCTAAACGACCCTGAGAGATTTCTGGTTGATACGGTGTATAAGCCGTGTACCAGCCCGGATTTTCCATCACATTACGCAAAATAACGTTTGGCGTATGCGTGTTGTAGTAACCTTGACCGATAAAAGTACGCTTAACTTCATTTTGATTAGCAAACGTCTTCAATGTGCTTAGCATATCAGCTTCGCTTTCAGGCGCTGATAACTCCATAGGGGCTTTAAGCCTGATATGGCTTGGAACCGTTTGATCAATCAGACTACTGATACTGTCAACATTCAGTGTTTTCAGCATCGCTTTTTGTTCTTCCGCATTCGGACCGTTATGTCGTGATGCAAACTCATTGTGAGTGCTCAGCGATTGTAATAATTGAGACATTATTTAACCCTGTAATTTCAAATGAAGTCAGCTCAATGATGCAGCTTATCTAAGCGTTATCATCACCTTTATCGGCTTCTTTTAATTGCCCATTGAGCTTTGTGAAATAAACCAACTTACTTACGTTAACGTCTGTATTTAACGTCAATGCTTTAACATCGATACGTTAACGTGAGATAAGACTTAATCTTCGATAGCTTCTAAATATTCTTCTGCTGTTTTAAGTCCAGCTAGAGAAGCTTCATCAGAGATTTTAATTTTACAAATCCAACCAGCATCGTATGGACCTTCGTTGATTAGCTCTGGGCTATCTTCAAGCTCTTCATTCACTTCAACTACAACACCTGTTACTGGTGTGTAGATATCTGAAGCGGCTTTCGTTGACTCAACTGTCGTTAATACATCACCGACTTCAAACTCATCATCAACTTCTGGCGCTTCAACGAAAACCACATCACCAAGTAGCTCTTGTGCGTGCTGTGAGATACCCATAGTGATAGTGCCGTCACCGTTGTCTAGGACCCACTCGTGGCTTTCTCTGAATTTTAATGCGTTATTCATAATTGATTTCCTAACTTATATTGTCGTTTGTGTTTTGCTTTGAATTCGAATGCGTTTCAAAACTTAAGTTCAAATTACAATTCATTAACAACCAAATCAAACATTATTTTTCTTATTGGAAACTTTATTATCAAAAACATTACCGAGTTCAAAAAAACACCAACAAATGCTACCTAGGTCAAATTATCAACATTTTAGGCTTAATATAGAGTCATTTCTGTTTAATAATCTCAACCAGACAGGCAAATGTCTGCTGATAGAATGGTATTAATACTTACAAATAGATGAAAGTTGACATGCCTATGACATTGTAAAGTTTCCTATTGGAAATATCACACAGCCCGAAATTAATTAACATTAATTTAACAAAACCCTTTCAAGGAATAAGAACATGACTGAGCAACTACAACAAACCCCGTTTTTTCAACTGCACGTGGATGCTGGCGCAAGAATGGTTCCGTTTGCTGGCTATGACATGCCAGTACAATACAGCTTAGGTGTAAAGAAAGAACACCTGCATACACGTGACGCTGCTGGTCTTTTCGATGTTTCACATATGGGGCAAGTCTTATTAAAAGGTGACAATGCAGCAAAATACCTAGAATCTTTAGTTCCTGTTGATATCATTGACCTACCAAGCGGCAGCCAACGTTATGCTTTCTTCACAAATGAGCAAGGCGGTATCATGGACGACCTAATGGTCGCTAACCTAGGAAGTGAGCTATTTGTTGTTGTGAACGCAGCCTGTAAAGAACAAGATATTGCTCATTTAGAGTCGAACCTTCCAAGTGACGTTGAGCTTGAAATCATTCACGATCGCGCTCTACTTGCCCTTCAAGGTCCACAAGCAGCCAAAGTATTGGCTCGCTTTAATCCTGATGTTGAAAAAATGCTGTTTATGGATGTTCAAAAGCTGAACATTAAAGGCGTTGAGTGTATCGTAAGCCGTAGTGGTTACACTGGTGAAGATGGCTTCGAAATCTCTATGCCAAATTCTCACGCTGAAAAAATCGCGATTGCACTAACGTCTGAAGATGAAGTTGAGTGGATTGGTCTGGGTGCGCGTGATTCTCTACGCCTAGAGTGCGGTCTATGTTTATATGGTCACGATCTTAATACAACATCAACACCAGTAGAGTCGAGCCTTTTATGGGGTATTTCTAAAGCACGTCGTGCTGATGGTATCCGTGCTGGCGGCTTCCCTGGCGCTGAAATCATTCTTTCTCAAATCGCAACAAAAGACATCGCTAAAAAACGTATTGGCCTAATCGCTAAAGCGAAAACACCTATCCGTGAAGGCGTTGAGTTATTTGACGGTGAAGGCGAAAAAATTGGTACTGTAACCAGTGGTACTATTGGCCCAACAATTGGAAAACCAGTTGCTATGGCTTACATTCGTTCTGACCTTGCGATACTAGGTACTGAAGTTTACGCCAAGGTTCGTGGAAAAAATATCCCGATGGAAGTATCTAAAATGCCATTCGTTCCTCAACGTTACTACCGTGGCTAATTGTTAATAACGAATACATAGCGTATTCATAATGAAAACCGGCTTTGTTCACCTTACTTAAAGTGACATAAAGTCGGTTTTTTATTTTTGATTACTCACTCCACCTTTCTTCTTTCTTCTTTCTTCTTTCTTCTTTCTTCTTTCTTCACCCTAAAAATACAGCGCCAAAAATCAAACTGGACGCAATCGCCCAAGTTGGATGTAACTTCACTTTTTCCAGTAAGATTGCAGTGACAATAAATATTCCAGCAAAAGCAGGCCAACCGATGTGTTCGGCACTGCTGAATAGATTCGAGCACAGTATGACCATTAAAGCCGTAATTACAGGAAGAACCCATTGTCCAAGCGCTTTAACTTGTGGGGAATCACGAAACTTATACAGGACACCAAGTGATGTAATCATAATGATCAATGTCGGTGCGACCGTTGCAAAAATGGCGATTGCCGCCCCAGTGATACCCCCTAACTCATAACCGATATAACCTGCTATTTTTGTCACAACAGGACTCGGTAATGCATTACCAAGTGCCAACACATTGGCAAACTCTGATGGTGTTAACCAACCATATTGAGTGACAACCTGCGTTTCAATTAAAGGAATAATCGCAGGCCCACCGCCATAACCGATAATATTGGGTATGAAAAAAGCCCAAAATATATCCATATAGGTATCTAACATTTCACTTTATCCTTTGTGAATTTATTGAGAAGAGTGGGTTTTAAAACGGCGTAAACTAGAACAACAAACACCACTAATCCTGGGTGAACATTCCCCCACAATATGGCCAGTAGTGTCGCCGTGGTTAAGCAGATTACCGCTGTCATTCCTACCGCTTTTTGTCCTTTTTTAAAAAAATCATAGGTCAATTTCACCATCATCCAAGTCACGACTGGCACCACGCCTTGAGTCATCCCGATCACCCATCGCTGATCTTGGTATTCATGTAAAAATGTTAATGTAACAATCATCACGACGACCATCGGAAGTAGCGTTGCAATTAAGACGAGACAACACCCTAGCAACCCACCCACTCGAAACCCAATATAGCCACCCATTTTAGTAATAATTGGGCCAGGTAATGTGTGGCCTATCGCCAAAACATTTGAAAACTCTTCATCGTCTAGATATTGATAGCGCTCAACGACTTCTTTATACACCAGCGGGATCATCGTCGGGCCACCACCAAATCCAAAGAGACCAATACGCAAGAAGGCCATAAATAAATCACAATACTTTTTCACTTGTACACTCACGGTTAAGTCATTGATTGTTCATGTGGAGTATAAAGCAATCCGATTATTGATGAACATGAAAATTATTCATAGTGAGAGTTAAAATTCCTCTCTTTATTCATTATCGCGCTTTGTCGTAAGGTATGTCTAAGCCAACTGGGAATAGGAAACAGACGACCATGAATACGTGTTTTAGTTTTACCATAAAAAAGACCCCTTTTGATGTACATTATCAACCTTCGAGTAACACTCGAACCACCACCAACTTTGCGAATTTAGCAAGGGGTGTTCATAGGGAAGATAATCTCAATAATGTCTTAACCATGATCGATAATCGCTTTAACACATTGGCCCATTGGGACAATTTAGAGGGTGATAGATACTCTGTTACCCTTGATATTATTTCGGTCAATATTGAACTCGAAGGCAGCGCTCAATCCTTTCCCTCCATTGAAATTTTAAAAACCAATATTATTGATAAAAAGACACAGGAAACCATCGAAGGCATTGTAGGGAATAATTTTTCTTCTTACGTCAGAGATTATGATTTCAGTGTGGTTCTTCTAGAACACAATAAAAACCAGACCCAATTCAGCATCCCAGATAACTTTGGCGAACTGCATGGTTCTCTTTATCAAGCACTGATTCGCTCTGATGAATATCAGCGTGCATTCACTAAGTCACCCGTGATTTGTTTGAGTGTCTCTGATAATAAGACATACCATCAGATCAACAATCAACACCCGATTTTAGGAACAGAGTACCAACCGAATGAATCCTCATTAACCGAACACTACTTTAAAAAGATGGGATTAAACGTTCGTTACTTCATGCCGAAACACAGTGTGGCTCCATTAGCATTCTATTTTTCTGGGGATCTACTCAATGATTACACGAACCTAGAATTGATCAGTACGATCAGCACAATGGAAACATTCCAGAAAATTTACCGACCTGAAATTTATAATGCGAATACAGCCGCAGGCACCCGCTACCGTCCCAACCTCAATAACCAAGATCATTCATTAACCAAGATCATCTATGATCGTGAAGAACGTAGCCAATTAGCCATTGAGCAAGGCAAGTTTGCTCAAGAGCATTTTGTTTTGCCTTATCAAGCCATTTTAAAACAATTATCAACCAGCTTAGCGTAAGCCATTCGCATTATTGACACACATTTAAGGATAAGATGAATCATGAAGACTACGTTAAACACGCCATTACTTCCGACTTCAACCGCAGGCAGCTTACCAAAACCCTCTTGGCTTGCCGAACCTGAAACACTATGGTCAAAGTGGAAGCTAGAAGACAACGAATTACTCGATGGAAAACAACGAGCATTACGCCTCGCTTTACTTAGTCAACAACAAGCCAATATCGATATTGTTAGTGACGGAGAGCAAACTCGACAGCATTTCGTCACCACGTATATTGAACATTTGAATGGTGTGGATTTAGACAAACGCCACATTGTGAAAATTCGTGATCGATATGATGCCAGCGTTCCTACCGTCACAGGTCCCGTTAGCCGTAAACAACCCGTTTTTGTTGAAGATGCACAATTTCTCCGTCAACAAACCGACCAACCTATCAAATGGGCATTGCCAGGACCGATGACCATGATTGATACCTTGTACGATGACCATTACAACAGCCGAGAAGAACTGGCATGGGAATTTGCTAAAATATTAAACCAAGAAGCAAAGGAATTGGAAGCTGCCGGCGTGGACATTATCCAATTTGATGAACCGGCCTTTAATGTCTTTTTTGAAGACGTTAATGATTGGGGAATTGCGTGTTTAGAAAGGGCCATTGAAGGATTAAAATGTGAAACAGCGGTTCATATTTGTTATGGCTACGGAATCAAAGCCAATACCGATTGGAAAAATACACTCGGATCCGAATGGCGACAATATGAAGCCATCTTTCCTACCTTACAGAAATCCAATATTGATATTATTTCACTAGAATGCCACAACTCACATGTACCGATGGAGTTACTTGAATTAATACGAGGTAAAAAAGTCATGGTAGGCGCGATAGATGTGGCTAATCACACTATCGAAACACCTGAAGAAGTCGCTCGTACCCTTCGAGAAGCACTGAAGTTTGTGGATGCTGATAAATTATATCCTTGCACCAATTGTGGTATGACACCATTACCGCAAGCCATCGCAGACGGTAAACTCCATGCTCTGAGTGCAGGTGCTGCTATTATTCGTGGTGAACTTGCCCGTGGTTAGCTTGCCCATGGTGATCTTGTTCATGGTGAATTTGCCCGTAGTGAACTTACTCGTAGCGAACTTGCTCGTAGTGAGCTTGCCCATAACGAACCTGCCAGTAGCGAACTGGCAAATACTGAACCCAAGAAAGAGCAGCATCTCTGTAAAACCGATTAAATCCGATAACGTCACACTTTAAACTGTTCTAATTTACGAGTAATCGCTTCACTGATTGCTTGTAAATCTTCACAAGTTTGAACGGTACTGGATACTTTTTCCGTGGTTTCAGTCGATAATGTATTAATCGCAGCAATTCTATCTTGTAAGAGTTCTGCGACTTGATTTTGCTCAGTTGCCGCCGTCGCAATATTGATGTTCATTTCTTTTACAGAAACAATTTTCCCATTAATCGAATTAAACACCTCAGCCGTGGAGTTAGTTCCTGACAGTGTTTCTTCACTAATGGTTTTATTCGATTGCATGACAGCGACGGCTTGTTCTGTCAGTTCGAGCATTTCACCAATGATATTACGTATGTCCGTTGAGCTTTGATCTGCTTTTGATGCCAGACTTCTCACTTCATCGGCAACGACAGCAAATCCGCGACCGTGATCCCCTGCCCTTGCTGCTTCAATGGCGGCATTTAAAGCCAATAGATTCGTTTGTTCTGATACCGATTGAATCACATCCACCACAGAATAAATAGACGATGATTTTTGACTCAAATGATCAATGACATCAACCGAGCTATCCACTTCTCTCACCAAACGTCCAACAGAAGACATCGCGTGATCAACCGTGTCTCGACCTGATTGGGTATACGTTGTTACCTCTCTTGCGGCATCTTCTGCACCCTGTGCATTTTGCGCTACCTCTAATGAGGCGGTATTGATTTGACTGATCGCTGTCACGATTTGCTCAACCTCATTACGCTGTTCGTGCATCGCCGCATCCCCTTGTTTCATCGCCTCTAATGTTTGGTTTGAAGCAATACGTAATTTTTCAGTTGAATCGGTAATATCAATCACTAAATTTTGTATACGTTCAATAAATTGATTAAACGATATTGATATTGCTAACATTTCACCCGTTGTATTTTTTGTGTCTAAACGCTGTGTTAGGTTTGCTTCTCCGCTACTCACCCTTTTCATTAATGCAACGGTTTTATTAATGGGTTCTATCACTACCTTAAAGCCAATCACTGTCGAGACAATCACAATCGCAAGAATGATCACAATCACAGAAACCAAAATACGGCTTTCTGTTTTCAAAGAAGATAAAGACGTGGTCGATAGCTGAGCGATATTTTGAGTGATCGCTAGATTTTCATCGCTCAGGTTAATTTGAGTACTGAGCTCTTGATTCAATGTATCAAGATCCTTCGCTCGAGCGGTAATCTCTTTACTGTAGTTATCCAGTTGCACCGATGAATCTTGAATACTCAGCACCGCCTCTCGCTGTAGGCGCTCACTAATATCCGCTAATTCATCATTTACTTCTTCTAAGATGGAAAGGGCTTCTTCATCATATACTTCTTCAGATAGCTCCTCGACGGTGAGAATCAATTCTTTAATATCAGAACTGATACCATTAACTTTTTTACTGACTAAAGCCGCTTTTTGATCAAGGCGATCGATGCCAGACACCACCTCTAGCATCGCTTGATTAACTTGTTGCAAACGTGAGCCGCTGCTTATTATCCCTTCTTGCGATAATTGACTGTTTTGTTCAGCGTTAGCAACGGAATGAACAACATCAGTAAAACTGTGTTCAATTTTATTAAAAGAAGAATGAGCGATCCAAGTCGTGATCAAGAGCAATAGCACCATGACACCACTAAAGATCATAAATTTCGTTCTAATCATTCTTCTCTCCTGCCTCGTTACTCAGCGCATACCACGAATAAGTTAAGTCTAATTTTCTTTATTTTGCTTCATTAGCAAACATTTGAACGGCTTTATTCATTTCTTTTAGCAGAGGTAAGTTATTGCTGGCAACAGCAGTAATGTCGGCTTGTGGAATGCTTGAAGTTGACTTCTCTGTTCCCTTAACCACCATCGGTTTAAAACCACTCCAAAGTGAATTAACGTTATCGAGCTGACTGCGAATAGCTGGAACCTGTGTTCCTGGTAAACCTAACGTGTCATTACCGTCTTTTAATCCATGTAACGTGGTATCAAATAAACTGTATGTATCCAATAGGTTCAGTTTGTTATCATCCGTATTATGATTCAGCGCGATAAGGAAGAACTCCTTACTCATTTTTTGAGTTAACATACGTTGTTTACCGGCTAAGTTAATGGTGGTTGCAAGATCACCACTTCCCTTCAGTCCATTTTTCTTCGCGTCTTTTTCATACAGGCCAACGGCTTTATTCATTTGCTTCAGAAGGGGTAAGTTATTTTTCGCAATAAAATCCAGTTGCTCTTGAGAGACCGTTTGATTCGCTGTAATACTTTTCACTATTGGGTAAAACTCAACCCAAATCTTATCGATTTTATTCAACTGACGGAGTATACGTTTGCTCGTTGTTGGTGGAAGGCCGAGACTCGAATCGCCACTGCGAAGACCTGTTAGGGTTTTATCAAAAAGAGCACTGGTATTGGTCAAATTAATGATATTGGCTGTGACATCCACCTTTAAGGCAATCAACGTCACTTCTTTACTCATTTTTTGGCTTAACATGCGTTGCTTGCCTGATAAATTTAATATGGTGCCATATTCTTCCCCTGTCGGGGCAGCGTAGGCCAAAGACATGAATAATAAACAAGAAAGGGATACACAGAAACTCTTCAAATATTTTAACATTGTAGCCACCATCAATAAGGGGTTCATAAAGGGTTCTTTAACTTATCGGCCGCGCTATTCATTTCTTTTGAAAAAAAATCAAGCAAGCAAAGGTCCATATAATGACCAGTTTTGATTATCCTTATTTTGGAGTAATGGTGTTATTTGCAAGGATTCGTTTTATTCTGAATATCATGATCTTATTTGCAAGGATTTGCCTTATTCTGGACGATAGTCGCATTACCATGCGACCGATTTGATATTACCTAATCGACTTGTTAGCCTCATCAAGCTAAGGAAACAAAACGCGTTATAAGCACTTGATTATAACAACCAAAGTCCTGTTTTTTGCCTCTTAATATAGGGAATTTCATTATGAACATTACACTCATTTTGATCGGTATTGCTGCTTTACTCTTTATTTTCATTCTATTTTCCATCATTCGTATTGTTCCTCAAAATGAGGCGTATGTGGTCGAACGTTTAGGAAAATACTCCTCAACATTAGAAGCCGGATTTCACGTATTAGTCCCTTTTATTGATAAAGTCGCTTATAAACATTCTTTAAAAGAAACGGCCATAGATGTCCCTAGCCAACAAGCCATTACAAGAGACAATGTATCATTGGGTATTGATGGTGTGTTATACGTGAAAGTGATGGATGCAAGGCTTGCTTCTTATGGTGTTGATAACCTTAACTTTGCTATTACTCAATTAGCTCAAACGTCGATGCGTGCTGAGATTGGTAAATTAACGTTGGATGAAACATTCGAATCACGCGAAACGATTAATGGCGCTATATCCACGGCGATTGATGAAGCCTCGAATGCGTGGGGAACGAAGGTTCTGCGCTATGAAGTAAAAGATATCTCGCCACCGAGCTCGATATTAGATGAAATGGAAAAGCAGATGTCGGCAGAACGTGAACGCCGCGTTGCCGTGACTACTTCAGAAGGGTATAAAACCGCTCAGATTAATAAAGCCGAAGGCGATAAACAATCTAAAATTTTGCGAGCGCAAGGTAATGCTCAGTCAATCGAAATTGAAGCAATGGCCCGAGCAAAGTCGATTCAAGTCATTGCTAATGCGATAAAAGAAGGAGGCGAAGCAGCCGTTGCTCAGCAACTTTCAGAGCAATACATCAGTGCCTTTGAAAAAATTGCGAAGGAAAGCACCGTCGCGCTGATTCCAGCGGATAGCTCAGACATCTCAGGTAGTGTTGCGAAGGCATTCACTGCCTTTGATGCGTTACAAAATCAAGTTTCAAAAAGTAAGGAGTAATCATTTTATGGCTGAGATAAGCCCATTTTTATTCTTTATCTTATTAGGTTCCGCGCTTGTGATCGCAGAGGTACTGTTTTTTAATTTAACTCTACTTTGGCTCTTGATCATTGGACTGTCGGCGTTAGTAACATCGATCTATGCTTGGATAAACCCAGATGTTGATTGGGTGGCTTCGACAGGATTGTTTTTAGGCAGCTCTGTGGTTTTATCTTTACTGATTTACCCCATTTTAAAAAAGTGGCAAACACAATCCAATAAAATGCCGGGTAATGATGTCATTGGTCAAACCGTGACAGTCACTAAAGCAGTCAGTGCTGAACACCCCGGTCGAGTACTGTGGTCAGGTGTTGAATGGGACGCCATATTAAAAGAAGGCAGCCATGATATTAGCGTAGGAAAACAAGCTAACATCGTGGCCGTTGAAGGAATACGGCTGATCATTGAATAAAGAGAGACAGTCGTCTTGATGACGATACTGCTCTTCTCTTAAAAAGATCCTCTTAAAAATGTTATCTTAAAGATGCCCGACCTTAACGAAAATTAACGCGCCCTCTTCCTTAGTAAAGGGGGTGTGTTCACTTAAATGAGGGCTTCGAATCCACGTCCCCTTTGGGTACGCACCATGTTCATCATAGAAGGTGCCCTCTAGTACAAAGATCTCTTCTCCGCCCCAATGTTTATGGGGATTAAATGTCGTATTGGGTGCCCATTTTACTAAAGCGACATGTTCTGTTTCGAATTCATGTAAAGGCATAACGGTTAAACCCTCGACTAACCCTTGTTGCCACTCTTGCGCTTGTGTATGTACATGAAAATGGTTTGAATCTTGCGCGTTGAACTGGTGCAATTTAACGAATATGGTTGCGCCCTCTGGCCCAATTTTAGGTTGATGCGATGTCCCTATTGGGTTTCTGACATAACTGCCTGCAGGATAATCTCTATGTTCATCAGAAAAAACGCCTTCTAATACATAAAATTCTTCTCCTCCATCATGCCGATGAGGTGAAAACTCACTATTAGGCGCAAATCGTACAAGAGAGGTCGCACGGGCAACTTCATCTCCGATTCGATCAAGCATCATTCGTTCAACACCAGCCATCGGTGAATTCACCCATTGGTAATCTTCAGGGCGTATAACAATGCGTTGTTCAAAATCCGCATTTATCAAAGTAGTCATTTAGGGGTCCTTAGAGTCAAATTAAAATTCATTGATTTAAGTGAATTTACTTTTCTTTCCTAAATCTAATGTAATGATGGCAGGATCACGATCTGAAGAGCGATAAATATATTCATAATGTGACCTTCATGTAATAGTAAAGCCATTCAGTTTTTCACTCATCCCTGTTGTTCATTTTACGTTTGTATATCTATCTCGTTTGTATACCCATCTCAAAGTGTGTTAGATTTTTTGCGTTGAACTGATATAGATCAACTCATAGGGGGGTCTATTCTTGGTCAACCTTCTGATCGTGTTATTCAAAATAGATAATCATATATGTCTCTAAGCATTAACGTCTTCCATTTCTAGGTATCGAACTATCAATGAGTCTTACAGAAAAACAAAAAATGCTCCGTGGTGAGCTTTATCAAGGTTGGGATGCAGAGTTAGCCCATGATCGCGCTCAGGCAAAAAAACGCTGCCATCAGCTTAATCTAACCTGCCCAACCGACATTTCTACGCGCAGAGATATCATCGCAACCATTTTTGGTTTCACTTCTGATGCCCATATAGAGTCACCTTTCTATTGCGATTATGGTTACAACACCACATTTGGTAAAAGCTTTTACGCTAATCATGGTTGTACCATTTTAGATTGTGCCAAAGTGATGATTGGGGATAACTGTCTACTGGGCCCTGGGGTGATTATTGCCACACCCAACCACCCTTTAGATCCAATAAGCCGTGCAGCTGGTGATGAGATCGCACACACCATCACCATCGGCAACGATGTTTGGCTTGCCGCTAATGTTACCGTTTGCCCAGGGGTCACTATCGGAGATAACGTCATTGTCGGAGCTGGCAGCACAGTAACGAAAGATCTCCCCGCGAACACACTGTGCGTTGGTTCACCTGCGGTACCCATTCGTAGTATCAC
>JAOICL010000132.1 GCA_028131545.1 Vibrio sp. | reverse complement strand
CTGCCAACTAGGGAAATTATCTATCAATCATATCGAACACTTAGAAGAAGCGAGCTATATAGTTATAGCTCGCGAAATTGTACATTAGAAGTAATTATTGGCTTAAATCAAGCTGGTATATAGCGAAACCAAGATCATCTTCTGACACTTTTTTCATTGGATATTGGCCATATTCAGTTATAAACTTAGCGGCCTTTTCAGAAGAAGCAGTTTCAAATTGAATTTTTAGTTTCTTTTGTGTATTAATTGGTGCAAAACGCCAGTTGTGATCAGCACTAGGTTTAACGACACCATTTTCCACCGTCATTTTACTAATATAATTAGCTACTATAGTTCGGTTTTCATCTGGAGAATCGAAAGCTATATGTTCTGGACCTGTACCAGGAAACTTGTTGCTATAAGCCCTATAGTTATTTGTCGCAATGATAAAGTCTTGATCTACATTTAAAGGCTTTCCTTGATATGTAATATCAACAATACGTTCAGCGCTTTCATTTATGAGGTTACAGTCACTATTATATTTTGCAGGTTGAGTTACATCGATTTTATAATTAATACCATCGATAACATCAAAGTTATATGTACGGAACTCATCCCAATTGATTAAGCCTTGAGGCTTCGAATTGTTCACGTTAATTTGATTAAATTGTCCAGCGCTACATTCAAGCCAATCTTTAACATCTTGCCCTGTGACCTTTAGAGCAACTAGTGTATTTGGGTATAAGTAAAGATCTGCAGCATTGCGAAATGTTAATTGGCCAGCTTCGACCTCAGTATAATTTTGAGGATCATTTTTTCTACCGCCAGCCTTAAATGGTGCTGCGGCTGAGAGGACAGGTAGTCCATCTAAATCAGGATCCCCTTGTATCATTTTTTCAACGTAATCTTTTTGTGCTAGGTTGACAATTTGCACCGTAGGATCGTCTTGAACTAATGATAAGTAACTGTACATTAGGTCACTAGATTTACCTATAGGTTGATTAACGAACTCTTGCGTTGCGTTATGTGCAGGTTCTAGTGATTTTTTTATTTCAGGATCAGGTTGCGTTAATGCGATTTTTTTTGCTGAGTCGTAAATAGGCACTGCTTTTGATTGTACAGGCTCTACATGCCACTGGTTTTCTTTTTTCTCTAGTTTTAGGTCGATTACACCGACATGGCTACCCCATCTTCCTGGCATGACGGCACTGACACCATTAATCGTGCCTACTTTATTGTCGATCCCTTGAATTCCATCGAAACCTTTACCTGGGAATACTGAATGAGAATGACCAAATGCAATAGCATCAATTCCCTCTACTTCAGATAAGTAAAGAACTGAGTTTTCAGCACCAGCTTTATAAGGGGCTCTTGATATTCCAGAGTGTGGGATAGCGATAATAACATCAGCCCCTTCTGCCTTCATCTTAGGGATGAACTTTTCAGCTGATTGCTTTATATCTTCGGCGTAAACTTTGCCTTCTAAGTTATTTTTATCCCAAACCATGATTTGCGGGGGAACAAAACCAATGTAACCTATTTTTACAGCATGTTGCTGACCATTATTATCAACTAACTGATGCGTTTTTATTAAGTAAGGTTTGAATACGTGGCGCTTGGTTTTAGCATCGTATACATTAGCGCTTATATATGGAAAGTTGGCGTCATTAATGGTTTCATGTAGAAAGTCTAAACCGAAATTGAATTCGTGATTGCCGATATTACCAACATCATAATTTAGGATATTCATGGCAATATATACAGGGTGGGTTTCATTGACTTCAATGCCTTTTGCAGCCATGTAGTCACCAAGAGGGCTACCTTGGATTAAATCGCCATTATCAACCAATACACTGTTTTTTACTTCATTTCTAACTTGCTTAACAACGGCAGCAGTACGGACAAAGCCTATTTTTTCTGTTGGCGCATTTTTGTAATAGTCAAAATCCATTAAGTTTGCATGAATATCAGTTGTTTCAATAATTCTTAACTTGATACTTTCTGCAAGAGCCGAGAAAGGGAAGGTAAT
>JAOICL010000131.1 GCA_028131545.1 Vibrio sp. | reverse complement strand
GGTGGCCGGTTTTGTACCACCTGCTCAATTGATACAAAGAATTGAGCAATCAAAATAAATCCTCTTTGATTCATTCCTCTTATTATAATGAATAAAGTAGGGGAAATATGGATACCAAAACCCAGCTTTTGCTGGGTTTTTTGACTGTGCATCCTTTATAATGGATCCCCTGATCTCCTTAATTTTAATACTCGGTCACTGTTTTACTTCAGAATGAGTGATTGTGTTTAATCATGGTATTTTTGATGATAGAAATACAACGACGCACCGTTGAAAAAAGTAACCTACCGAACCACATTCCAGAACGACTCAAATCTATTTACGCGAGTCGAGGTATTCAGTCAGAACAGCAATTAGATACCTCTGCTCGATCTCTTCATTCTTATCAAAAATTGGGTGGCATTGACCGTGCTGTGACTCTGCTGTTTGATGCGATTAAAAGTAATAAACGCATCATAATTGTGGGCGACTTTGATGCTGATGGCGCGACCAGTTCGGCGTTATCGGTATTGGCACTGCGCATGTTAGGCAGTCACAATGTGGATTATCTGGTTCCCAATCGCTTTGAAGATGGCTACGGATTAAGCCCTGAAGTGGTTGTTCAAGCGATGGAGTTGGGTGCAGAGTTAATCATGACGGTAGATAATGGGGTGTCATCGATAGCGGGTGTGCGCTATGCCAAAGAGCAAGGTCTGCAAGTGCTGGTGACCGATCACCATTTGCCTGGGGGCGAGCTTCCTAATGCGGATGCCATGGTCAATCCCAATCTAAGTGATTGTGAATTCCCATCCAAAGCACTGGCGGGGGTGGGGGTAGCTTTTTATTTGATGATGGCACTGTGTGTGGCAATGAGGAAATCAGGTTGGTTTAGTCAACAAGGTATGACAGAACCCAAGTTAATGGAGTTAATCGATCTGGTTGCTTTAGGTACGGTAGCCGATGTGGTCCCACTGGATGAAAATAATCGTATTTTAGTTCATCAAGGCTTGCAACGAATTCGAGCAGGAAAAGCCAGACCAGGCATACAAGCGTTAATTGAAATTGCCAAACGAGATGCTAGACGATTAGTGGCTTCGGATTTTGGCTTTGCATTAGGGCCAAGAATCAATGCTGCTGGGCGCTTGGATGATATGTCTTTTGGTGTTGAGTTATTGCTGTCTAATAATATTCAAGCTGCACGTCGAATGGCATCAGAGCTTGATGGTCTTAATAATACGCGTAAAGACATTGAAGAAGGGATGAAACAAGAAGCTATGGCTATCTGTGAGCGATTGCAGTTTAGCGATGCGAACCTTCCTTATGGATTGGTGCTGTTTCAGCGAGATTGGCATCAAGGGGTGATTGGTATTCTCGCTTCTCGAATTAAAGATAAATTCCATCGTCCAGTGATCGCGTTTGCTGATGGAGGGGATGGAGTTATTAAAGGGTCATGTCGCTCCATTCCTGGGTTACACATGCGAGATGCTTTGGATTTATTGGATAAAACGCATCCTAACGTTATTCAAAAATTTGGCGGTCATGCGATGGCGGCAGGGTTGACCATTGCCGAAAAAGATTATGACGTATTTTCGGCTGCCTTTGACGACATTGTACGTAAAGAACTCGATAGCTCGGCACTGCAAGGTATTATTCTTTCTGATGGTGAATTGAAACCAGAAGAGTTTTCTATGCATACCGCAGATATGTTACGAGCCGGTGGACCTTGGGGGCAAGCCTTCCCTGAACCTATCTTTGATGGTGAATTCATATTACTCAGTCAGCGTTTAGTGGGTGAAAAACACTTAAAGATGATGGTGGAGCCCCTATATAAAGGCCATCCAACGAATATTACGTTAGATGCGATTGCATTTAACGTGGAACTTCGACGTTGGCCTGATCCTGCAACCAAAAAAGTGCGTTTGGCTTACAAATTAGATATTAACGAATTTCGAGGTAACCAATCTTTGCAATTGATGGTTGATTATATTGAAGGGGTTAGCTGAACCACTGGACAATATTAAGAGAAGAAGGGAGAGGTAGTCTCCTTTTTATTTTTGTC
>JAOICL010000130.1 GCA_028131545.1 Vibrio sp. | reverse complement strand
CGTTCCTGTATGGAATGGATTAACCGATGAATTCCACCCAACTCAAATTCTCGCTGACTTTCTCACGATGCTAGAACATGGCCGAGGGAAACAACTCCATCAAATCAGCTTTGCCTACTTGGGTGATGCAAGAAATAACATGGGGAACTCCCTTTTAGTCGGTGCTGCAAAAATGGGGATGGATATTCGCCTTGTCGCCCCTAAAGCCTTTTGGCCTGAAGAAGAGCTTCTCAAAACATGTCAGATTATCGCTCAATCCACAGGCGCGACCATCACCTTAACGGAAGACGTTGATAGTGGTGTCAAAGGGTGTGATTTTCTCTATACCGACGTATGGGTCTCCATGGGAGAAGCACCAGAGGCATGGGATGAACGTGTCGCCTTAATGACACCTTATCAAATCAATATGAATACGATTGAAAAAACAGGTAACCCTCATGTTAAATTCATGCACTGTCTTCCTGCTTTCCATAATGATGAAACGATCATCGGCAAAGACATTGCCGATAAATATGGCATGAAAGGCCTTGAGGTAACTGAAGAGGTCTTTGAATCCGATTACTCGATTGTTTTTGATGAAGCTGAAAATCGTATGCATACGATAAAGGCCGTTATGGTCGCAACATTAGGGCATTAGAACCGAAGCTTGCACGCTCTCAGTGATTGGGTATAATGCTCTCAAATTCTGCGAGGAAGAAAACATGGAACACTCCCTAGTACACGGACCTTTTCATGCCCAGTACCCACTGGCTCGTTTTTCTTTTTTCGTAATAAAGCCTCCTATATTGGAGGTTTTTTTATGCCTATTATCTAAGGGTACTCCCCAGATACGTAGAGGCTCCAGCACTCTCTCAAATAACAGGAAAAATTCATGACAAACTCACTGTATCGAAAGCACATCATTTCGATTCCTGAGCTCTCTCGCGAAGAGTTAGAGCTGATTGTAGATACCGCTACAGAACTTAAAAAATCACCTAACCCTGAGCTAATTAAAAACAAGGTGATAGCAAGTTGCTTCTTCGAACCATCGACACGTACTCGCCTCTCCTTTGAAACAGCAATCCAGCGTATTGGTGGTGATTTCATCGGGTTTGATAGTGGGGGGAATACGTCTTTAGCGAAAAAGGGAGAAACACTAGCGGATTCGGTTCAAGTTATCTCTTCCTATGTTGATGCCTTTGTCATGCGCCACCCACAAGAAGGGGCGGCTCGATTAGCGTCTGAATTTTCAAATGGCGTACCGGTCATCAATGCTGGTGATGGGGCCAACCAACATCCAACACAGACCCTATTGGATTTATTTAGTATCGCTGAAACACAGGGACGCCTAGATAATTTAAATGTCGCCTTTGTCGGGGACTTAAAGTACGGCCGTACGGTACACTCCCTAACACAAGCCTTAGCCAAATTTACTAATGTGCATTTCTACTTTATCGCCCCAGAAGCACTCGCCATGCCAGAGTACATTTGTGAAGAGTTAGATGAGTCTGGTATCCAGTATACTCTCTTAACCGATATGGAAAGTGTCATTCCTGAACTGGATATTTTATACATGACTCGCGTTCAAAAGGAGCGTTTTGATGAGTCTGAATATGCCCACATAAAATCGGCTTATATTTTATCGGCAGCCACATTAAACAATGCTCGTCCAAATCTAAAGGTATTACACCCTCTTCCACGCGTGGATGAAATTACCATTGATGTGGATAAAACACCGTACGCCTATTACTTTCAACAAGCAGAAAATGGTGTTTATGCTCGTGAAGCATTACTCGCATTAGTTTTAAATGAAACACTGTAAAGAGGCCGCAGTTATGTCAAAAGAAAAACAATTACAAGTTGAAGCAATCAAAAACGGTACCGTGATTGATCACATTCCGGCCGGCGTTGGCATTAAGGTTCTGCGCCTATTTGGTATGGAAAAAGCCTCCGAACGAGTGACGATAGGGCTTAACCTTCCTTCTTCGACCGCTGGTCATAAAGATTTATTAAAGGTTGAAAATACCTTCATTAATAAAGAGCAAGCTCGTAAATTGGCCTTATATGCGCCAAATGCAACCGTGAATCAAATC
>JAOICL010000013.1 GCA_028131545.1 Vibrio sp. | reverse complement strand
TGTGTTCACGAGTTCAAGATCATTAAGCTGCAATTTATCTCTTGATTCAGATGACATTAATATTTTGCTCGTAATTCATGTTCATTTAAGAAATCCCCTTCAATATCCATGATATTGCGATAGTAAGTTTCAAACATTAAAATATTTTGAACATATCCACGGGTTTCATTAAAAGGAATGGATTCGATAAAAGCATACACATCCAGCTTTCCATCGCTTCTTTTTCTCCAAGTTTTCACTCGATTAGGGCCAGCATTATAAGCAGCGAACGCTAAAATGCGATTATTATCATATCTGTCCAACAAACCATCTAAATACTGGCTTCCTATCTTAATGTTTTTTTCTACATGATATAAATCACTCGCACCGTTATACGCCAACTTATACTTTCTTGCGACATAACGAGCGGTCGCTGGCATTATTTGCATAATCCCTCTCGCACCGACTGGTGAGCGTGCTTTTTCATCAAGACCACTTTCCTGTCTAGCTAAAGACATTAGTGTAATGGGGTCAATATCATGTTTTTTGGCGTAATGATTAAATGACCATTCATGCGCAATAGGGAAACGCAATTGGAGATTATCCCACATCTTAGCAGCAATAGAACCTTTGACTGCAAAATGATGCCATTGATGTTCACTGGCATAAGCTGTCAGCATTTCCTTTTCATTTTGAGGAACTTGAGACAGTAGCCACCTCCATTCTTGCTTTGCGACGGAGACTTTATTTCTATTCAGTAATTCTTGAATACGTGTCAGTGATTCTGAATAAGATTGCACATCGGTTTGGTTAAGCTCTAATGTAGAGGTAGGAAAATACACTGGAACACCTAACTCACGACTAGCCGCCACACTATAGAAATTTCTTTGTCCTAATAAGCCTTTTAACTTCTCTGTACCTAGCTGAGGGTTACCTTGTAAAATATCGGCTCTACCTGCCCAAAACTGCCAGCGTAACGAGCGCTGAGCTTCACCTGGTAACAACGAGATCCATTGAGACACCCCTTTCCAATCAGCATCTTGTATTGCCAATCGAATTCTTCTCTCGATCAATTTCACATTGTCAGACGTCAATATCGTTTCATCTCGCCAATTATCCAAGTGCGTATGCTTTGTGTTAAATAAACGAATCGCGACCTGCTCTTTCATTTCTTGAGATTGCTCGGGAGTAATTTGATAAATGGTGATTAAATTATCCAATATTTCCTGTGATGTTTTAACATCACGCCTGACTAACTTTTTGAAAGCGACAATACTGACTTGCTGAGAGAAAAGCGAACTTTGATTTTTTTCAGCATAATCGAGAATCTCTTTCTTATGCACAAATAAAGATCGCATTTGCTTTGCTTGCTGTTGCTCAACATGACCTTTTAATTGCTTAGCTAAATAATTGGCTAAAGAGTAACTCCGCTCCTGATAAGCCAGCAAAATACGCTCTAAAATCAAATCATCTGTTTTTCCTCCGACTTTAGCCCACTCTTTAAACAATGGATCACAGGCTGCTGATACACTTTGACCGCTCAGCCATAGCTTTTTAGCCCCTTCAAATGCAATGCTTTCATTTCTTATCTTATAGTGTGCTAGATAATAATGGCATTGATAGCTTTCCCCATTAGGCTCATTCGGTTGGAATTCAATTAATGCTTTCCAGTTTTTACGTGTCACTAGTGAAGAGATATAAGGAGCCCGAATACTCTGGGAAAATGGGTATTCTTGATGTTTCTCGATGAAAAGATTCACTTCATTTGGCGATAGATGATGAAGCTTAGACAACATGACACGATAATCTAAATAAGGTGTTAGAGAGTAATCTTCGATTAGTTCTCTCATATTCAAATAACGAGATATTTGCTTACGATCTAATAACTTTTGAGCCTGATCATATAAAGCACGTTTCTCTTGAATCTGCTCGATAGATACCGCAGCCGTAAGAGGCGTAAAAAATGAAGATAAAACAAGTGTGATTTTTGATATTAATTGTTTTCTTGGGAAAAACTGTTGGAGCATAAGCCATCATCCTATTTCAGCTAAAAAATCAACATCCCTACTTGTTAACAGTCTAATAAAGATTTCTAGCTATAGCCTTAAAAGTGTGGAATGTCGATCATTGTACGTGTCAATATGCGAGGTAGGTTACACCTTAACCAGATTTTAACTTCTGAGTTCTAAAAGAGTAGAAGAGCCTGAGTAGTTTGCACGTTTCAAATTTTTATTTTGGGTAACAAAATTTAATAATCTGGTATAAAATGTTGTCTTTACTTGAAATAAACATTTAGGGACGATCGGCAATGGCTGAATACGTATATACAATGTCGCGGGTGAGCAAAATAGTTCCTCCGAAGCGTCAGATTCTGAAAGATATTTCGCTTAGCTTTTTTCCTGGTGCTAAGATCGGTGTACTTGGTTTAAATGGTTCTGGTAAATCGACATTACTTCGCATTATGGCGGGTCTTGACCAAGATATTGATGGTGAAGCACGCCCACAACCAGATCTTAATGTTGGCTACTTACCACAAGAACCGGTACTTGATGAGTCAAAAACCGTACGAGAAATTGTTGAAGAAGCAGTATCTGATGTCGCTGTCGCCCTAAAAAGGTTAGATGAAGTGTATGCTGCTTATGCTGAACCAGATGCGGACTTTGACGAATTAGCAAAGCAGCAAGGTGAACTAGAAGCGCTTATTCAAGCAAAAGATGGTCACAACCTAGACAATACCCTCGAACGCGCAGCTGATGCACTCCGTTTGCCTGAGTGGGATCAAAAGATTGAATTTCTTTCTGGTGGTGAACGTCGTCGTGTTGCTATTTGTCGCTTGCTACTTGAAAAGCCAGATATGCTTTTACTTGATGAGCCAACCAACCACTTAGATGCAGAATCCGTTGCCTGGTTAGAACGATTCCTCGTGGATTATGCTGGTACTGTTGTCGCTATTACCCACGACCGCTATTTCTTAGATAATGCAGCGGGTTGGATTTTAGAGCTTGACCGTGGTGAAGGTATCCCATGGGAAGGTAACTACACATCGTGGTTAGAGCAAAAAGATGCGCGCCTAAAACAGGAAGCTTCCCAAGAAAAAGCTCGTCAAAAAACCATTGAAAAAGAACTTGATTGGGTTCGTCAGAATCCAAAAGGACGACAAGCCAAATCAAAAGCTCGTATGGCTCGTTTTGAAGAACTTCAAACATCTGATCATCAAAAACGAAATGAAACAAATGAACTTTTCATTCCACCTGGTGAACGCCTTGGTGATAAAGTCATTGAAGTTAAGAACTTAACTAAGTCTTTTGATGGCCGTGTTTTAATTGACGATTTGTCTTTCAGCATACCAAAAGGTGCTATCGTCGGTATTATCGGTGCGAATGGTGCTGGTAAGTCTACGTTATTTAAAATGCTGAGTGAAACAGAACAACCTGACTCAGGAACGATCGAACTAGGTGATACGGTTAAATTAGCCTCAGTTGAACAGTTTAGAGACTCAATGAATGATAAGAATACGGTCTTCCAAGAAATATCTGAAGGCGCTGATATCATCAAGATTAATCATTTTGAAATTCCAGCTAGAGCTTATTGTTCTCGCTTTAATTTCAGAGGTATCGATCAACAAAAAGTCATCGGTGAGCTCTCTGGTGGTGAAAGAAACCGTGTACATTTAGCGAAGCTACTAAAAGCAGGCGGTAACGTTTTACTTCTGGATGAACCAACCAATGATCTGGATGTTGAAACCCTACGAGCTCTTGAAGAAGCTCTACTTGAATTTCCAGGATGTGCCATGGTTATCTCTCACGACCGCTGGTTCCTAGATAGAATTGCCACTCATATCATTGACTATAGAGATGAAGGTCAAGTTAACTTTTATGAGGGTAACTACACTGAATATATGGAATGGCTTAAGAAGACAATCGGTGCGCAAGCTGCTGAACCTCACAGAATTAAATACAAACGTATCACTAAATAATTCAAAACGTTAGTGTATCAATAAAGGTCAAATAATGTATTTTTATGTTATTTGACCTTTTTTTATTGTCAATCCCCTTACAACCACCTAACAATCACACCATTAAATTACCATAGAATTCCCATCACAAGCAGATCTTATACATTTAGTTGAATAGGGTTGATTACAGAATAGATGTGAGAATTTGATGACTCAAAAGATTGATATTTCCATCCCAACAAACAAAGGGGTGAGACATTACTCCTTTACCAAGGCTGGTATGCTCTCTCTTTTGACTTTATGTTTGTGCTTATTAGGCAGTAGTGCTTATGGCGCATATGCTATTTATCAAAACATTCATAAGAGTCACTTAGTTGCTTCTCTTCAGGAACGATTAGTTTTAGCCAAAGAGAAAACACAAGAACTCAGCACGTTATATGCACAAAAAACGGAAACTACTCATCATTTAGAAGAAGTACTTGATGAGAAGCGAACACAATTAAGCTACCTAACAAGACGAGTGCATGATGTCGAAAAAGTATTAGGGCTCACTGATAATCAGCAAGATTATTGGGAAGAAGATCTAGAAGATAGAGTCAATGAAGCCTCGCTTAATTCAGCTGTCAAGAAAACAATGTTACGTTTTATACCGAATGGCTTACCACTGAAATATAAGCGTATTTCATCTATCTACGGCGCTAGGGTTCATCCAGTATCCGGTAAACGAAAAGCACATTATGGTATCGATTTAACTTGTAAAATGGGCGAACCCATTTATGCCGTTGCCGATGGTGTTGTAGAAACCGTTCGTCCAAGTAACCGAGGGTATGGTAATTACCTGACAGTAAGACACACCTTTGGCTTTATGACTTCGTTTGCTCATTTAGAAAGCTTCACAGCCAAACGTGGGCAATTTATCAAGAAAGGTGAGCAAATCGCAACCTGTGGTAACACCGGTATATCCACGGGTCCACATTTACACTATGAAGTTTTATTTTTAGGTCAACGAATTGATCCTAAACATTCTATGGACTGGAGTATCGATAATTTTGCTTCTATTTTTGAACTAGAAAACAAAATTAACTGGGAGAGTTTATTACAACAAATGGATACTGTTGTTCGTCTTCAAGCACAATTGATTCAACCGGTTTCACCTGAACACTCTTCAGGACATACCGTTGCTGAGCATACTGAAGGTAACCCTTCGACAAGCAAGCATTTAGACGAGATGAATCATAACGAAAGTATTATATTACATTAAACACCATGCTCAAGGCTCTACTTTTGGGTATGGTGTTTGATAGATGCTTCACTTTAAATGGTAAATAATGGGTAGTTTTTCAGTTCCGGAACTTCATTATGTAACTGCTCTTCCTGTTCAATTAGATCCCCATAGGATTCACATAATTTCTCTGATTTTTGTTCTTGTTTTTGTAAATAGCGATCAAAATGAGATTCTACGATTGCTTTCAGCTCCGATAATTGGATATAAAGTTGAGTTAAATTGATCTCTCCTTGTGCTTTTTTCATCGATTCAGATAATGCATTAAAGGCATCTTCCGATAATTCAGAGTTTAAAAAAGCGCGAGCTTCAGTAAAATCATCTGACCAAGCTTGCCTTAGATCGGTAAAATGGCCACTCGGTATTTCAAGGAATCCATCTTTATAATAACTTTGCTTTACTTCATTAAACGCCGAGGCTACTTCTGATTTAACCTCATCAAATACACCTTCTTGATCGATGGCTACTTCAATGTCATCCAAAATATTATTGGCTAACTCAATACCATCGTGAGCAACTGTTTTTGCTTGGGGTAAATACTGATTAATGGCCGATTGATAACTGGCAACTAAACGTTGTTGTTGCTCCGATAAAGAAATACTTGTCTCATTAATAAACAATTCACTATCTCTGATCATGGCCGTTTTATCCATATCATTTTTAATTTCGATCTGCTTTTCATTCAGACGTAAATCATTGTGAATCGCAATTTCACATTGAGCAGACACTGCTGGTAATGCTACGATGCTCATAGCTAAAGTGATAAAGTTTACCCAACTTCCTTTCAATTTCATTCCTTGCTCCAGTTTTGTTCTCAGTACTAAATACAACTTCAACCTTATAAGTGCAATCCATATTGCAAATGTTAGTTGATAGTAGTCAGTATAGACTTCGCTCTCTATTACAATATAGTCAAGAAAGAAAATAACGATAAACTATAATAGTGATTACTTACTATAGCGCAATGACAGTGTCAAAATAACAGATACAAAAAAGGCCCCGCTGATTAAAGAGAGGCCCTTTTTACACTTGATGCGACATTACGCTATTCGATCTTTATCCCACTCCGCTAACTTTGCAGCACGAGCAGCTTCTCTCGCTTCACGTTTTTTACGTGCATCACATGGCTCAGGGCAGTTACATACTTTATCTATACCAACGGCCCCTAGACCACCACAGCTGCCTTTAATGACTTTTTTCTTAACGATATAACCAATAGCCATAGCAGCAATAAAGGCCAAAAATATACCAAATGCAATTAAAAATGTACTCATATGATCATCTCTTAATTTTTAGTCTGTTTTAGATAAGGTTTAAAATGAGAGGATGAATACTCTGCAAAACCCTCATCTGTTTTTTCAATAATAAATATCGCAATATCGTTAGCTTCAGCGACATCCAGTGCTGCTTTATGGCCAAGCACCATTAGCCCAGTCGCTAAACCATCCGCTTCCATTGATGTTTCAGATAATACGGTAATGGATACCACTTTATGATTAATTGGTTTACCGGTCTGAGGATTAATAATGTGAGAATAGCGAACACCATCTTGTTCAAAATAATTACGATAATCTCCAGAAGTCGCTATTGCCATATCACCTGGAGCAATAATTAGCTGTACGCTCCGTTCATCAATAACCGGCTTCTCTATAGCTATACGCCATTTAGCACCTTCAGAGTTCACTCCTTTTAAGCGAATCTCCCCACCGACTTCGACTAAGTAATTATCTATACCTATCATTTCAAGGTAGTTAGCAATAACATCAACCCCCCACCCTTTTGCGATAGGAGATAGATCAACATACAGCTTGGGCAAAGTTTTCACTAACAAGTTGCCATCCACTTTAATGTGCTCAATTCCAGTGGCTTGCCTTGCTAGACTAATGCTTTCAGCGCTAGGGATAATCTCTGGTTTTGCATCTGGACCAAATCCCCATAAATTGACTAAAGGTCCCACGGTTACATCAAGAGCTCCTTTAGTTAGACCGTTTAATCTGATGGCTTCTTTCACAACAAACGCTGTATCTTTAGATACCTTAAATGGTTCATCACTCTTATACTGATTAAACAAGCTTAACTCGGAGTTCACCCGATAAGTCGACATTTGATCATTAACCTCTTCAAGTAAACGATCAATTTCTGTATGTATATCTTTAGAAGAAGTGCTCATTTCCTCCGGTGCAATGTATTTAATATTGTAAGTTGTCCCCATCGTTGGGCCTGTTACATACACCTGTTTTGGTGGCTCAGTACAGCCTAAGAGAATAACCGGAAGTAATAAAACGAATAGCCATTTTTTCATAATACAACCCATTTAAAATACTTATCTTTATCCCATATGAATTAATACACATGGTAACAAAGATAAATATTCATTTGATATAAAATAAACATGGCTGGCCAAAAGGCCAGCCATGTAACTCATTGATGCTTAAAATGATTAATAAAATTAACCACCAAAGTCATCAAGTAAGATGTTTTCATCTTCAACACCAAGATCTTTCAGCAAACCAATAACCGCTGCGTTCATCATCGGTGGACCACACATGTAGTACTCACAATCTTCAGGAGCATCATGATCCTTCAGGTAGTTTTCGTACAGTACGTTATGGATGAAACCAGTGTAACCATCCCAGTTATCTTCAGGCTGAGGATCTGACAGTGCACAATGCCAAACAAAGTTGTCATTTTCAGCTTGCAGCATATCGAAATCTTCTACGTAGAACATTTCACGCTTAGAACGAGCACCGTACCAGAAAGACATCTTACGAGTAGAGTTAAGACGCTTAAGTTGATCAAAGATGTGTGAGCGCATTGGAGCCATACCTGCACCACCACCAACAAAGACCATCTCTGCATCAGTATCTTTCGCAAAGAATTCACCGAATGGACCAGAAATCGTACACTTATCACCTTCTTTTAGTGACCAAATGTAAGAAGACATCTGACCTGGAGTAACATCCGGGTTATTTGGTGGAGGAGTCGCGATACGAACGTTAAGCATGATAATACCAAACTCTTCAGGGTAGTTAGCCATAGAGTAAGCACGGATAATATCTTCATTAACAATTGATTCGTAACGGAAAAGGTTAAACTTCTCCCAATCACCACGATATTCTTCTGGAACATCATAATCAGCGTATTTAACATGGTGAGCTGGCGCTTCAATTTGAATATAGCCACCTGCACGGAAAGGTACAGATTCGCCATCAGGGATTTGAAGTTTAAGCTCTTTGATGAATGTCGCTTTATTATCGTTAGAGATAACGTTACATTCCCACTTTTTAACACCGAAAATTTCTTCTGGTAACTCGATATCCATGTCTGTTTTCATTGCAACTTGACATGCTAAACGTTCACCTTCACGAGCTTCACCTTTTGAAATATGATCAAGCTCAGTTGGTAGAATATCACCACCACCAGATTTAATTTTTACGCGACACTGGCCACAAGAACCACCACCACCACAAGCAGATGATACGAAAACACCCGCACCTGCTAGTGCACCTAGTAGCTTACTACCAGGTGTTGTAACGATAGCCTTCTCAGGGTCACCGTTAACAGAAATTGTAATGTCACCTGTTGGTACTAGTTTTGATTTAGCGAAAAGAATCACTAGAACAAGAACAAGTACGATCAGAGTAAACATCACGACACCAAGAATCATGTCCATTATTGACTATTCCTATAGTTGTTTCGGTTTACCCGACTTACAGTTGAACACCAGAGAAAGACATAAAGCCTAACGCCATAAGACCTGCTGTAATAAACGTGATACCAAGACCACGTAGACCAGGAGGTACATCTGAGTACTTCATCTTTTCACGAATACCTGCAAGAGCAACAATCGCTAACATCCAACCTAAGCCAGAACCGAAGCCATACACAACTGATTCTGCAAAGTTATAATCGCGTTGTACCATGAAAGATACACCACCGAAAATTGCACAGTTAACCGTGATCAGAGGTAAGAAAATACCTAATGCGTTGTACAGAGGTGGGAAGAAGCGATCAAGAATCATTTCTAATATCTGTACTAATGCCGCGATTACACCGATAAACGCAATGTAGCTTAAGAAGCTAAGATCGACTCCATCAAGTAATGCATTTTCTTTTAATACATGTGTATAAACAAGGTTGTTTAATGGTACTGCAATCGTCAGTACAACAACAACCGCAACACCTAGACCAAATGACGTCTTAACTTTCTTAGATACGGCAAGAAAAGTACACATACCTAAGAAGAAAGACAGCGCCATATTCTCAATAAAAATTGAGCGGACTAGAAGACTAATGTAATGTTCCATGACTACCTTACTCCTTCGCTTCTACTTGTTCTGGTTTGAACACACGAATTGCCCAAATTAAGAAGCCGATTAGGAAAAACGCCGATGGAGCTAATAGCATAAGACCATTAGGCTGATACCAACCACCGTTACTTACTAAAGGAAGTACTTCCATACCAAATAGTTTGCCTGAACCGAATAGTTCGCGGAAGAAACCAACAACAATCAGAACAAAGCCATAACCAAGACCATTACCAATACCATCGATAAATGATGGAAGAGGTGCCGACTTCATTGCAAATGCTTCAGCACGACCCATTACAATACAGTTCGTAATGATAAGTGCGACGAATACAGAAAGCTGTTTAGAGATTTCGTAAACATACGCTTTAAGTACTTGGTCTACCACGATTACAAGTGATGCGATAATTGCCATCTGAACAATGATACGCACACTGTTTGGAATGTGGTTACGAATTGCAGAAACAAATAAGTTTGAAAATGCCGTTACGAACATTACCGCAATCGTCATTACAAACGCTGTTTCTAATTTTGTCGTTACTGCTAGTGCTGAACAAACACCAAGAACCTGAAGGGCGATTGGGTTGTTATCAATAACCGGAGCAATAACACTCTTTTTCATATCTTGAGCAGACATTAGTTAAGGTCTCCATTTTGCACTTTAGCAAGGAAAGGACCAAAGCCCTGTTCACCTAGCCAGAAGTTAAATGTATTCTCAACACCTTGACTTGTTAGTGTTGCACCAGACAGACCATCAACGCCATGTTCAGAACCTTCTGGAGCGCCACCTTTAACAACGCTAATTGCTGGTTTGCCATTCGCATCATAAAGCTTCTTACCTTCAAACTGAGCACGCCAGTTCGGGTTTTCAACTTCACCACCAAGACCAGGTGTTTCACCTTGCTCGTAGTAAATGATGTCTGACACTGTGTTGCCATCAGTTTCAACAGCAACAAATGCGTACATCATTGACCAAAGACCATTACCATGAACAGGAATAATTACTTTAGATAAATCCTCTCCATTCTTAACTAGGTAAACAATACCAGTATTAGAACGAGTAATGATTTTAGCAAAATCTTGATCAGCAACTAAACGAGTTGACTGTGATGGATCTTTTGCTGCTTTACGCTGATCAAAAGTTGTTGCATCACCTTCCACGAATTCACCTGTTGAAAAATCAACTAAGCGAGGTTCGATACTTTCACCGTATAGGGCTGGAATATCGCCAACAGCTTCAATACCTGCAACCTGAAGGATCTTTGTTTGCTTATCTAAAGCTGCGTTACTTTGCTGCTTATCGCGTAGGCCTACTGCTGCTGCTGATACAATGATTGAACATACTAAGCTCAATGCAATAACAACAAACAGGGTTTTGCCGATGCTATCGTTATTACTTGCCATAACGAGATAATCTCCGTTTGATGTTCTTCTCAATCACAACATGGTCGAACAGTGGTGCAAATAAGTTAGCAAATAGAATTGCTAGCATCATGCCCTCTGGGTATGCTGGGTTAACAACACGAATAACAACACACATTGCACCGATAAGGATGCCGTACCACCATTTACCTTTATGAGTAAATGATGCTGATACAGGATCCGTTGCCATAAAGAACATACCAAATGCAAAACCACCAAGAACTAGGTGCCAATGCCAAGGCATGCTGAATAATGGGTTAGTATCAGAACCAATTAAGTTAAATAGCGTAGATACTGCAATCATACCGATAAGAACACCAGCGATAATACGCCAAGATGCAACTCGAATATAAACAATGAAAGCAGCACCGATCAATAGTGCTAAAGTAGACACTTCACCGATAGAGCCTGGAATATTACCGATGAATGCATCCATCCAAGTAATTGCGTCGCCAGTTACTGTATTGATTAAAGCGCCTTCACCACCTTGTGCCCACTGGCTTAAAGCCGTTGCACCAGAGAATCCATCTGCTGCAGTCCACACTAAATCACCCGAAATTTGAGCTGGGTAAGCAAAGAATAGGAAAGCACGACCTGCTAGTGCTGGGTTAAGGAAGTTACGGCCTGTTCCGCCAAAGATTTCTTTAGCAACAACAACACCAAAGGTAATACCTAAAGCGGCTTGCCATAAAGGAAGTGTTGGTGGAACGATTAACGCAAATAAGATAGAAGTAACAAAGAAACCTTCATTAACTTCATGTTTACGAACCATACAGAATAGAACTTCCCAGAAACCACCTACAAGGAATACAGTCAGGTAAATTGGTAAGAAGTGCATTGCGCCGAGTAGCATTTTACTACCCCAACCTGCATCCGCACTGATGGTTCCACCAAGTGTTTCTGTCAGGCCATAACGCCAGTTACCTGCGATAACATCAACAAGTTGATCCGCAGAATACATATGAACTAGACCAGCGATCGCTTGACCACCAGCATTGTACATACCCCAGAAAATTGCTGGGAATGTAGCAAACCACACCATGATCATGATACGTTTCAAATCGATACTATCACGAACGTGTGCGCTTTGTTTTGTCACCATACCTGGCGTATAGAAAACAGTTGCTACTGCTTCATATAAAGCAAACCACTTCTCGTGTTTGCCACCTGGCTCAAATTGGTGCTCTATATCTTCAAGATACTTTTTAAGACCCATGAGATTACCCTTCTTTCTCAATCTTGTCTAAGCACTCACGAAGTAACTCACCGTACTCGTATTTGCCTGGACATACATAGGTACACAACGCTAAATCTTCTTCATTCAGCTCTAATGCACCAAGACGCTGAGCACTGTCAGTATCACCCGCACATAAATCACGAAGAAGTAATGTTGGTTCCATATCTAATGGAAGTACTCGTTCATAGTTACCGATTGGTACCATAGAGCGATCACTACCGTTCGTCGTAGTTGTCATATTAAACAAACGACCAGAGAAAAGGTGACCTAGGTAAGCTCGTGTTACAGAGAACTTATCTTTACCAGGTAAAGCCCAGCCAAAGAGTTCTTTTTCACGACCTTCACTTAACACTGAAACCTGTTGGTGATAACGGCCAAGATAAGCGTGAGGACCTGATGCCTTTGTACCAGATAATACTGATCCAGAAATAACACGAACTTCACCGCCTGCCACTTCACCTTTTGTTAGTTCATCTAGGCTTGCACCTGTAATTGTACGAACTAAGCGTGGCTCATTAACAACAGGGCCAGCAAGAGAAATAACACGATCTGTGTATAGTTCACCTGTTAAGAATAACTGACCAAATGCAATCACATCTTGGTAGTTTATACTCCAGGCTACGTGCTCTAGATCTACTGGATAAAGATTATGTATATGAGTACCTGCCAGACCAGCTGGGTGAGGGCCTTCAAAAACATGCTCTTCTACATTAGATTGAGATGAACGAGGTAAGCTACCGCCTTTCTTACAAACGTAAACTTTTCCATCCGTTAAATTAGATAGAATGTCTAAGCCTGCAGTAAATGCATCTGCTTGTTCGTTAATAATTAACTCAGGTTCTGCAGCTAATGGATTCGTATCCATTGCTGTAACAAAGATAGCCTTTGTTACCGAGTCAATTGCTGGTACCTTGCTGAACGGACGAGTACGTAAAGCAGTCCACGAACCTGATTCAACTAACTGTGATACAACCGCAGAACGGTCAATCGTCGTTAATTTATCAGCTGTGTACGCATCGAATGTCACTTGGTCATTACCTGCAGCTTCAATCACAACGGATTGAAGTACACGTTTTGCACCACGATTGACTTCGATAACTTTACCACTTACTGGAGAAGTAAATTTCACACCTTGATTCTTTTTATCTTCAAAAAGAATTTGTGCTTTTTTCACCTCATCACCAACGCGGACATGCATCGTAGGACGCATACCAACGTACTCTTCGCCAAGCAAGGCGACTTTTGTAACGGCTTTGCCGTCATTAATCACCTGGGAAGGAGCACCTGATATAGGTAGGTCCAAACCCTTTTTTATTGTAATCATACGCACTTGCACTATTTATTGTCAGAAAAAATTCTTGATTGCATTAAAGCAAAGGGCTTTACGCCCCGAGAAAGGTTACAACGTTTACCTTTAATTAAATAAGGGTAAAAGCAATATGCCCAACTCGCAACATCCCTTTATAAATTTGCTCAAAAGAACATATTTTTAATAAGTTCGCCATTTTAACACTTTTTCCTAGCATCACGCTATGCTCATCTTTCACTCGATGATGAAAAAGTATCAAGGCAATTGATACAATTGAAAAAAAATTGACCTAGATCACTAAAATTATCATTTTTGCATTCTTTAACTCGTTTCAAAATCACAATTTAGCGAAGTCTTTATCGATTTTTATTTTCCATTTCCACCTAAACATTTAGGGCTAGTTGGTATTGTATTACCTTTCTCTGCCCACTCACTCTCTGTATAGGTATGCATAGATAATGCATGAACACCATTGTTCAATTCATCTGCTAATAATGTATTAATAGAACGATGACGCGCAATTAGACGCTTACCTTCAAATTCTTTAGAGACAACGGTCACCTTAAAATGACTCTCTGAGCCTGCTGGAACATTATGCATATAACTTTCATTGGCCACCTCTAAAAAGATCAGCTCAAAGGATTCTTTCAGTTTTTGTTCTATTTTTTCCTGTATCATTATCATTATTCCTTATCAATATCGTTGATACCTTAATCTCTTATTACAGAGCGTTAAGGCCATTATACCCCTTCTTTAATTAGAGTGCTTCATTATGATAAATACCCAACTTGATATCGAAAACACCACACTAACACTTCATCGGTATCCAAAAAGAAACAATGAAACATTACAGGCTTGGGATGCGGGTGATGAATACCTGATTCAATACGTTTCTGAGCATTACATGACTCAACACGATGCTCAGAAACCGTTAAATATCGTTATCCTTAATGATCACTTTGGCGCATTAAGCTGCTGGTTTAGTTCTCATGGCCATGCGGTAACAACGATGACTGATTCTTATTTATCTCGTAAAGGCCTAGAATATAATCTTTCCATCAATAATTGCCCTAATGTCACTATATTATCGACCATCGATGAACTTCCTGAAGATCACGACCTCGTGCTAATGCAAATACCAAAAACCAATCGCCATTTAACATGGCAATTAAGCAAAATACAGCAAGCATGCTCTGAAAAGACGCCGATCATTGCCGTCAATAAAGCCAAAGAGATTCACAGTTCTACCTTAAAGCTGTTTGAGAATTACTTAGGAGCGACAACGACTTCTCTTGCAAAGAAAAAACATCGATTGGTTTTTTCAACAGCAGATGGCTCTCATAGTAAACAGCAAGAAGCATGGACCCAGTGGTCTCTCGATGAATGGGATATGACCCTCTATAACCATGCCAATGTTTACTCCGGAGAAAAGCTGGATCTTGGAGCTCGCTTTTTGCTTGAACACCTACCAAAAAGCGATCAACCGCTTGATATCATCGATTTAGGGTGTGGAAATGGTGTTCTGAGTATTCAATTAGCAAGAAACAACAAAAATGCGTCGATTATATCGGTCGATGAAAGCATCATGGCTGTCAAATCTCTTGAAAAAAACCGAGATAAAAATGGAGTAGCGCCTGAACAAATCCAAGGAAAATTAGATAATTGTTTAGAAAGCTTTAAGTCCGAAAGTGCCGACCTTATTGTCTGTAATCCTCCTTTTCATCAACAACAAGCCATCACCGATCATATCGCATGGCAGATGTTCTGTGATGCAAAGCAAGTTCTACGACAAGGTGGAAAAATAATAGTGATCGGAAACAGACACCTCGGCTACGATGATAAGTTAAGGCGCCTCTTTGGTAATGATTCTATATCGACGATTGCTCAGAATAAAAAGTTTGTTATCTTACAAGCACAAAAAGCCTAATGTAGATACGATGTTTTACCGTACCCAGTAGGCAACAACAAAGAAGGATCTTATATATGAACATCAGAGCGCTAATCTTAGCCACTTCCGTCGTGTTACTAGGGGCTTGTTCGAGCCCCCAAGAGCAGCTTATTGATTTTACACCTGAAATGATTTCTCCATCCTCCGCTAATACTGCACAACATAGTATTGTTATCAGCAGCCGAGATACACGAAAAGCTCAATATGTTGCAGTTATTGATACTGGAAAGTCTCGCTTTGAACCTATACACGCAAAACAAAACATTAGAACAACGCTAGAAAAAACCATCACAAACTATTTCGCCTCACAGGGTTATCAATCAACAAAGCACAGTGATAATACAATCGAAATAGAATTAAAAGAAGCCTTGGTATCGGTACGCCACTCTGTATTAGAAAATGAAATGACCGCAAATATCACTCTATCGATTACCGCTGAAACTCCTAATGGGAAATTAGTTCGAACGTATAAAGGTAATACTAATCAAACGAGTGCATTAAGTGCATTAAATAGTGATATTTCCGAACTGTTGAATAACACCATGAACTTGGTATTAAAGGAAATGTCTCAAGATAAAAAACTACAACACTATATGAAGGAACGCTTTTAATGTTGAAATCTATCGCTCTCTCTCTTGCTGTATTAAGTACTTCGACTATCGCTGCGCAAACAGTCGAATTTGAAACGACACTCGGAAAATTCACCGTAGAGTTAAATGAAGAAAAAGCGCCAATTAGCTCCGCTAACTTTATAAAGTATGTCGAGGATGGAAGTTACAAAGGTACGATATTTCATCGAGTGATACCTGGGTTTATGGCACAAGGTGGTGGGTTTGACGAATCAATGACCATGCGTAACACCTATCCGCCAATTAAGAATGAAGCGAGTAATGGGTTATCAAATAAAACCGCTTCTATTGCCATGGCCAGAACAAATAACCCGAACTCAGCTACTCGACAATTTTATATCAACTTGACCGATAATCACTTTCTTGATTACTCACAACGACCACCAGGTTATGCTGTATTTGGTCAAGTCACTCAAGGATTTGAAGTCATTCAAAAAATGGCTCAGCAACCTACGGGTTCAAAAGGACGTTACGGTGATGTGCCTAAGACTCCCATTACCATCTTAAAAGCCACATTAATTTCTAGTCAGTAAATAATCTGGATAAGATGAAAGTAGCAGGTTCATCTTACATTGGAAGCTCTCTGCATTTCCGAGCTTCCAATGACCTTATAAAATCATTTCATTGGTAAGGAAACCACATGTCAACCGATGTACAAAACTCTTGGGTAGAAACCTTCAATAGCTACAAAGACAAGCGATTATTATGGGTTTTCTTATTAGGGTGTTCGAGTGGATTCCCTTGGGTACTGATAGGCTCTAATATGAGTGGTTGGCTCACTGATGCTGGTTTAACTCGAGCTGCCATTGGGTATTTTGGTAGTGTATTTGCTGTATATGCGGTTAATTTTTTATGGGCACCTCTTGTTGATCGAGTCAAATTGCCTATCTTATATCCCTTGCTTGGACAGCGCCGAAGCTGGATTATTTTATGCCAAGCTATCATATTGATTGCAACGCTCGCCATTACTCAAATGGATCCTAGTATTAATTTGTTAATGACATCAGCCATCGCCCTTGGTATCGCTGTGGCTTCTGCAACCAAAGATATTGCTATCGATGCCTTTCGAATCGATACCTTTTCTAACACTGGTACCTCTAAATTACCCCAAGCCTCAGCGATGGCGACCATTGGTTGGTGGACGGGTTACTCTTTACCTGGCTACCTCGCTTTTACTAATGCCGATAAATATGGCTGGAATCAAGTTTATTATGTCATGGCTATAATCACCGTCATCTTAATGGTGTTTACGTTATTGACGAAAGAACCCGCCACAGAAAGAGAAAGATTACAAAAAGAAGCCGAGCAACGTCATAGTGATATTGTGGGTACTCAAAGCCTGAGTTGGTTCACCGTTACCGTGCTTGAACCCTTCCTTGATTTTTTCCGCCGAAATGGTGTAAAAGTCGCTATCACCCTACTGCTTTTTGTCTTTCTATTCAAAATTGGAGAGGCTTTTTTAGGCCGAATGTCCATTACCTTCTATAAAGAAATTGGATTCAGTAACCAAGACATTGGGTATTATTCTAAATTGATTGGCTGGGGAGCAACGGTCTTTTTTGCTCTAATTAGTAGTGCCTTCAATACTCGATTCGGCATTGTTAAAGGGCTACTCATTGGCGGAAGTGCCATGGCTGGCAGTAACCTAATGCTTACCGCCATTGCCATCGTAGGACCTGACACCGATCTATTACTATTCACTGTTCTCGTCGATAACTTTACAACGGCTTTCTCTACCGTTGCTTTTGTTTCCTTTTTAACAGCATTAACTGGACAAGCTTTTTCAGCAACCCAATACGCACTATTAGCCTCACTTGGTAATTTTAGTCGAACCACGCTCTCTTCCTTTAGTGGAGAACTGGTTGATTATCTTGATACCACACTGTCGGGTATTTCAGCTCTTGCAAGCTACATTACACCTTGGTCAGTCTTCTTTACCATTACCGCTATTATGGTGGTACCAAGTTTGATCATGCTTGTATCATTACGCGATCACTTTAAGAAAATGCTCGCAGAGTAATGTCAGATTGTATTCATTAAAGAACGAATGAAAATACCTTGTATTGAATCAGTAACTGAGAAGCAAAACAGCTTTTATTGGAAACTTTACGATATAAGGTCATTTTCATCCTTATACTAAGATGAACTCATAGAGAGATCGCACATTCGTTATGTAGGGAAGCAGGATGGCCCAAAAAAAAATTCGAATTTATTGCCGAAAATCTTTTAAGTAAAATCTATCAGAATCAGTACGCAAATAAATTACCACCCGAAAGAGAGCTTTCCGATGCTTATGATGTCTCTCGATCAACAATACGCAAAGCCATTGCCAAACTGGAAGCCATTGGAATTATTGAGATACGTTTAGGCGCCGGTAATTACATAAAACAGGAAGCGACCAATAAACCTTTTATTTATAATTCCATTACAGAAAATAGTTTTGAGCAGATATCGTATCAAAAATTAAAACTGCATAAACGCTTAACCTCATCACAGGAGCGTCAAGCACTTCAATTAGAAAAAGATGATTTCATTTGGTTTATTAAACGATTACGCTTAATCGATGGTAAACCAATACAGATAGAAGAAACCAAACTTCCAGTGTATTTATTTCCCAAAATGAATGAATCTAAAATAGAGAATTCATTGCAAAAATACGCATTGGAAATGGGATTAAAAATAGATAAATATCTCACAACCTATCGTGCAATTAACATCTCAAAAGAAGCTGCTCTCACTTTAAGTTGCAAACGTGGATCAGCCGCTATGCACATTACCAATCGTGGTTTTTTAAAATCCGGCGAAGTATTTATCGTCAGTGAAATCATTGATATTGATTACCACTGTACCTACCAGACCCAATTTAGTAGCGATAATATTCACTTTAGAGACAAATATAGCCAGCGATAAGCCGGCTATATTTATATAAATCAAACACGAATGAATTAAGGAGTATGAATACTACCATCAGGTAGTCGACTTTGTGTCCACTCATGTGGGCGATAGACCACAGGGAAATGAGCAGCAACTTCTTCGTTCATTTCAATACCAATACCCTCTTTCTCTAATGCATATAAGAAACCATTTTTAGGTTCTGGTGAATCAGGGAATACTGAGCGAGTATTGTCTTTATACTCAACATGCTCCTGTATCGCTGCATTATGTAAATGAACATTTAAATGTGTATTTACCGCTGCACCAATCGGTGTCATATCCGGTGGGCAATGCCAAGCAATTCGAACACCAAAGTTTTGGCACAAGTAACCTAATTTTAGCGCTGGTGTAATTCCACCAATTTGTGAAACATGACAACGAATAAAATCAATACGGCGATTAACGATCAGGTCTTGCCATTCTGCAGGATTATTAAACAGCTCTCCTAAAGCAAGAGAGACTGATGACTGAGAACGCAAATTGTCTAACCATTGCGTTTGATTTGGCGGTAAAATATCTTCGATGAAATAGGGGTTGTACTTCTCTACATTTTTTGCGAATTGCAGTGCTTGATTCGGAAATAGTCTTTCATGTACATCATGTAAGATATGAAATAGATTCCCATATTTCTCACGCACAGCAGCAAACATATTTAACGTATTTTCGACATATTGATCTTGATCGTAATACGATCCTTCTCTTGGATTTTCCGTCGTTTTTAAATTTTCTGGTACACCGCCATAGAACCCTAGCTGACAACGAATATGTTTATAACCTTGCTCTAGGTATTTATCAATTTCACCGTATAGCCCTTCCAGGGTATCACTGGTCGCATGAGTATAAGTCGCAATAGCATCGCGCACCTTTCCACCAAAGAGTTGGTGCAAAGGCATTTTCGCTAATTTAGCTTTAATATCCCATAGCGCCATATCAATACCTGAGATCGCATTATTAATCACAGGGCCATTACGCCAGTACGCATTCACCGTCATCATTTGCCATAGATCTTCTATGTCATTCGCATCTTTACCCATAACAAGTGGTTTCAAATATTCATCTACCATTGTCTTAACTGCAATAGGACGCTGCTGAAATGTTGCACAGCCATATCCTGTAACACCTTGATCAGTATCTACAATAACGGTAATTAAATTATGTCTATCGGGTTTTGTTATGACACAGCGAATGTCTGTAATGATGGTCGGTTTCATTTTTTGTACCTAATGCCAAAAGAAGTTGGGCGCAATATAACCCTCAAAAATGGCTGAATTCAAGTAGGAATTTACGACAAAAAATAACTGGTCTACTTTTGTTTGCATTCACTACCTAAAAACAGACCAATCGTATAAAAAAAGTTTTTTTGCCTTTAAAACCCCACTTAAGGTGACTCAGATCACAATTTATCGAGTTGGTTTTTATAAGTAATTCGATATTATCGTCAGCAAAACAAACACGATAAGAGAGTTTGAGATGACAATTAGTGAAACTATGAGCTCAAATCAGAGCCTAAAAAATAGCAGTACTCTACCGAAGCATATTCAGCAATTAGTCAGTGCTGTGGGTGGACAAGACAACATTCAACATGCAACGCATTGTATGACCCGCCTTCGTCTTCAATTAAAAGATGATTCGATTGCGAGTAAAGCCAAGCTAGAAAGCATTAAAGGTGTTAAAGGCGTTGTCTTTTCTGATGGCCAAACACAAATTGTTATCGGTGTTGATGTAGAGCAATGGTTCAAGGCTTTACCAACATCCACTTCCCCAGAGCAAGCCATCACTGTTGAAAAAGGGAAACCATTCCAAGGCATCATGCGCATTGTTGCGGGTATTTTTGGCCCTGTTGTTCCTGCTATTGCGGGCGCTGGTATGTTGATGGGATTACTTTCGGGCTTAATTGCAACGAATGTCTTATCAGAAACCTCTGACACCGTCTTCTTCTTCCGCTCAATTGCTGTTGCTGTATTCTTCTTTTTACCTATGTTAGTCGCATTTTCAGCAGCAAAAATGTTCAAAGTGAATGAGTACTTATCGCTAGCGATAGCCGCTGCAATGCTCTCTCCAAAGCTTATCGATAAAGCTGCTGCATTAAAGAGTGCCGAATTAACACCTGAACTTCTCGTGTTTGGCGTTATCCCTGTTGAGCTATTAAGTTACGGCGGTGCCATTGTTCCAACTATATTAGCGGTTTGGTTACTTTCAAAAGTCACTCCTTTTGTTGACCAATTTATCCCAGCAGCAGCAAAACCGGTATTCACACCTTTAATCGCCTTTGCAACAGCAGCAACGATCACACTTTCATTTGTGGGTCCTGCAGGACTATGGCTAAGTAACGGCGCTGGATGGGTAGTCAGTTCATTACTGGAGATTTCTCCAACGATTACGGGCTTTGTTTTTGGTTTAACTCGTCCAATCACGATTGTATTTGGTATTCACCACAGCATGACACCAATCAGCTTAAATAACTTTGCTTTATACGGTAAAGATTTATTAATGCCAATCATGTGTTTAGGTAACCTAGCGATCGCCGGTGCAACAATGGCTGTCTGGTCTAAGCAAAAGAAAACCGTTTCAAAAGAAGAATCATCGATTACTGTCGGTTCAGGTGTGACGGCTATTTTAGGCATTACAGAACCCGCATTATTTGGTGTATTGACTAAATACACCAAAGCATTATGGATGGCGAGTTTATCAGCGGGTATCGTTGGTGCGATTTCAGTGTCTATTGATACACACCTAACCAGCTATATCTTATCATCAGTATTCAGTTTACCGGCTTACTTAGCGGGCGGAACTCAAAACTTCATTCAAGCGATTTTAGGTGTGATTGGCGTATTCTCGTTATCGTTTATCTTAACAAGCGTATTCGTTAAACTCGAGAAGTAACCTTTTCTCTAAAACGAGAGTAAAGCCCCTAATATATAGGGGCTTTTTCATATAGAATGCTTTCTACATCATAAATAGGTTTGATGCATGGACGAAAGACTTCGGCAGCCTTTACCATGCTAAAGAATAATTAAATAAACTGATTTACAGTAATGGAATTCACTATGAAAAAAGTCGCTATTATCGGCGAGTGCATGATAGAGCTCAATGGAAAACCCTTTGGGGAGATGACTCAGACCTTTGGAGGAGACACTCTCAATGCCGCTGTTTACCTCAGTAGAGGATGTGAACTCAATGGAACAAGTCACAACATTGATATTCAATATGTCACCGCGCTAGGCAATGACCCGATTAGTCATGGGATGATCGAGCGATGGCAACAAGAAGGAATCAATACCAACCTTGTTCTACGCGACTCAAATCGAACGCCAGGATTATATTTAATACAACTTGATGAACACGGTGAGCGAACGTTCCTGTATTGGCGAAATCAATCCCCTGCTCGCTACCTCATGCAACACCCACAAATGACCGATATTGCTCAACAACTTAAAGACGTCGACATGGTCTTTTTAAGCGGTATTAGTCTTGCTATTTTACCTGAAGAAGACAGAGCGGATCTTATTTGGTTACTTGCTGAGTTACGTCAATCTGGGGTTGAAATTGCCTTCGATAGCAACTTTAGACCTGCACTGTGGCCCCAAGATGATGATAATGCCAGCGTAAAAGAATCTTATCTCGCTCTATATCAAATTTGTGACTTAGCTTTAGTGACCTATGATGATGAAGCGTTATTATGGGGCGACCCAACACCACACGACACTTTGACTCGTTTAGAAGCACAAGGCGTTAAAAAAGCAGTGGTAAAACTAGGGTCTGAAGGTTGCTTAGTACAAGACTTCTCTCTCTCAAAACCAGAAAAAGTAGCAACAACACCGGTTTCTCATGTCGTGGATACCACCTCTGCAGGTGATTCATTTAATGGCGGATTTTTATCGAGCTATTTAAATAACGGAACATTAGTTGACTCTTCCCAGAGAGGAAATGCGATGGCTGGAATCGTTATTCAACATAAAGGGGCTATTATCCCTAAAGATAAAACCGATCAACTGAACCTATCATAATAAGACGATTATCCTATAGAAAGGATAATCCAAGGACACATAATGACCTCCATAAAAGAACAACTACAATCACTTAAAGTTATTCCTGTTATCGCGATTGATAACGCTCAAGATATTATTCCACTGGGTAAAGTTCTCGTTGAGAATGGCTTACCTGCTGCAGAAATTACATTTCGCTCAGAAGCGGCTGTAGAAGCTATTCGTTTATTACGAGAAACACAACCTGATATGTTGATTGGTGCAGGAACGGTTCTCACTGAAGAGCAAGCTGTCGCAGCAAAACAGGCTGGCGCTACTTTTGTCGTTTCTCCTGGCTTTAACCCAAATACCGTACAAACATGCCAAGACATGGGAATTGATATCATTCCTGGTGTTAATAACCCAAGTGCCATTGAAGCGGCCTTAGAAATGGGCGTAACGACACTGAAGTTTTTCCCAGCAGAAGCCTCCGGCGGAGTCAAAATGGTGAAAGCGTTATTAGCACCTTATGTTGATATCTCTTTTATGCCAACGGGTGGTGTCAATACTGACAACATTAAAGACTACCTTTCAGTCCCTCGCGTATTAGCGTGCGGTGGTACATGGATGGTCGATAAAGCATTAATCGAAGCCGGTGAATGGGACGAGCTAGCTCGACTAACACGTGAAGCGGTCAAGCTCGTTAATTCATAATTCATTAACGATATCATGTAATAAAAAAGAGCAGGTTCCATAATGGACTCTGCTCTTTCTTTGATCAGAACGTATTTTTGTCTACATATTCATATTCATATTCTACCCACCAAAAACAAGGTTATCGAGTAGTATACGACTGAGCTAACAAGATTAATTTAAACGCTGATCTTTATTGCTTTATTTTAAAATTCGAGCTCTAAATTGACGACCTTTCATTTTTCCACTTTCTAATTTTTTCAAAGCAACTTTTGCATCGGATTTTGCAACAGCAACATAAGCTCGTATAGGTAACACTTTAATCTTACCCACCGAATCTCCTGAAATACCACCTTGACCTGTCAAAGCACCAACAATATCACCTGGTCGTAATTTTTGTTTTTTCCCACCATCAATTTGCAATGTGGTCATCGCTGCATAATAAGGCTTTTCATAGACAGGCTCTGGTTTTGTCGTTGGTCGAATGTTGATATCCATATACTCTTCCAAAACGGCTAACTTATACCCTTCTTTATCACTGTAAAAACTGGAAGCTGTTCCCTTTGCACCAGCACGCCCTGTTCGACCAATTCGGTGAACATGAACTTCAGGATCTCGCGACATTTCATAGTTATATACCGCATCAAGATTCTCAACATCTAAGCCTCTCGCTGCCACATCGGTAGCAACAAGAATAGAAATACTTTTATTAGAAAATTGAATAAGAGCTTGATCGCGGTCTCTTTGCTCAAGATCACCATGAAGATCGATGACACTAAAACCAGCATCGTATAACTCATCAGCAACGAATTGAACTTCTTTTTTAGTATTACAAAAAATAACCGATGACTCTGGTTTTTGAGTCAGCAATAGCGCCTTCAATGTTTCAATTCGCTCTTCTTTGCTTTCTAATTTATAAAAAGATTGATGAATTTTAGGTTTATCATCTTTCGATTCTACTTTCACCATTTGAGGGTTATTCATGATGCGAGATGCAATTTTCTCTATTTTTTCAGGGAAGGTCGCACTGAATAATAATGTTTGTCGCTCTTTTGGCACTTCATCAATAATCGCATCTAATGCATCTTGGAATCCCATATCCAGCATGCGATCAGCTTCATCAAGGACAAGCGTATTCAATTCATCTAAATTAATACGACCTCTATTTAAATGATCCAGTATACGACCTGGTGTCCCAACAAGAATATGAGCACCATGCTCTAACGATCCTATTTGAGGCCCCATAGGCATACCACCACATAACGTCAGTACTTTGATATTATGTATTGCTCTACCCAAGGTTCTGATTTCAGTTGCCACTTGATCGGCAAGCTCTCGTGTCGGACATAAAACAAGTGATTGCACACGAAAACGCTTTACTCGTAAATTATGTAATACCGTTAAACCAAAGGCGGCTGTTTTACCCGATCCAGTTTTGCCCTGACCAATCACGTCCTTACCTTCAAGCATCGCCGGTAGACTTTGCTCTTGGATTGGTGTCATGGTGTGATAGCCCATGCTATCAAGGTTAGAAATAAGATCAGAGTTGAGATCGTAGGATGAAAATCTATTGTCGGTCACTGGCACAGTTCCAAAAGTCAAAGGATGAAAATTGAGTATAACACTCTATTATCCCTATCAATAAAAAAGGCTAAACAAAGTTAGCCTTTTTTTATAAAAACACCGTAAGCCATAAAACCTTAACTACATTTCTTGTATAAGATATTTTTCTTCTTCTAGAGCATTATCTAAATGCATATAGTGATGCAGTGTTTCTACCATATTTTTTGAACCACAGAAAAAAGGGACTCTTTGATGCAATTCCGTTGGCGTTACTTCCATTGTCCGCTGTAAACCGCTACTGGCAATCCCACCTGCCTGCTCAACAATAAATGCCATTGGGTTACATTCATACAATAAACGCAACTTTCCATTAGGATGAGTTAGGGTACTCGGGTACATGTAGATCCCCCCTTTGATCATATTTCTATGAACATCGGCTACTAATGAGCCAATATAACGAGAGGTATACGCATGTTCTTGTGTCTTAGGGTTTTGACAATGTTTAATATAGCGTTTGACCGCCATTGGAAATTTAAAATAATGTCCTTCATTTATCGAGTAAATCTCGCCATCTTCGGGAATACGGATATTTTCATGGGACAACAAAAAAGACCCTAACGATGGATCATAGGTAAAACCATTAACGCCATTACCCGTCGTATACACTAGCATCGTCGAAGAGCCATAGATAATATAACCCGCTGCGACTTGCTCTGTACCTGGTTGTAAAAAGTCCGATTCCTGTGCTGGGCCACCAACAGGAGAAACTCGTTTAAAAATGGAGAAAATCGTGCCCACTGAGACATTTACATCAATATTCGATGAACCATCTAAAGGATCCATTAAGACAACGTATTTCGCATCATGATGCTGTGATTGATCAAAGATAACCACGCTATCTTCTTCTTCACTGGCGATACCGCAGACTTGATCACGAGCTTCTAACGCTGCTTTAAACTTATCATTAGCAAAAACATCCAACTTTTGTTGCTGCTCTCCTTGGATATTCTCTTGCCCCATTGAGCCAAAAATATCCGTAAGGCCGGCTTTATTTATCTCACGGTGTACTACCTTTGCAGCAATACGTATTGATGATAATAAAGAAGATAACTCCCCACTTGCTGATGGAAAATCATGTTGTTTTTGGATAATGAACTCACCCAGTGTTATAGCCTTCAGCATTTATATTCCCCTAGTATTTACTGCAAACTCGACGGACATCAAATATTTAATATCGACAATGTATGACATACTGAATTGATGGTGCTTAAAGATCGAGCAATAAATACAATTGAATGCACGTAAAGATACCTAAATCACAGAAAAGGGAATATCGCTTATTGTATTACTTAAGATGTATGATCTTCATAAATAAAAAAGGCAATTCACTTTCATGAACTGCCTTCGCTAGAAAAAACGAACTGAAACCACATCGTATTATGGATACATACCCTTGCCAAACAGATTGAATACTCTAGCGACACCTTTGGTGAATAACATAGGCTCGGTTAATAGGGTCAAACATAAACAATCTTCATGTGTCGTTTCTGGACTATGAATGTCACTTTGGGTGCATTCAATGTAATCCCCGGCTTTATAACTCCCCAACTGATCTTGATACCCTCCATGAAGAATAAGCGTTGTTTCCTTTCCTTTATGGGTATGCTCGGGTATCGACACACCTTGAGCAATGTACATTAGATTGGCATGAACATTATTCTCAAGAGTGATAGGGGCACTAAACACTTTACCTCCATAATTTTTCCACTCTCCAAGCGATGAGATCTGCCTTGCGACTTGGGTGGGCAATTGAAATCGTTTATTCGCTACCTCAATATACTCGGCCTTTGGTCGTGTGGGTGTGCTATCGACGATAGTTTGTGGTGCAACTTCAACAATAGCGGAGAACATATTCATCATATCATCCGATGTGGATGCGGATTCTATCTCTGAATGATGAAAAGCTGCTTCTGCCACCTTGGCTTCGAGTTCACTAACTTGTGCTTGGCATACGCTGCAATAATCCAAGTGAGAAGCAATAGCAAAGCCATGTGACGCATCAATAGTGCCTAATACATACTGCTCAAGTCGCTCAATTGTTGGATGATGATCTATCATAATTCTGCCTTCATCGTGTCACGTAACTTTTCTACTGCGAGTCTTAAACGAGATTTCACAGTCCCCAATGGAATATCTAACATATCAGCAACTTGCTGATGTGGCAGCTCTTCCAAATACACGGCTTGGACCACCGTTTTTTTTGAGTATCGGGTAACGTATCTAAATACTTTACCACTTGCTCTTTTAGCATGTCATGTTCTGGAGTGTAATGTTCCACTAAATCTGGTGGGCAATATTCCTGTGGCCACACATCATTCGAGCTCAGAGATACACTCTGCCCATGATGCTTTCTTAACAGATCGAAACATTGATTACGTGCAATCGTGAATATCCAAGTCGATAAAGCACTCTTTTCATGATTGAAAAGATGCGACTTTTGCCAAACCGTAGTTAATGTCTCTTGTACTATTTCCATCGCCACATGATCATTTTTGACATATTTGAATGCAAATTGCTTTAAACGAGGAAAATAGAAACTGAACACTAATTGAAATGCTTCTGTATCCTGTTGCTGAATTTTTGCCATGCACTCCGCCCAATCTGAACGAGTCATGTCTTTCGGGCTAGATTTTATCATGGTGAGCTCACTTAATATTAAAGAGGTGACGACACAGATCAATGAACATTGCGTTTTTAATGTTAGCCACTTAAATAAATTGATTTATAAAGATTTAATGCTTCTACTGTAGAGTGACTTACAAATAATATCCATCGCTAATTGATGATTATCATGAGCCAATACGACGTCTAATATCCCGCTTTTGAAAGGTAAAATTTCTAGCCACCGTTGTGTTACCCATGTTGCATCATCAAATTTCATTTCAGTGATATTCACAACCAAATCAGGAAACTGCTGATAAATATCTTTTAACATTGAACTCATCGTATGATGATGTGGAATAGGATCTTCTTTCCAATTCGCTAAGAAATCCACATTAGCAAAACGAAGGCCATCTTTATCAACAAATAAGTCATGTATGGTAAATCGCTTTCTACCTCTAACGGTAATCCCCAACAAACCATCATTTAACACTTCAAAATCAACAATATCTACGAATGTCCCCATCTTTGATATATTACGAGGAGATGCTTCTGTATTATCTACTAAGCAAATACCGAACCCTGTTTCTTGCTTAAAGCAATCACTGATCATTCGCTTATAACGCTCTTCAAAGATCCTTAGCTTCATCATCCCATCAGGAAAAACCATGGAGCCTAAAGGAAATAGCATGATTTTTTTCATAATATTGCATCGCTTTTAGACTATTGAACATTCTTACGAGCATAAAATCAAAAGAGATCACTGTTATTCTTATTTTTTGTTAGTGTTACACTTTTAACTCTCACATTGACGATGAAAATATCATTACCTATGAATATTGTGATCATTGGCCCAGGAGCAATTGGCTCATTATGGGCGTATAAATTAAGCCAACAACACCATTGCATCAGTGTATGGGCAAGATCGAACGATCCGCTGTACTCGATACAACTCAATGAACATCATCGAATCGACGTACCCAATCAATCCATCCAATCTCTTATCGATGCTGATATTATTCTTGTCACCCTAAAAGCTTGGCAGATTGAGTCTGTCCTCACTCCTTTGCTTGATTCAATTCCCAACAACATCCCTATCGTATTATTGCATAATGGAATGGGAGTAATTGATGATCTATTAAAACTCGATAGCGATCATCCATTTATTCTAGGTACAACTACGCATGGTGCTCATCGTCCCAATCAACACCATGTGGTTCATGCGGGTCATGGTCATACGTTATTAGGTTACGGCAACCCAAAAGCAAACCACTCGTCGGCCTTAGTGACTTCCGTGTTAGATCTCGCATTATCGCCAGTCAAGTGGGTCGATAACATCGAAATACCATTATGGGATAAGCTGGCCATTAACTGCGTAATCAACCCATTGACGGCACTTCACCAATGTCGAAATGGTGAACTATCCAAGCCATACTATCGCCAGTTAATTGCTTTATTGATAGAAGAAATTGTTGAAGTTATGCAAGCTGAAGGCATCATGATCACCACGTCTGAACTATCCAATCGTATTTACGATGTGATTGAATCAACCGCCCAAAACTTGTCATCAATGAATCGTGATGTTTTTTTTAAGAATACGACGGAAATTGATTTTATAACCGGTTATTTACTGGAAAAAGCGCGTAAAAATGCAATTAAACTCCCCCACAACACCGAGTTATATCGTAAAATAAAACTGTTGAACTCAACGTAATGTCGATTAACCTCAATCTAATTCGGCCACACTATTCTGCTTTATATTACGCCTCATAAAGGAACCCTATGTCACAGCTCAGCCCTACAGCAAAAAAAATCCTGGTCCCAATCGCGAAAGGGACGGAAGAGATGGAGGCGATCACTATCATGGATATCATGGTACGTGCAGGCTACCACCTAACGACTGCGAGCGTCGATTCAGAAGGAGAGTTAGTGGTCACTGGTTCAAGAGGTATTCCTTTAACCGCCAGTTGCAAACTCGTAGACGTCGCTGATGAGGAATTTGATGCGATTTTATTACCCGGTGGATTAGAGGGAGCAATGCATTTTAGAGACAGTACATTACTGACAGAAACATTGAGACAGCAAATATACGATGGTCGCCTCATTGGGGCTATTTGTGCCGCTCCAGCTATTGTCTTACAACACCATGACTTTTATCCAAAGGCATTAATGACAGCCCATCCTAGCTTTCAAAATGATATTCCAAAATCGAATTGGCGATCTAAGCGTGTTACCTATGATATCAATCATAACCTTCTGACAAGCCAAGGCCCTGGCAGTGCTTTAGAGTTTGCTATGGAAGTAATCATATTGCTATCAGGAAAAGCTCATGCCGCTGTCGTTGCTGAACCTATGGCTATTTTGCCTAACCTACAATACGACAGACTATAGAGCATACTATGACCTTTAACATTGATGATATTCGCCAACAATTTCCAGCTCTGAATTCCTCAAATAATGAAGAAAATGAGTATGTCTATTTCGATAGTGCTGCCACAACCCAAAAACCACAATGTGTGATCGATGCTATTCATCGCTATTACAGTACACAAAATGCGAATGTACATCGCGGTAGCCATAAACTCACAGCGAATGCCACATCCGTTTTTGAAGGGGCACGCCAAACGGTTGCTGATTTCATTAATGCCAAGAGCAACAAAGAAATCATTTGGACACGTGGAGCAACAGAAGCGATCAATTTAATTGCTCAAACCTATGCACGTAATACGTTAAAACCCGGAGATGAAATATTAGTTGGAGAGATGGAGCATCATGCGAATATTGTTCCTTGGCAAATTGTTGCTGAACAAACGGGTGCTAAAGTCATTAAAATCCCAATCTCTCATGACTGCCAAATTGACCTAAAGGCCTTCCATAAGCTCGTGTCAGCTCGCTCTAAAATCCTTGCGATTGCCCATACCACTAATGTCACCGGAACTCGCCAACCGATTGAAGCCATGATCGATAAAATACACCATGTTGGGGGAATTGCCGTCATCGATGGTGCACAAGGAATTGTTCATGAATCGATTGATGTTACCGAGTTAAAAGCCGACTTTTTTGTTTTCTCTGGCCATAAGATTTTTGCCCCAGCAGGCATTGGTGTTCTTTATGGAAAACAAGAACTTTTAGAGGCCATGCCACCTTGGCATGGCGGTGGGAAAATGGTGGAACGCGTTTCCTTTGAGAAAACGACATTTTCAAAACTCCCAGGTAAATTTGAAGCTGGAACACCGAATATTGCCGGTGCTATTGCACTCGCCGAAGCCATTAATTGGTATCAAAGACAAAACCTAAAAGACATTGAAAAACACATTCATGCTTTACAACACCTTCTGTTTACTGAGCTTTCTCAATTAGAAGAAATACAACTGATTGGCTATCAAAAAGGAGCCAGTGTACTCTCTTTTGTCATGGAAGGCGTACACCACCAAGATATTGCAACGTTACTGGATCAACAAGGCATTGCGGTTCGTTCTGGGCATCATTGTGCTCACCCACTAATGGATGCATTAGGCATTAAAGGAACCATTCGTATTTCTCTTGCGTTGTATAATACACGCGATGATGTCATTCAGCTGATTAATGCATTGAAAAAATCCATCGAGATCCTGTAACATCAGCTATATAACCAAAAACCAACTATCCTACTTAGGTATCTTTATCTAAGTAGGACCTTAGCATGTTAACAGCACAACATATTGAAACGGTAAAAAGCACGATTCCTGTCATTGAACAAGGTGGTGTCGCCATTACCGATCATTTCTACAATCGCGTTTTTACTCACCATCCCGAACTCAAAAATGTCTTTAACATGAGCCACCAAGAAACAGGGACTCAACGTGTCGCGTTATTTGAAGCGATTTTAGCCTACGCTAAAAATATCGATGACCTATCTCCACTCAAAAGTGCCGTTGAAAGAATCGCTCATAAACATACCAGCTTCCATATTCAACCAGAGCATTATGCCGTTGTCGGTCATAACCTCATCGAGACTTTTAGAGAGTTACTCGGTGATGCTTTTACTCCTGATATTGAAGAAGCATGGGGACAGGCTTATCAAGTATTAGCCGATATTTTTATTAATCGAGAAGAAGAACTGTATCAAGACAGTGAAAGTAAAAAAGGAGGTTGGCGAGGAAAACGAGCCTTCAGAATTGCAGAAAAAACACCGGAATCAGAGCTCGTGACCAGTTTTGTTATGGTCCCTGTTGATGAACAAAGTGTGTGCGATTTCTCTCCAGGGCAATACATTGGTATAGAGCTCCGCTCAAATAAACTTCAGTACACAGAAATACGTCAATATTCTCTTTCTGATCACTCTAATAATCAATCTTACCGAATCTCAGTTAAGCGCGAAGGAAGTGATCCGAAGGGCATTGCATCTAACTTTTTACACGATGAGATCCATGTAGGTGCTATTGTCGATCTCTATGCACCTGCTGGGGATTTTTACTTACAAGATAATGATTCACCTATCGTACTTATCTCCGCTGGCGTTGGTGCCACACCAATGCAATCCATGTTAGAGGATCTAAATCAACGCAATTATTCGCATCCAGTTCATTACGTACATGCTTGTCATAATCAAGATCAACACTCTTTCCATAAACATAATCAATCGATATGTGAAGAGAATAGCTGGAGTTATGATATCTGGTATTCCGATGTTGTTGAAGGCTCTCATGCTCACCAAGGCTATATCGATCTTACCAATCAAGCAATACCAATCGATAAGGGTGACTTCTACCTTTGTGGACCTGTGGCATTTATGGCTTATATAAAAGAACACCTGATTGCTTTAGGCGTCAGCGACGAACGTATTCACTATGAGGTATTTGGCCCTCACGCCAGTCTGTAAATACCTATCCATATATACAAGTGATATAAAAAGCCCCAATAATTAATGACATAATTATTGGGGCTTGTGTATTAGCGTTAAGATAAATTAACTGCCAAAGACTTCTGAATCGCTAAAGAAAAAAGCAATTTCACGTTCTGCTGATTCTGGGCTATCAGAACCATGAACCGAATTTAGACGCATGTTAACAGCATAATCATTACGAATTGTTCCGCATGCCGCTTCTTCAGGGTTGGTTTTACCCATCAGCTCACGGTAACGAGGGATTGCACTTTCACCTTCCAATACTTGAACCATGATTGGACCTGATGTCATCAGCTCTTTTAATGGTTCAAAGAAATCACGGCCTTCATGCTCAGCATAGAATGCGCTTGCTTGCTCATTCGTTAAACAAATCATTTTTGCTGCTACAATTTTTAGTCCTGCTTTTTCAATACGATCATAAATCGCACCAATCAAATTACGGTTCGTCGCGTCAGGCTTGATAATAGAAAATGTTTTTTCAATTGCCATGTTGTTGTCCTTCTTATTTATTCAAAATATTAGCTAATGTACGAATACCCATGCCCGTTGCACCTGCGGCCCAACGATCACTGCTTGCTCGGCGGTATGTACCTGCACAATCAAAGTGCAACCAGTTATTTTCATAGTCTTTCACAAAATGAGAAAGAAAGCCCGCTGCAGCACTTGCACCTGGAGCAAAGTCGCCTGATGCCATGTTTGACATATTAGCAAAGTTAGAAGGTAATATATCTCTATGAATGGGAGCAAGTGGTAAACGCCATAATCCTTCATTTTCTTCTTTTGCTGCTGATAATGCCGTCTCTGATAATTGATCATCAAAACTCATTAAAGCATGGTAATCATTACCTAAAGCATTTTTCGCCGCTCCGGTTAAAGTAGCACAATCAATGATCACTTCTGGATCATGCTCAGAAGCAAAGAGTAAGCCATCCGCTAAAACCAAACGCCCTTCCGCATCGGTATTCATGATTTCAACGGTAATGCCATTTTTATAAGTAATGATATCACCCAGCTTTAAAGCTCGGCCTGAAATCATATTTTCAGCACAGCATAAAATCAACTTCACACGCTTATTGAGCCCACGAAGGATCGACATTGCTAAGCCACCAGTAATGGTTGCTGCTCCGCCCATATCGGCCTTCATTGACGTCATGAATGGACCACCTTTAATGCTATAACCACCTGAATCAAAGGTAATACCTTTACCCACTAAACACGCATACACTGGCGCATTCATATTTCCAGTTGGGTTATAATCCAGTTGAAGCATCGCAGATGTTCTTTCAGAACCACGGCCGACAGCAAACGTTCCAGTCCAACCTTCAGCAAGGAGATCCTTATCTTTTACAATACGTCGAGTCACTGTGCCTTCAGGAGCAACTGATTTAATGAACTCGGCTGCCATTGTAGCTAACTGGCGAGGAGCGACTTCTTCCGCTGTTTTATTGATGATGTCACGAACCCAATCTGAGACTTGAATGCGGTCTTTTAATTCTTTTTGCTCATGAACATCAAGTTCATCCCACGTGACTGTGTTGGTTTTTTTCGCGTTACGATAACCTTGATAAAATGCCCAAAGTCCTTCCAAGTCCCAACCTTCACCAGTAAGGTGAACTTCATTAACACCCTGAGAGTCAAGTTTTCTCGCTGCTTTTTGGATATCATTCAAGCCACGATTATCATTTAAGTGAATCGTAGCGGCGGAATCTGAAAATGAAAGTAATGCATTTTGTCCCCAATGTGGGGCTGCTTTTTCATGACTAATCAATACTGTCATCTGAGTCGACATGATGTCTCCTAGTCTGTGATTGTTACCTTCAATATATTGTTACCATCAATATATTGTGAAGGCATCAATGGATGAAGGATAGAAAATACTAAAGGATGGGAATAAGGTTAGCAGAATAGAATCAAGATCTCGATTAATCGATTTCATCTAACCAAGCCAACATAATGGCTTCTAAGATTTTTTCATTACAGCGTTTAGGATCATCATTAAAGTCATCTAAATCTAAAACCCATTGATGTAAGTCAGTAAAACGTACGGTTTGAGGATCGATATCAGGAAATTGTTCACACAGCTCGATCGCTATATCATTAATATCTGTCCATTTCATCATTAGCCCCTTATCACATTAGTCATCGACTATCGTATGGTCGATCTATTTACAACTATATGCTAACTACTGACAACAATGTTAGCATTGCTAACATTGTTGTACTCTAAATCACATTAAATATCTATCTATATTAATGATCTTCTGACGCATGGTTTAATGTGTACTTTGGAATCTCAACCACTAAATCTTCATCTGCAATAATAGCTTGGCAACCGAGACGAGAGTCTGGTTCTAAACCCCATGCTTTATCTAGCATATCATCTTCTAGTTCGCAGCTTTCTTCTAGAGAATCAAAGCCTTCACGTACAACGATGTGACAAGTCGTACAAGCGCAAGATTTTTCACAAGCATGTTCAATACCAATACCGTTACGCAATGCAACATCCAGTACTGTTTGTCCTTTTTCTGCATCCAGTGCAGCACCTTCAGGACATAAATCTTGGTGAGGTAAAAAGATTACTTTAGGCATAATAATTATCGTCTCTGTTAAATATCGTCAACCGATTGTCCTGCTAGCGCAGCTCGAATTGATTTGTCCATGCGTTTTGAAGCAAAGTTTTGACTGGCTTTATCCAAGTCTTTTATCCCTTGTTCTATCGCATTACTATTCTGGCCATTACGTAGTGCTATCAAGGTTTCAATCGCTTTCACTAATGACACTCGTTCATCTTCATTAAGAAGATCATCACCGTCAACCTGAATCGCAGCGATCAATCCTTCAATGACACGATCCGCTTCCACTTTCTGTTCAGCTAATGCTCGAGCTAGCATGTCTTCTTTAGCATTAGACATTGAATCACGTAGCATAGATGTGACTTCATCATCACTCAAACCATAGGAAGGCTTCACCTGTATGTCCGCTTGAACTCCAGTGCTTTTTTCCATGGCTGTAACGGATAGTAAACCATCTGCATCCACTTGATAAGTGACTCGAATGTGAGCCGCTCCCGCCGTCATTGCAGGGATGCCTTTTAAGGAAAATTTAGCTAAAGAACGACAATGTTCAACCATTTCACGTTCCCCTTGGACAACATGAACTGACATGGCCGTTTGCCCATCTTTAAACGTCGTAAACTCTTGTGCTTTTGCTACTGGTATCGTCGTATTACGAGGAATGATCTTTTCAATTAATCCTCCCATCGTTTCGATGCCCAGTGACAGTGGAATGACATCCAGCAATAACATTTCAGAATCAGGCTTATTACCCACTAAAATATCCGCTTGAATTCCAGCTCCAACAGCAACAACTTCATCAGGGTTAATCGTCGTTAATGGCGTTTTACCAAAATAATCACCGATCATGTCACGTACTAATAAAGTACGAGTTGAACCACCCACCATCACCACTTCAAGAACATCATCAGTATCAACATCAGCGTCTTTTAATGCTCGACGACAAGCCATCAATGTTTTCTTTACTAAAGGTCTAATAAGATCGTCAAACGTTGCACGAGAAAGTTCACCTTGCCAATCTAATACCGAAACGGCAACAGAATCTGCATCAGAAAGAGCAATTTTTGCGTCCGTTGCTGCATCCAGTAAAGCTCGGTTATGTTCTGCGCTTAATTCACCAGATAGGCCAATCTGCTCTTTAAAATAATCGGCAATCAAGTGGTCAAAATCATCACCGCCTAATGCTGAATCGCCACCGGTAGCTAGAACTTCAAACACGCCTTTTGACAAACGTAGAACAGAGATATCAAACGTACCACCACCTAAGTCGTAGACCGCTATCACACCTTCTTGACCAGAATCTAAACCATAGGCAATGGCTGCTGCCGTTGGCTCATTAAGTAGCCTTAAAACATGTAACCCAGCCAATTTAGCCGCATCTTTTGTACTTGCTCGTTGAGCATCATCAAAATAAGCAGGTACGGTAATAACCACACCTGATAGTTCTCCACCTAAGGTTTTCTCTGCTCGTTCGGACAATGACTTTAAGATTTCAGAGGAGACTTGTACTGGGTTTTTATTCCCTTGTGGCGTCTGAATCAAAGGCAAGCCATTATCACTTGCAACAAACTCATAAGGAAGAGAAGGATAACGAGATTGGATATCCTCAAGAGAACGCCCGATCAAACGCTTCGCAGAAATGATCGTATGACGAGGATCTATTTGCGCATGCTGTCGAGCATCATCACCGACTTGCACGTCATCTTCAGTATAACGAACAACTGAAGGTAAGATTCGACGACCTTGGTGATCATCGAGAGGCTTAGCTTCGCCACTGCGTACTGCTGCAACAAGTGAGTTGGTTGTACCAAGATCGATACCAACTGCTAACTTATGCTCATGGGGTGCGCTACTTTGCCCTGGCTCAGCAATTTGTAGGAATGCCATTGTATGAATCCTTTATAAATAAAGCTTAGCCGATGAGATTGGCTAAACGTTCAAAACTAACCAAGCAACTGATCTTCAACCAGTTCTATTTCATGCTTTAATTTTGCAATAAACTTTAATTTTCGAACATCATCAGCCGCTTTCGTCCAATTTTGTTCCTCTAAAGTGCTTTCTAGTTCGCTCAATTGTGCCTTGTATAACTTATTTGTTTTACTATCAAAATCAAACAGCAATTCTTCAACATCATTACTTTCCGCTATGGATTCAAGTTCTTCTCTTAATTCCATTTGCTCCATCAGAAACATAGGATCTTGCAATGTCTGTTGTTCAGCTCGAATATCCACTCCTTGTAATACCAATAGGTATTCACCACGAGCAATAGGATTCTTTAATACTTGATAAGCATCATTGATTTGTGCTGCTTTTTGAACGGATAATAAACGCTCTCGCTCAGAAGATGTAGCGAAATTATCTGGGTGGAATCGCTTTTGTAGTTCTCTAAATTGAGAAGATAAAGTAGCAATATCCACTTGAAATTGTACGGGTAAGCTAAAAAGTTCGAAATGATTCATAAAATATCTGCTCGGATAAAACGAAAAAGGTGCCATACGACCCAAAGCATATGCTTTAACGTATAACACCTAATTATTTACTATTGAAGACACTTAAACGTTGAAGCTTTCACCACAACCACACTCGCCTTTGGCGTTTGGATTGTTGAATTCGAAACCTTCGTTTAACCCTTCTTTCACATAATCCAGCTCAGTGTTATCTAAATACACTAAACTTTTAGCGTCAATAATAACTTTAACGCCTTGATGTTCAAAAACAGAATCTTCTTCATTTAGAACATCAACAAACTCTAAGACATACGCCATACCAGAACAGCCCGTTGTTTTCACCCCTAAGCGTAACCCAATACCTTTACCACGGTTGTCTAAGAAAGTTTTTACACGGCTTGCCGCTGCATCTGTCATTGTAATGGCCATACTGCACCTTAAATTTATAACTGTCTAAAATAGTAAATATATCCTGCAATGTTTTAGGACATTACAGGAAAGAGATTAAGCGTGTTTTTTCTTGTAATCAGCAACCGCTGCTTTGATCGCATCTTCAGCTAAGATCGAGCAGTGTACTTTTACAGGTGGTAACTCTAACTCTTCAGCAATTTCTGAGTTTTTCAGAGCTGCTGCTTCATCGATTGATTTACCTTTTACCCATTCAGTGACTAATGAGCTTGATGCGATAGCACTACCACAACCGTAGGTTTTGAATTTTGCATCTTCGATGATGCCTTCTGGGCTCACCTTGATTTGCAGCTTCATGACATCACCACATGCTGGTGCTCCCACCATGCCGCTACCAACGCTTTCATCGTTTTTGTCAAATGAACCAACGTTACGTGGGTTCTCGTAATGATCGATTACTTTTTCACTATAAGCCATAATATTTACCTCGAATCCTCTAATTTCTGTCCTTGATATTAGTGGTGTGCCCACTCAACAGTATCTAAATCGATACCTTCTTTATACATATCCCATAGAGGAGACATGTCACGTAGCTTTGTTACTGCTACACGAATTTGTTCAATTGCGTAATCAATTTCAGCTTCTGTTGTAAAACGGCCAAAAGAGAAACGTACTGAGCTGTGTGCAAGTTCGTCATTTAAACCTAAAGCTCTTAGAACATAAGATGGTTCTAAGCTTGCTGATGTACATGCACTACCAGAAGAAACCGCTAGATCTTTTAGTGACATCAGTAATGATTCGCCTTCAACAAAAGCAAAGCTAACATTTAGGTTATGTGGTACGCGTTGCTCAAGGTCACCGTTAATCGTAACCGCTTCCATATCGCTGATACCCGCTAATAGACGCTCACGTAGTGCTAATGCATGATCATAATCTTTTTGCATTTCTTCTTTAGCAATACGGAAAGCTTCACCCATACCAACAATTTGGTGTGTTGCCAGTGTGCCTGAACGGAAACCACGCTCATGACCACCACCGTGCATTTGAGCTTCTAAGCGAATACGAGGTTTGCGGCTAACATAAAGTGCGCCCATGCCTTTAGGGCCATAAGCTTTATGTGCTGACATTGAGATAAGATCCACTTTCATCTCTTTAACATCGATAGGTAGTTTACCTGCCGATTGTGCTGCATCTACATGAAAAACAATTTTACGTGAGCGACAAAGTTCACCGATAGAGGTAATGTCTTGAACAACACCGATCTCATTATTCACATGCATAATCGATACAAGAACAGTGTCTTCACGCATCGCCGCTTCAAGCTTAGTTAAATCAACAAGGCCGTTTGCTTCTGGCGCAAGGTAAGTAACTTCAAAGCCTTCACGCTCTAGTTGACGACATGGATCAAGTACCGCTTTGTGCTCTGTTTTAATCGTGATGATGTGCTTGCCTTTCTTTTCATAAAAGTGCGCAGCACCTTTAATAGCAAGGTTATCAGATTCTGTTGCACCTGAAGTAAACACGATTTCACGAGGGTCAGCATTCAATAAATCAGCAATTTGCTCACGAGCAACATCAACCGCTTCTTCAGCTTGCCAGCCGTAGCGGTGTGAACGTGATGCTGGATTACCAAAGCCACCATCCATTGTCATGTACTGAACCATTTTTTCAGCTACACGAGGGTCTACCGGACATGTCGCTGAATAATCAAGATAAATAGGCAGTTTCATTTCTTACTCCAATGTATAACATCGCTTACTACGAACGAATTTGGATTCGTTGGGTCTCATTAGTTTGAGCCATAGCAAGTTCTAAATTTTGACGGCTAGAGACTTCTAACACGTCGTTATCTTTCATTAAGTCTCCTAACGAAATCCCGTTAAGAAAGTCACTAATTCTATCGCTTAAATCATTCCAGAGGGTATGTGTTAAGCATTTAACACCGCCTTGGCAGTTACCTTTACCATTGCATTTAGTTACATCAACGGATTCATCTACGGCAGCGATAACCACACCAATAGAAATATCATCAGCGACTAACCCTAAACGATAACCACCACCTGGACCTCGTACACTAGAGACCAAGCCTGCTTTACGCAGTTTAGAGAACAGTTGCTCTAAGTAAGACAGGGATATCCCTTGTCGTTCAGAAATATCAGCGAGCGGCACTGGCGCATCTTGAGAATGTAACGCAACATCGAGCATCGCAGTTACCGCATACCGGCCTTTTGATGTTAATTTCATTACTCACTCCGTCATACTTTGTACAATTTATAGAGCAAGTGTCACATAACCCACTAAATTGGTCAAGTATTTATTTGACTAATTTAGTCAGGTATTAAACCTCTTATTGTATCTTCTTTGAACTGGCTTTATTAATTGCTGTTAAGATACCACGTAGGGTGTTTAACTCCTGCTGTTCAGGGCGAGCTCTCGAAAATAAACGTCTTAATTTATTCAATACTTTCCCAGGCTGAGCATCTGATATGAATTCAACTTGCTTCAATGTGCTGTCTAAATGCTCATAAAAACGCTCTAATTCAGCATGTCTTGGGTAGTCTTGTTCTGGATTCGGCGTATATTTCGCCTGCTCTTGCAGTAAATGTCCCATACGAACTTCGTAAGTAATAGTCTGTACTGCCATCGCTAAATTTAATGAGCTGTATTCTGGGTTAGCTGGAATGCACACATGATAATGACATAGCTGTAATTCATCATTAGTAAGTCCTGTTCGCTCTCTTCCAAACACAAGAGCAACTGTCGAATTCTGACCTTCTTTCGCACATTTTTCACCACACTCTCTTGGCTCGAGCATTGGCCAATTCAACGTACGAGAGCGAGCACTAGAACCTATGACTAAGCTGCAATCGGCAACCGCCTCTTCTAATGTTTGTACGATGGTTGCATTCAAAGCGATCTCACTGGCTCCAGCTGCAAGAGCAACAGATTGCTCATCAACCTGACATTGAGGGTCGACAAGTACCATATTGGTGATCCCCATCACCTTCATCGCTCGTGCTGCAGAACCAATATTTCCAGAATGAGAAGTGCCAACAAGAATCACTTTAACGTTATCTAACATGATGAGCAGCCTATGATGATAAAAACGGCCAAATAATAGCACAAACCCACTTTGATGTTGAATAATGTCACGGTAAATTTTATCTCGTTACTTCACATCATCGTAATTTAAGCTATAACTACAGCATCCTTTTCTTCATTGAAGTTGGCCAATATCAATCAAAGCAAATTGAGCGTTTAAAAAATGAACACTTCACATTTCAAAATTTATTGGTATACTGCGCCGACTTTTTCCTGTTCTTTAACATCCGTGGGTAATCTCTATGCATCCAATGCTAAACATCGCCGTTCGTGCTGCACGAAAGGCTGGCAATCATATTGCTAAATATCTAGAAAACACTGACCAAATAGAATCAACTCAAAAAGGCAGCAATGACTTTGTAACTAACGTTGATCAAGAAGCTGAAGACATCATCATTCATACGATTAAAGCTTCTTACCCGGATCATACTATCATCGCTGAAGAAAGCGGTTTAGCGACAGGCAAAGATGACGATGTACAATGGATTATTGACCCACTGGATGGCACAGCAAACTTCGTTAAAGGTTTACCACACTTCTCTGTCTCTATCGCGGTAAAAGTTCGCGGTAAAACAGAAGTAGCTTGTGTATACGACCCGATTAGAAATGAACTATTTACCGCTCAACGCGGTGCTGGTGCGCAACTAAATAGTCAGCGTATCCGCGTTAAGCAATTAAAGGACCTACAAGGAACTATTCTTGCAACAGGTTTCCCATACAAAGCAAAACAACACTCAGCATCTTACTTTAAAGTCGTTTCTGCTTTATTCAATGAATGTGCTGATTTCCGTCGCACAGGTTCAGCAGCATTAGACCTATGTTACGTTGCTTCAGGTCGTGTTGATGGTTTCTTTGAGCTTGGTTTAAAACCTTGGGATATCGCAGCAGGTGACTTAATTGCACGTGAAGCTGGCGCAATTTTAACTGACTTTACTGGTTCAACTAACTACATGAAGTCAGGTAATGTTGTTGCATCAAGTGCGCGCGGTACGAAATCAATTCTGAAACACATTCGTGATAACGCGAATGAAGGCATGCTTAAGTAAAACGAATGCCTTCGCAAATAATTTTGCAATAAAAACAAAAACCCCAGTAAGATAACCTTACTGGGGTTTATTTTTATTTATGCTTCTTGATTAACTATGCAATCTACGACCACACAGTTTTGTTGCCAAACAATTCAGTGGCAAAACGATTCTATAACAACGCCTTTCGATCCATTCTATTAAAGCAATTATAAAAACCACTTCCACCAAATAAAAATACCTAAAAATCCATACAGGTAGGTTAATCCAGCCCATGATAAATACTTCATTTTATTGCTCAAACGCAATGCAATAGGCAACGCTGTTTTTGTTACCAATCGATAGTTTAACAATGCAAATATTGGTGTAGTTAAAAACGCTAACACCATAGCAAAATTCAGTAAAGGCATCAGAGCCGATGCAAAAAACAAAATAATGATTAATGCCAATAGTCCAACCAATGAAATCCAAATTATCGCACACTTTGGTGAATACTCTTTCTTTTTAAAAATCAAACGCTGTGACTCATTCAAATGAAGAATCATCTCTGTATCCAATTTCTTGGTTTCCTTCCCATATGGCTAGTACAATAAATATGTTCATTACTTGAATATACATTTTAGTGAACGATATCATTACCTATCGCTATTAAGCCTTCCACCTTCTATAAGCAGACTATGTCCGATCATTTTGTTCGTTGTTTTTCACTTATTCCATTACTCAGCTATTGTGAGCAATCTTGCTTCGATACTTGCGAGACCCATGTGCAGAGTATTTGCGATGATTTATGTACTCGCCCTCTTTTTTTAGTACCACAGCGTGAAGTTTTTCGCTGGTATGAAGAAATTCACCCTCTTACTAAAAACTTTGATTATATCTTTGATAGCTATCGAGCCATGCCGATTCATACACGCTGGTTTTGGGACACCTGGTTTGGTGCTTCCGATGATTTCATGACAAAAATGGTTCAATTTAATACCTGGCTACCGATGATCCAGTCCGGGGTCACCATCAATGTTGAGGCTGGAAAAACCTATTATAAATGGCGTATTACACTGGCTTCAAAGCATGATTTTTCGTCGATTGATTACTTTAGACTCTATTGCATTTTCCATCATTTTATTGAGCACCATTTTTTCCCAAGATAATATCATCCAACATGTTACTTTCCCGGAGGCTTTAAGGTACTTCATTACCGACGATAAAATCCCTTATTCTCACTTCAAAGGGCATAATTTAGAGTTTTGGATTCCAACGATTCATATTGTTAATGGCTTAGTTATCACGCCTAAAAAACATCCGGAAAACATTACAATTCCTGTCGATCAAATAGAAGATTTACTGAATATGCCCAGAGAATATGATGAAATGGGAATTATGTTTCATACCTTAAAGTACCTTCAAATATATGGGATTCCGAAGTTTAAAAATGTTGCGGGTTTAAGAGATATGAGTGAAAGCCAATTAAGACGTCATATGGATAAAACAGGATTTAATTTTCAAGATATGCAAAGCATGGTTCTCGTTAAAAGAGCAACCGACCTAATGAGAAAGGGTGAATCTCTTGATGTCGTATCAGCACAATTGGGCTTTCAGAATACACAAAGTTTTATGAAGGCTTTTCGCAAGCATAGAGGGATCACGCCGTTACAATACCAACATTTACTGGAAGAGTATGATCGGTGACTTGATATAAAAATAGGGCATTTCACCGATGTCTGGATCCAGTCTTAATATCTGTGAAATGCCCTACCTCTATTTAATTGACTTCAATGTGAATTATTTGAAATACCGTGACTTGAAATACGGTTATTTAAAATAAAGCGACGTAAAGTAACTATCACTTAAAACAACGTTAATTAGGAAGTCGGCCTGTTTTTTCTAATTGTTGCAGTTTTTCACTAAACGTAGAAAAGTCGCCAATGTTTTGTGCGACCCATTCATCGTTATAATACGTATCTAAATAGCGCTCGCCACTATCACACAATAAAGTGACAATCGATCCTGTTTCTGCACGCTGTTGCATTTCTGTTGCTAATTGCAGTACACCGTATAAATTGGTTCCGGTAGAAGCACCGACTTTTCTTCCTAATAACTTCTCTAACCAGCGAGCAGTTGCAATACTAGCGGCATCAGGAATCGTACGCATTTCATCGACAACGCTTGGAATAAAACTAGGCTCAACTCGTGGACGACCAATCCCTTCAATCTTACTTCCTTTTTGCCCAGTTAACGTTGCATCACCTGTTTTAAAGTAATCATGAAAAACCGAGTTTTCAGGGTCAACAACACACAGTTTGGTATCGAGCTGCTGATATCGAATGTAGCGACCAATCGTTGCAGAAGTTCCCCCAGTACCAGGACTCATGACAATATAAGTCGGCTCAGGGTGATTCTCTAATTCCATCTGTTTAAACATGGATTCCGCAATATTATTATTACCGCGCCAATCCGTTGCTCGCTCAGCAAAAGTAAATTGATCCATATAATGGCCATTCAATTCCTTTGCTAAACGTCGAGATTCATCATAAATAGCCGCCGATGAATCAACTAAATGAGCCTGTCCGCCATAAAATTCGATCTGTTCAACTTTTTTCTTCGCGGTACTCTTTGGCATTACTGCAATAAAAGGTAGGCCAAGCAGTCGAGCAAAATACGCTTCAGAAACCGCAGTACTCCCAGAGGAAGATTCAATGATCGTCGTTTTTGGGCCAATCCAACCATTACATAATGCATAAAGGAAAAGGGAGCGAGCAAGGCGGTGCTTTAATGATCCTGTTGGATGAGTGCTTTCATCTTTTAGATAAATATCAATCCCATCAAGGTATGGTAGGTCTAGTTTGATTAAATGTGTATCTGCTGAACGCTGGAAATCCGCCTCAATTCGGCGAATCATTCTATTTACCCATTGCTTATCTTCACATGCTAAAGTCATTACATCACTCTCTCTAAGTCCCCATCATTGATCATCATACAAAGATACGGGAGAACACGGTCTAAAGACAAGGGTAATGTGTCACCTACCCATTAAAAAATGAGATTAGTGGCGACTTTTTTTTCGTAATAGCTTGTTTTCATACATGGCAGTATCAGCCTGACAAATCGCTTGTTTTAAGCCATGTTGTGGCGCTCTTTCTGCAATACCAATCGACAAATGAATGCCTCTTTTGTGTGACTCTAACGTAATATCATTAGCCAATTGATTTAATTCTTTCGTATTGCCATCAAAGACAATAATACCAAATTCATCTCCCCCTAAGCGTGCAATAATATCCTTTTGAAAGACACAATGTTTTAATATCTCAGCCGCTTGAACAATGCATTTATCCCCTTCTTCATGCCCTTTCGTATCATTGACTACTTTTAGATCATCAAGATCAATAATCATAATGCCAACATGATTTCCGAGTTGCTGAGCTCGGGTTTCTTCAGTGTGTAATGCTTCTTCCCAACCTCGTCTATTGAGCACCTTTGTCATCACATCGGTCATGGCTTCTCTTCGACTTTGCTCTAGCCGACGCTTATACGTCATCATACGCATTTCATTGGCTAAAACTGTGCCCATCAAGCGTCCCATCAATTCAACGAGTTCAATATCATTACGTATTTTTTCATCCTGTACGTCAGGATCTATAGCACAAAGAGTACCAAACAATTCTCCCTTGTCATCACAGATAGGAACGCCTATATACGCTTTAATATCGACCTTTCGACCAATTGGCGCTTCCAGATAAACCGGTGTATCTGCGACATCAGGAACCACTCTAGGGCCTTCTCCTTTCACCATTCGGGAGCAAAAACTATCTGACCATTGGAACACATCTCCTCTTTTCACATCGTATTTCGTTGCATTAGCTTGCAATACAATCCAATCATGCCCAGATGTTCGTGTCATCATCCATAAACCAAAGTCTATTTTTTTAGATAGATACTCCAATACCGCTGTACTCAAAGATTCAAAATCATCAAATGCTTCCATATCCAGAATATTTTGCATGCGTTTGCTCAGCTACTATTTAAATTGATGGATTAAGTATGGCTCAAATAAAAATACCGCACTATTTAAGTGCGGTATTTAGTCTTGTTTCATTCATTTCACAGCAAACTAAGGCTGCTCGTCGAATTCTTCTGCGCCTTCTTCAGGAATCTCAGGCGGCATTAAGTGTTCTTTCGTCACACCCAGTTTTAATGCCAAAGCCGAAGCAACATAGATAGAAGAGAACGTACCTACAGTAATACCGAGTAATAACGCGGTAGCAAATCCATGAATGAGTGCTCCACCAAGAACAAATAGAGAGATCACAACAAACAGTGTTGTTAATGATGTCACTAATGTACGACTTAATGTTTGAGTCACTGAGCTATTCATGACATCCGTCGACGTACCTGAACGCATCATACGGAAATTTTCACGGATACGGTCAAAGACAACAATGGTATCATTGAGCGAGTAACCAACGACGGTTAACAGCGCTGCGACGATGGTTAAATCCACTTCGATTTCTAAGAAAGAGAATACGCCCAATGTAATAATGACATCATGCGTCAATGCTAATACCGCACCTGCCGCTAAACGCCATTCGAAACGCATTGATACGTACAAAAGAATACAAAGTAGTGACACTAAAATCGCTAAACCACCTGCTTCAGCAAGTTCATCTCCGACATTAGGACCAACGAATTCAATACGACGCATTTCAACGGATTCACCCGTACCAGATTTAATCGTATCAAGAATTTGGTTACCCAATTTCTCACCTGATACGCCATCTCTTGGTTGCAATCGAACCATCACATCACGAGTAGAACCAAAGTTTTGTACCGTCGCATCACCAAACCCTTTTGCTTCTAGTGATTCGCGAATAACCTGCAAATCAGCGGGTTTCTCAAAACCCACCTCAATGAGAGTACCACCGGTAAAATCAAGACCCCAATTTAACCATTTCGTTGATAATGAAAGGATAGAACCGGCAATAAGTAATACAGAGAAAATAGAGGTAAAACGAGACCAACGCATGAAGTCGATCGTTTTATCTGTTTTTAAGATTTGTAACATAATCCTATAACCTTAGATCGACAATTTATCAATACGCTTACCACCGTAGAGCAGGTTCACAATACAACGTGTTCCTACAATAGCGGTAAACATAGACGTTAAGATACCAATGGACAGCGTGACAGCAAATCCTTTAATGGCACCCGTACCAACAGCAAACAAGATGATCGCTGTGATCAACGTTGTGATGTTTGCATCTGCAATTGTACTAAATGCATTCGCATAGCCTTGATGAATCGATTGTTGAACCGAACGGCCCGCTCTAAGTTCTTCACGAATACGTTCAAAAATAAGAACGTTAGCATCCACTGCCATACCAACGGTTAGAACAATACCGGCGATGCCGGGTAACGTCATCGTAGCACCTGGAATCATCGACATGACACCAATGATAAGAATCAAGTTCACACCAAGAGCAATGTTCGCAATAAGGCCAAATCCTTTGTAGTAGAACAAAGCAAACAGCATGACCGCAACCATACCCCAGATACAAGCTTGAATACCCATATCGATATTTTGTTGACCTAAAGAAGGACCAATCGTACGTTCTTCAACAATAGAAATAGGTGCAATTAAGGCACCAGCTCGTAAAAGAAGTGCAAGGTTATGTGCTTCAGCTGGAGAATCAATACCAGTAATACGGAAGTTACGCCCTAACGCCGACTGAATAGTCGCTTGGTTAATAACTTCTTCGTGCTTCTCAAGAATTACACCACCTTCAGAATTACGACGCCCACTGTCTTTATATTCAGTGAATATCGTTGCCATCAATTTACCGATGTTGCGCTTAGAAAATGCCGACATTTTGTCACCACCTTCACTATCCAAAGAAATATTAACCTGTGGTCGACCGTATTCATCTGCACTCGAGCTGGCATCCGTGATACTAGAGCCACCAAGAATCACACGGCGTTTTAACACCACTGGGAAACCGTCTCGATCCAGTTTGACTTCACTGCCTGCTGGTGCTCGACCTGATGCCGCAGCTGCGGGATCGGCTGAACCATCAACTTCACGGAACTCAAGCGTTGCTGTCGCACCCAATATTTCCTTTGCACGCGCAGTATCTTGAACACCAGGAAGCTCAACAACGATTCGATTCGCACCTTGACGTTGAACTAATGGCTCTGCAACACCTAACTCATTAACACGATTACGAAGAATAGTAATATTTTGATTAACGGCGTAATTACGAATCTCTTGTAAACGAGCTTCAGTAAAGGAAGCGCTCAAAGTGAACTGCCCATTGGTATTACTCGAAGTAAAGACCATATCTGGGTTCGCACTTTTTAGTAACTGCTCCGCTTTGTCTAGATCCTCTTCTTTCGATAATACGACAACAACAGCATTACCACGACCATCACGAATTGAACGATAACGAATACGCTCTTTACGTAGATCTCCGCGGAAGGCTTCGACTTGTTGGCCGACTAATTTTTGCATCGCCGCATCCATATCCACTTCCATTAAGAAGTGAACACCGCCACGAAGGTCAAGACCGAGTTTTAAAGGGGAGGCTCCGATGCTTTTGAGATAATCAGGCGTTGCTGCTGCGAGGTTTAACGCAACAATAAGCTTTTTATCTAAATCTTGAAGTAGCGTCTCACGAGCGCTTAATTGAACATCGGTATCACTAAAACGAACAAGAATGGAACCATTTTCAAGAGCAATGGATTTATAAGGAATGTTGTCGTCTTTAAGGGATTGGGTGACAGTATCAAGCGTAGACATGTCAACAGAGGCACCACGTGCCCCTGTGACTTGAATCGCTGGATCTTCACCGTATAAGTTTGGAACAGCATAAAGTGCTGCTATCGCAATGGCGAAAATCACCATTAGATATTTCCATAACGGATAACGGTTTAACACAGCTAATATCCTTTTGTGTGGCGGTGACCTTATAGAGACTTAATCGTACCCTTTGGGAGAACCGCAGAAACGAAATCTTTTTTAATCACAACTTCATTATTTGTATTGAGTTCGATTGTAATGAAGTCATTATCTTCAGCGATTTTAGTGATTTTACCCACGATACCGCCGTTAGTCAGAACTTCATCACCTTTACCCATAGAAGACATTAGGCTTTTATGTTCTTTAACGCGTTTTGCTTGTGGGCGGTAAATCATAAAATAGAAAATAACCGCAAACATGCCAAGCATGATTAACATTTCAAAACCACCACCTTGTGATGCACCTTCTGCTGCTGCGTGAGCTTGATTAATAAACATAATTGGTCCCCTTAAAAAACCTAAGTAGTAACACCTGCCGCTGCTTCCCTATCTCAGTATGAGTAGTTTTAATACAGCCAATCCTAATGCAGGTAAAAATAAAATTGATTATAACAAGAATAAGTCAGGGTTAGGACGCTTACTTTCAAGTCTCGTTCACAATAAAAGCGAACAAGTCCTTAAAATTGCCTAACCCTTCTCATTTAAGCACTCATATTGAGTGTTATTTCGACGCTAACTTACCTAATGAAGGTACTTCGCGTTCACGTCGCTCATAAAACTCTGTAACAAAATCATCAAAACGATCTTCATCAATTGCCGTTCGAATGCTTTCCATTAGACGTTGATAGTAACGTAAATTATGAATCGTATTCAGACGAGCACCTAAGATTTCATTACAACGATCTAGATGATGTAAGTACGACTTTGAGTAATTTTCACATGTGTAACAATCGCAATGTGGATCCAAAGCGGTGGTGTCCGTTTTATGCTTAGCATTACGAATCTTGATAATCCCGCCTGTCACAAATAAATGACCATTACGTGCATTACGTGTCGGCATCACACAGTCAAACATATCAATACCACGTCGAACACCTTCAACCAGATCTTCTGGTTTACCCACGCCCATTAAATAGCGTGGCTTATCTTCTGGCAGTTGTGGTGTTGTATGCTCAAGAACGCGATGCATCTCTTCTTTTGGTTCACCGACCGCTAAGCCGCCTACCGCATACCCATCAAAACCAATGTTGGTTAAGCCTTCCACCGATACGTCACGTAAGTCTTCATATACAGACCCTTGAACGATACCGAATAAAGAATTAGGGTTCTCTTGCTTATCAAAATGATCGCGAGAACGCTGTGCCCAGCGCAAAGACATTTCCATCGACTTTTTGGCTTCATCATGCGTTGCAGGATAAGGAGTACATTCATCAAAGATCATGACAATATCAGAGCCTAGATCCTTTTGAATTTCCATCGATTTCTCTGCATCCATGAAAATTTTATCGCCATTGACAGGATTACGGAAATGAACACCTTCTTCAGTGATCTTACGAATATCACCTAAGCTAAAGACTTGGAAGCCGCCTGAATCGGTTAGAATTGGGCCTTGCCAATTCATAAAATCATGCAGGTCGCCATGCATTTTCATGACTTCTTGGCCTGGACGAAGCCATAGGTGAAAAGTATTACCTAACAGGATTTCTGCGCCGGTCTCTTTCACTTCTTCAGGCGTCATTCCTTTTACCGTGCCATAAGTGCCAACAGGCATAAATGCAGGTGTTTGAACAGTACCACGTTCAAATTCTAATTGGCCACGACGTGCGTAACCATTTTTCTTTTTAAGATCAAAGTTTAATTTCATCATTTTCTCCAGTAATCAGATAAACAGTCTGATGGATCCCTTCAAACCTATTAATGAGCAAAGGGAACATAATCGCTCCCTTTCATAGTTAATGGCTCTCACTCCATGTGTTAGAATGAGACCATAAAGCCTATGCTACTATACAGATGGTGCTATACAAATGGCGCTATACCGTTCGCTTAGTGATAAACATAGCATCACCATAGCTAAAGAAACGATATTGATTCTCAACAGCATGATGATACGCATTCATCGTATTGTCATAACCTGCGAATGCACTCACCAGCATGATCAATGTTGATTCAGGAAGGTGAAAGTTCGTCACGAGACAATCAATCAATTGATATTCATAGCCAGGATAAATAAATATTTCAGTATCACCAAAGAAAGGTTTTAAATTTGTGCCTTTCTTAATCGCATCTTGTGCTGCACTTTCTAACGAACGAACAGACGTTGTTCCAACGGCAATAATACGACCGCCACGTGCTTTTGCCGCTTGGATTGCTTCAACCACTTCTTCAGAGACTTCAACGTATTCAGCATGCATGTGGTGATCATTAATATCATCCACCTTCACCGGCTGGAATGTTCCCGCCCCCACATGCAATGTTACGTACGCAAATTCGACACCTTTTGCTTTTATCTGTTCAAGCAACGCTTCGTCAAAGTGCAACCCGGCTGTTGGCGCAGCGACAGCACCTGGTTTTTCATTATACACCGTTTGGTAGCGTTCTTTATCGGCATCTTCATCCGGTCGATCAATATAAGGCGGTAAAGGCATATGCCCTACCTCATTTAAGATCTCTAATACCGCTTTATCCGATGTGAAGCGTAATTCAAACAATGCACCATGTCGCGCCACCATTTCAGCTTCGTATTCATCGTTCTCACCAAGCACTATCATGCTTCCTGGTTTCGGTGATTTTGAACAACGAACATGCGCTAAAATAGTGTGCTCATCCAGCATACGTTCGACAAGGATCTCTAACTTCCCCCCAGAGGCTTTACGACCAAAGACACGTGCAGGAATAACACGTGTATTATTAAAGACCATCAAGTCACCAGGCTTGACCTGATCAAGAAGGCTTTTAAATGTACTATCGGTGACCTTGCCGCTATTACCCTCTAATTGTAATAAACGGCTTGCTGTGCGCTCAGCCTGTGGGTAGCGTGCAATGAGCTCATCTGGAAGCTCAAAATGAAAATCTGAAACTTGCATAGTCTCACTCTATATCATGAAAAATCGTGTTAGTTGTTACCCAAATAGCATGAAAATAGCGCTATGAGTATAATGTTGCGTAAGTATAGAGTGGTGAAATTGAATAGCAAGTGAAGATTAAATACCGGCAAATAACTCGAATACCCTTTCCATCTCACTCTGCCTAGTCCTCAAATACGCAGTCGAATCACTGCCGCG
>JAOICL010000129.1 GCA_028131545.1 Vibrio sp. | reverse complement strand
TTAGATGATGTATTGATACAGGCCTCTGAAAGGCTTAGGAAAATGAGCAAAGGACGATACGATTTACATCGAAAACGCGATAAGACAAAGGGAAGCGCAGGCTCAGGCTTAGATTTAGTGGTGGAAGACAGTTACAGCAGTAAGCAAAGAGATGTGGCAACGTTGTCTGGTGGTGAATCGTTTATGGCGGCACTGTCATTAGCATTAGGGCTGTCAGATGTTGTTCAGTCATACAGTGGCGGAATTAGATTAGATACTCTATTTATTGATGAAGGATTTGGTAGCTTGGATCCTGAATCGCTTGATTTAGCTTTGCAAACCTTGATTGACTTGCAAAAAGGGGGACGCATGATAGGAGTGATTTCCCATGTGACTGAAATGAAAGAGCAATTATCCATGCGCGTTGAAGTCGAATCCAGTCGTATCGGTAGCTCACTAAAAGTGGTCAGATAAGATTAAGCCGTGAGATAAGGGAACAGGGTTCGATAACGCTAAGATAATGCGTTATCTTCCAGCAGTTTCATCATGACTTTTCGATGGGTTATAAAAAAATTCTGGCCAATACATTTTTAAATACCCTAGCGCCACCCAAATCACCAAGACAGTGGCGATGGTGAGCTCAAACATTCCGAAGCGATGCAGCCAGTGCCACTGTTGATGGTGCTGCGCAAAGTAATCGGTTAATCGAAACATGGCGACGGCACTGATCACTGATGGGAAGGTAAGGGCGGCCATCGAGGGCTGAAACTTCAGTCGAATTAACCGAACATAGCAAAGGTAAATCAGTAAAGTCATGGTAATGGCAATACCACCTAGTGCGCCAGTTAGAATTGGGTCCGGTTCAGGGTTATTCACTAAATAAGCGGTTAAGGATAAGTTGATTGGCGCAGCCATAATCGCAAGGGTTGGCCTTGCATTACGTGGCAGCTTCCCTTCAAAGACAAGCCTGTATAGCATTAAAGGTAGCATGAAAAAGTATAACGCGATGCAGATGTTCACAATACTTTCAGAAAAAACAGTGTGACCAAATTGCGAGCCAGCCAATGAGCTACTGATGATACCAATAGGGTAAAGAAACCAACTAGGGACAAGGTTGGTTATTTTGAATTTTTTAATTTGAAGTAGAAAGAAGCTTAACATGAGGAAGACGTGCAATATTAACGCACCGAACCATAATGGATAAGCAATGATTTTAGAGACGACAGCGAGGTAGTCACATAGAATCAAAAGGCCCATGGTCATTGGAGCCATTAAGCTCCCTTGTAATGGGTGGGCGATATCCGCTTTAAAGAGTCTAGGATGAAGTAGGTAACGTAAAATAACAGGCAGTAATAGTACGGCACCCAGTCCTGCAAGATAAGGTCGGATAACCTCACCAATGGACGGAATATAGAGAGACCATGCTTGTCCTAAGCTAATGATAGCAAGAGCAAGAGCAGCCTGAGCCGGAGGCACCGTTTGAAATTGTGTAAAACGTTTCCAGTTAAGCATATCGATATCCCTTTTTAAGGGGACTATGTTATCCCCTTTTTTTTGGTATTGACACTCTCTATCACTGATAAACCATGATGGATATCATATTATGGAATAGCTTAATTGGGTAAGCGCCTAAATTGCCAAAATGCATCGGCCCAGTAAGGGTTATCTAAACGAGATTTAATGACACCTTTTGACGTTGAAGCATGTAAAAACTCTTGATTGCCAAGATAAATACCCACATGTTTCGTTCCCCAAGCGGATGTTTTGAAGAAAACTAAATCGCCAGGTTCTTCATCGCCCGATGAAATAAATGAGCCAACTTCCACTTGTTGTTCAGTGGTACGTGGTAAGTTAACATCAGCGGCATCTTTATAAGCGGTTTGTACAAAAGCAGAGCAATCGATACCTTGTTTACTTGTGCCACCAAGCTGATAAGGAGCGCCTTTCCATTCTTGATAGACGGGTTCAAAGTTGACCGCATCATCTGAACTCCAAAATGGCTTCTTTGTTTCTTTTTTTGGTTTTGTTGCGACTTTTGCTGATTCTTTTTGTTGTTTTTCAGAGGAAAAGTATTGATCCTGTAGGGTTTGAATATCATCAGACA
>JAOICL010000128.1 GCA_028131545.1 Vibrio sp. | reverse complement strand
CTTGTAAGGATTCGTCTATCGCTTTGATGAACTTGGAAAACAGAACATAACCTTCTGATTCTTCTAGGTTAGTTATATCAACTTTGATTGAATTAAACATCAAGTCTGATGAAAATTCATTTTGATAACAAAATGTTCTAATCACACTATCCGAAAAACACACAATCACGAATTTAGTAAGTTGTGTAGAGCAAACTTGAAAGTGCATAACTTTCAACTTCAAGAATTCGTTTATTTTCTTTCTCATACTAAGCTTTTCTTCAAACGAACAGCTATTCAATGCTTTTCGCATAGAACTTTTACTAATACTTTCAGTTTCATTTTTTATCAATCTAACTGTATTATTCAGCGCCAAATGTTTATTTTGAAGTTCCACATTTATCAATGATATTTGGTTCTCATTTTTGTTAAGTTCAGTAAGAACAAATGAAGCATCTAAACCTTGAGAGATTGCATTGTTAAAAGTCTTGCTTAATCCAACAGCTTTACTCTTAAGTTCGTTAATTTTAACTTCTAGATTTTTAATTTGTTTCTCTAACTTCCTTATCTTTACTTTAGTTTTACTTTGTTCACCTTGAAACAGCTTCATATCAAACTGTTCAATGTAGCGCAAAAATGAATCTTCTAATAATTTGTATCCAATATTTTGTGCCTCACATCCATCATTTAAGATTGAGCGTTCACAACGTAAATATTCAAAATAATCATCTGTTTTCTTCTTGTTTTTTTTACGAGTGCTTTTGTAAGCCATTCTTCCACCACAGCTACATGTGAGAAGTTGAGAAAATACGTGAATTTTCTCATCATATGGTTTACTTCTGTCAAACTCTATTTTGTTCTTCTCAATTTGATGTTTAGCTTTATCAAAATTTTCTTTTGACACTATCGCAGGATAATAGTTATGTAGTTTTTCTGTAGCTGTAACCTTTAGTTTACGTGACTTGAAGACCTTCTCAACATCACAGTAATACTCTTCTGTCTTGTTTGTTTTTAGAATAAATGTCCCTAGAACATGTTCATTTTTGAACATGTTTTGAATAGCGAATATGTGCCATTTTTTGGCTTTTCGGTAATTACCATCTTCAAAAGTTTCAATACCTTCATCGTTGAGAATCTGACAGATTTTTATATGTCCTAATCCTTCAATCTTCATTTCAAAAATTCTATTAACAATTTTTGCTTTTTCTTTATTGATAGTAAATTTCTTGAACGTGTCTCGCTTCGTTACACCATCTATATCTGTATATTCATATACGATATCGTCTTCTTCGATCCATCGAGGCGTAGCAGCTTGTTTAATGCCTATATGCTTGTGTTTGCCACGTTGAGAGTCGTGATTGTATAGATATTCAATTACCGCTCTTTTCCTTGTGTATGCGTCAGAGACATAGATACTTTTAACTTGGCTTTCATAGTGAGCACTCGACATTTTGATGATAGAGATAAGCATGTTGTCAAGATTAGCTTCTTTGTTGCTATAGACGCTATCATCAATTGTAGTAACTATCTTGAATCCTCTTTTTAGGATTCTATTAAACTGTTCAAGTGCATCTTGAGGTGACATTCGAGAAAAACGATCTATATTATGAAACGCAATATATACATTCATTCGTTCGTGCGGTGGCACACGTTCTAGAAGTTCAAGCATCACAGCCATTTGTCCTTTATCGAAGGCTTTTGATAACTGCCCTTGATGAGAGAACCCCGAAACACCTTTATCAGAAAAAATTAAGTCTTCGTTAATATACAAATTACTTTGTTCAGCAAATCGTCTAGCTTCTCCCAACTGTCGATCTAAAGATTTTCTACCTACCTTATCTTGCTCTTGTGTTGAGAAACGAGCGTAAGGAATACAAATCCCTTTAAATTTACTTTTATCATATTCAAACATTTTTCAGCTCCAATTGTTCATAGAAGTTATTTTTAACCTCGCTTAAGAACTGAATTAGCTCTCTATTTGTTACTACACTCGTTTGACCTCTCAACGAACGTCTAATCACATCAAGATATTTAACGAATAGTTGATAATTTTCATCAGCGTTGAGTTGTCCATAGTCAATATCAATTGTATTAAACATCAGATCACTAGCGTAATTATTAGAATAAGAAAACG
>JAOICL010000127.1 GCA_028131545.1 Vibrio sp. | reverse complement strand
AGGTGCCGATCATTTGGTCATGCCATATATCGATATGGCGAATATTGCCTGTGGATTTCATGCTTCAGACCCAACGATCATGCAAACAACAGTTCAATTAGCCATACAAAACGATGTTATGATTGGTGCACATCCTGGATATCCCGATCTGCAAGGTTTTGGCCGTCGCTCCATTACGATGCCAATGAATGACATTACTCAAATGTTGTTATACCAAGTGGGGGCACTGTCTGCTATCTGCCAAAGTGAAGGTGGGAAAGTCGAATACATTAAACCGCATGGTGCTTTATATAACGACATGATGAAGGACATCGGTATTTTCGAAGCCATCACAAAAGCCGCTGCTGCGCTCAAGCTGCCGTTAATGGTACTCGCAAAGGGGAATTTAGAGCGACACCGCTCTATAGCAAAGCAGTATCATGTTCCATTAATCATGGAAGCGTTTTCGGATCGGGCTTATCTTGATAATGGAGAGCTAACACCACGTTCATTGGATGGTGCCGTGTTATCTCAAAAAGAAGATATTTTGAATCAAGTGTTATCGATTTCAAAAAATAAAGAAGTGACAAGTTTGACAGGAAGCCTCATTCCCTTACAAGCTGACACCATTTGTGTGCATGGTGATAACGAAGCTTCCATCGCTTTAATCAAAGACATAAAGCAGTCTCTTTAAAACGCGAGTTAATAAATGAAGATTATTATTTAATCACCTTCGCAAGGCCAACCGGATACCCTCTTTGTTCACACAATGCTATTGCGAGGGCTTCTACGGCTTCCTGTGAATGGGAAGTCGTCATTGGGTGCTGCTCTTCAATGCTCAATTGAGCATGGTGAGAGAGCTTCCATTCCTTTGTCATTTTTAATGCCGCCTCTAATGCGGAAGAACCTTTGATCACTTCAACTCGTGCATAGTTATTCTTTTCAAAACTCACATCGGCCACACGACGCGTTGCGTCTTTACCAGGGATTTGCTGGGCACCAAATAGCGCCTTTCCATTTGGGGTCGCTGTTGAAAATGCAGGGAGAAATTGGCTGATATGCTCAATCGCACGCTGTGTTCTATGATTCAGCACCTCTTCACTCCACCCTTGTTTAATTTTTTTTGAGTAGGCCTTATCCAACTTAGGTTGAGCTGAATGAGCGTTCGATGCCGTCAAGCCCTGTTTAAACAAGGTAATATCCTGTGTCATGCCATGCAATTGAAATACACCATCACCATAAGGTGTCAGCTGTGCCATCCCCTGAGGGGTTCCACGTTCACCGTGGAAAATGACTTCAGGCCAATATTCACTTGGCTCTGCATACCACTGAGACACATAAGCCGCTTTAAATTCAACCAAACGTTGCTGGTCGAAGCCAACCATATCATCCACTGTTCCTGTTTCAAAACCACACGCATTCACAAAATAAGTGGCTTTAATCGTCGAAGGGGTATCTTGATTCACGGTTAATACCCAGTGATTGTCCCTATGTTCAGCGCCCAATAATTCCGTATTAAGAAACACATCCGCATTCTTTTTCGAGAATAAGGTGAGCTGTGCAGAAGCAGCGACTCGAAAAACGCTCCAACCCGGCTCATTCGCCACGACAAGTGGGTATTTCAGTTGGTCTAAATCAACATGGCGCGCAAAGCGTGCTACCCAATCATCGGTTGTTTTTGGCGGCGTATTTAAAGTGCTTTGCTGAAGTAGCTTGAGCTCATCATAATCATATAAGGTGTAATACTGCTCGGGCTCTCCTAGAACTTTATTACGAGAATCACTATCAATTAACTGTTTGTACCTTGATTGCAATTGTAATAGTCGTGGCAATAAAGAAGAGGGGGCATTATTATCCGTTATTGGTGTCGCTATCACGGTAGGACGGATATTTAACGTCTGTGGATAAAGTCGAACCATATCGATAGATTGCTTTAATAACTGATCACATTGTTCATCATCCAGTTCACGATAGAGGTTACCGCCCGCATGTAAATGGCAGATAGGTGGACCATCAATTAACCCAGAGCCCTTTTCTATCAAGGCAACGCGTAAACCTTGCTCTGCAAAGTGAGTCGCGCAAGTTGCTCCTGCTATTCCCCCTCCTACAACTGCAACATCATACGGTTCGAGGTTAT
>JAOICL010000126.1 GCA_028131545.1 Vibrio sp. | reverse complement strand
GGGAGCTCCGTGCCAAAATTCATAGATGACAATAAGCAAGAAGTTAATTCTGAATTCTCACTGGAATCGATTTCAAATTTTGATGGCTTGGTGATTGAATCATGGGGACCGAGCACTCGGAATCCTGAATATGCGAAAGCATTTGAATTGTTACTTGAACGCTTAAAAAAGTTCGGCTTACCTTCCGTTAGAGTGTTTGTTGTTTCAAGCCGACTAATTAAAGCGTTTCCTAATATTCTTGATAGAGAAATCTCTATAGATGGTAAGTTAATTTTTTTAGCTAACACCGACCCCGAAGAACTAAGAGTAAAGATTGGAAAAGAAGTTGCTGAATTAAAAGACTCACCAAGTACAAGCAAAAGTGGCAATCGTTATAAAAGAATCCTGATCTATAGTCCATTAATCAATCGGCAGTTATGGCAGGAACTAGCTACTTCAAATAAACTACGTGCAGAATTAGCTATCTCTTATTTGTTACCAACTTCAGATCGTGACTTATTAGATCAACAAGTTGATGCCATTGAATCATTTATTAAAGTTGCCCCAAAAGGTAAGAAAAAACCAAATAGAAATGCAAAGCAGTCAAATCTAATTGATAGAGACCCATTGGTAAAAGCTTGGATCTTACAAGAAGCAAAAGGCGTTTGTGAGCTTTGTGAATCAAATTCACCTTTTATTAAAGACAATGGAAAGCCTTATTTGGAAGTTCATCATGTTCTTCCTTTAGCCAATGGTGGCTCTGATACTATATCCAATGCTGTCGGGATTTGTCCAAACTGCCATCGCGCTTTGCATTACTCCAAAAACCGCCATGAACTCGCTAATAGTTTATATAAAAAAGTGGCGCGACTTGTGATTGAATGCAACTAACAAGTCAATCAAAAGGACGCAAAACGCTTGGCTTGCGCTCCTTCGTCGCTAATTTTAGCCAAGCATTTATGCGCCCATTATTGAGGCGTTAGCACTCATCACTTAAACTAGATCTAGCGAAAAAATTTAATTCATATATAATTGGTTTTATATACAGTGTTTTCACCTAATTTAACTTGAAAACATTATGTTAGGAGATGTATATGACTTATACACCAAATTTTGATGAAGACAAAACTGCTCAACTAGCAGCATATCTGACCTCGAAAAGTGGAGGCGAAATTTACCATCTTATGCTCATGAAGTTGCTTTACATTTCTGACAGAAATGCATTGGCGACACTAGGGCATACCATAAGTGATGATAACTATGCTTCCATGAATTATGGACCTGTTTTATTGAACACTCTGTCTTTAATCGATGGAAGTGTTCGTTCTACGAATGGTTTGTGGTCAAAACTTTTGTCTCCAAGTCGAAATTATAAAATATCGTTGCTCAATCGTGACTTTGATACTGCTTTATTATCAGAGGCTGAGTTGGCTATTGCTGATGCTGTATTCTCTCAGTTTGGCTCAATGGATAGATTTGAGCTAGCGGATAAGACGCATGAGTTCGCTGAATGGAGCAATCCTCATGGTTCAATATTGCCGATTGATTACCAAGATATTTTGAAAGCAGTTGGTTTTGATGACGCTGATGCAAACAGTATTTTACAAGAATTACAAGATGTTAAAGCAGCGAAGGACTTTTTAAATAATTTATGAGCACTATTATTGAAAAGAACACTATTCTTGTTCCTGTACCGTCGCCAACCTGTAAACACTTATTTATCGTATTGACAACTCCTGAAGGTGATCCGCCAGTAGTTGTCATGGTTAATATTACCACCCGACGACCAACATCGGATTCGACAGTAGTCTTAACTCCGGGTGACCACTCTTTTGTAAAACATGAAAGTGTGATTGCATTCGAGCACGCATCTCTATTTGAAGTTTCTCGACTCGAAAGTGGCTTGGCTAGTGGGGCTCTTTCCAAGTACCCTGATATTAGTGAGTCGCTATTCTCAGCTGTAAAAGCTGGTCTTTTGAGCTCACCTAGGACACCTCAAGCGATCAAGGATTACTGTTCAAGCAGATTCTGAGTATTTTTAAGCAGCGTTATAACGCTGCTTTTTTATTTCTTAACCTTCGATTGTTCAAGAGTGCTAACAAACAATTTAAGAGTGATTCAGCACGCTCGGCAATTTTGGTTTGGGTCTAGTTCCGTGTTTACG
>JAOICL010000125.1 GCA_028131545.1 Vibrio sp. | reverse complement strand
ACTTGAAGATGGTATTATCAAAGATGGATCATTTAATATCGATCGAGGTGTTGGTGTAAGAGCTGTTTCGGGTGAGAAAACGGGTTTTGCGTATTCTGATAGCATCAATTTAGACGGTTTAAAACAGAGTGCTATCGCCGCGAGAGGAATAGCACAGCAAGGGCAATCTGCGACCGTTCAGGCATTTACAAGAAGTGGGCATCAAAGAGTTTACCAAGCGGTGAATCCACTGGAATGTTGGGGTAAAGAACAAAAAGCAACGTTATTAAAATCACTTGATGCTTATATTCGAGCAAAAGAGCCTTTAGTTAAAGAGGTGAGCATCAGTCTTAGCGGTGTGTATGAAAATATGCTAGTTGCGGCAACGGATGGTACCTATGCTGGCGATGTACGTCCATTGGTACGTCTATCAATTAGTGTATTAGCTGAAAAATCGGGTCGTCGAGAGCGTGGTAGTTCAGGTGGCGGCGGCCGTTTTGATTATGAGCACTTCCTGTCAAAAGAAAATGATAAAGAAGTGGCTTACTATTACGCTGATGAAGCGATCCGTATGGCGTTAGTGAATTTGGAAGCCGAAGCAGCTCCTGCTGGTATGATGCCCGTTGTCTTGGGAAGTGGTTGGCCTGGCGTTTTATTACATGAAGCTGTCGGACATGGACTAGAAGGGGATTTCAATCGTAAAGAATCTTCTGTTTTCTCTGGGAAAGTTGGCGATAAGGTCACTTCAGATCTTTGTACTATCGTAGATGACGGAACGTTAAAGGATTTACGTGGTTCTTTGAATGTCGATGATGAAGGAGAAGAAGGTCGTTATAACACCTTGATTGAAAAAGGAGTGCTGAAAGGTTACATGCAAGATAAGCTTAATGCTCGTCTAATGGGAGTTGAACCAACAGGTAATGGTCGTCGTGAATCCTATGCACATCTGCCTATGCCTCGTATGACCAATACGTATATGCTTCCTGGAGAGCACTCACCAGACGAAATTATATCAACGGTAGAAAAAGGAATATACGCACCGAATTTTGGCGGTGGCCAAGTAGATATCACCTCCGGGAAATTTGTATTCTCTGCATCTGAAGCTTATTTGATTGAAAATGGTAAGATAACGAGACCCATTAAAGGCGCAACTCTCATTGGTTCAGGCATTGAAGCAATGCAACAAGTGTCCATGGTTGGCAACGACTTAAGCCTTGATAAAGGTGTTGGTGTTTGTGGTAAAGCAGGGCAAAGTGTCCCTGTTGGTGTCGGGCAACCAACATTAAAGCTAGACTGTATTACCGTCGGTGGAACGGAATAAGCGATACGTTTATTCATCGATAAAAAAGGAAAGCCTCGGCTTTCCTTTTTAGCTATCACAGAACATAGTTATCACAGAACATAGTCGTAGCAGTGACAAGTTTAGATATTATCTCTTTCTATTGGGCAACTCATACAGCGAGCTCCACCACGACCACGGCCTAGTTCATTACCAGGAATAGTTAAGACCTCAATACCCGCTTTATCATACTTTTCATTAGTATAAACATTTCGCTCGTAACTGATCACCACACCGGGCTTTACGGTTAAGACATTATTGGCATCATTCCATTGCTCACGTTCAGCTTCGTAACTATCGCCACCAGTCGTAATTAAATTCACTTTATCTAGGTGTAATGCTGATAAGTAATTATCGGCTTGATGAGCTTTAATTCCACCTTTGGGTGTTTCTGGGGTAAGAACCCAAGTATTAAGCTGAGCATTGATAATCTCAGGATAAACAGAGAAAGTATCGATATCCATATGAGTCATTACGGTATCTAGGTGCATACAAGAACGATGCTTAGGTAATTCTATCGCAATGACTTGTTTAGCCTGACCATGCTTAAACAGTTGTGCAGCTAGGTTTTCAACGCCTTGTGCTGTCGTTCTCTCAGACATACCAATCAACACTGCGCCTTTACCGATGACGAGTACATCGCCACCTTCAATATTCATATTGTCGTAGTTTGTGTTATGAGTATGTTGATGTTCATCATTAAAGTAATTGACGAAGTTTTGCTGAGTAAAAGTGGGGTGCCAGCGATAGATGGCTCTAAGGTGATTCGTTTCTCTTTGTCGAGCTGGCATCATCATTGGGTTTAATGACACACCACCGTATATCCAACAAGAGGTATCACGTGTAAACAAATGGTT
>JAOICL010000124.1 GCA_028131545.1 Vibrio sp. | reverse complement strand
TCGCGGTGAATGGAGAATAGTCTTCCCAGACTGTTTGATGATCCTTATAAGCAAAAGTATGTTCTGTGTAGAGTTGAAGTTGGTTAAAACGCAGTTCTGACCAGAAATCAATGAGAGAATAAAGCGTATCCATCGTTGGAATTTTGTCACGGCTGACATCTAAAATGATACCTCGCTTCTCAAAATCAGGATAATCACTCATTGAAAGCTTAGGTAAATACTGATTTGATTGCGCTATGATTTGCTTTAGGCTGCTTAATGCGTAGTATTCCCCTGCTTTATCTCGCGTTTTAATGACAATATCATTTTCATTAATGGTTAAATCAAATCCTTGAGGCATCACGGTGTTTGATCTAAATATATTAACCACCCCTTCTAAAATTAATAAGTTTAATCCTGTTTTGTTAATATCTATATTTGATTGACTGCTAATAGACAGGCTTCTAGGGGAAGGAAATAAAACGATATTACTCATATAAATCAGTTACCTAATAAAGTTTAAGGTCAAGTCAAAGAATGTGAATGAAAACGATACATAAATACCTATCTCATTGGATTGCTTATTTCATTAACACTCCTCAGATGATCACATTGTATGATATTTATCTCAAAGCCAACGTATTGATTGCACATAAATTCGACCTCTCTCACCTTTTGAAGGGTTAATAAACATTCAATCAATACCACTCTCTCCAAATTTACATTATTCATGCCTAATAACAGGCGCATCATAACCAGGACAAATAACTAAAAATGCATAATACGGTCGAATCGAAAGCAATATGACTATTATACAATCAATACTCATAATTCTATCTAGTAATAAAGTCATTCCTTGTTTAAATTCATAAACATACACAACCTTCGATGTTTTTGATAACATCTAACCTTTATTATTAACTGAAAAAATAAAATGAAAATTAAACATATTATAATGATTGCTGCATCGGCTTTATTGGTTGCATGCTCTTCGGTGAAAGGAAAAACGTCGGCAGAATTACTTGGCTGGACAGACGACGGTGGTGCTTCATTTTATGGAAAACGCTACCATGGCCGCACAACGGCAAGTGGAGAAAAGTTTAATATGTGGGCGATGACGGCTGCACATAAAGAATTGCCATTTGGTACTCGTGTCCGTGTTACTAATTTAGACAACGGTAAATCCATCATTGTTAAGATCAATGATCGTGGTCCTTTTATCCGAGGACGTATCATTGATCTGAGCCGAGGCTCTTTTGCAAAGATCGCTTCGATCAGTAATGGCGTGGTAGATGTTGAGATCGAAGTGATCAAATAGTGACGTTCATTGTCCTATAATACCTGTATAGGTAGAAGTGACGATATCTTCAGAATAGCTGTTCTATCACTTCTTTTTATTTCAATCATTTGGTAAATATTATGCAATTAGAACAAGCACATCGAATCTCTAAAATCATCCTCGCACTTTCCGTTGGTATATTTTGCATCCTTGTTGGATACAATAATATCATTGACTATGAAACAAACTTTACCTTTGTAAAACACGTTTTAGCGATGGATGATATGCAGCCTTGGTTTGATGGACAAGCCGTAGGCGGTCGAGCTATAGAGAACCCAACATTACACCACATAGGTTATAGCTTTATCATTGCGGGTGAACTTGCTGCAGGTTTCTTATGCTTAGCAGGAACCGCGTTCATGATTAAGGGATTTAAATCAACTCAATTTGAATCTGGCCAAGCCTTTTATTTACTTGGATGCTCTATTGCCGTTCTGGTTTGGTATCTTGGTTTTGCGGTTATTGGTGCTGAATACTTCTCGATGTGGGCAAGTAAGTGGAATGGACAAATGAAAGCCTATACTTTTGTTACTTTCATTGTTATTAGTATGATTTATATTATTATTGATACACCCAAAAGCCATTCAAAATAACGCTTAAGCCACCTATAAAATGCATGCTGACTAGCTTAATGCTAACAGCATGCAATTACTCCGCATATATTTCCCTCCCCCTAGATACCAAATAGCATAAAGCTTAGTTGTTATAAATCTTAGATATCATAAAGCTTAAGCATCATAAATCAGAGACGGAAAGATTAATCGAGCATGGGCAGTCACCGCGAATAGTCGCTTATAACACACAGTAAAGAAAGTCGTATCAGAGCAGAAATAGGAAATAGGAAATAGGAAATAGGAAGCAGAATAGACGTTAGCATCAGAAAGAGATGGACGTATAAATACAAAATT
>JAOICL010000123.1 GCA_028131545.1 Vibrio sp. | reverse complement strand
CCCTCTAGCTTTAAGTAAAACTTCAATTTTCCGACAATTAATGTGGCTTTACTATTAATATCATAACAAGTATCCACTACTTCTTTTTCAGCGATATTATAGCGGCCAAGGGACAACCCTGTACTGTAGGTTTCTTGCTGTGCAGAAGGTAACGGACAACAAAGATAAACGACCTTGCCTTCATCTTCATTACTAATACTTAATGGTGCTGGAGCTGTTGTTAAACTTGGAAAAGAGAAAGGCGTATTATCTGGTAAAATACCTTCAGAAGCAGCCAGTGCAAACTTTCCTACTTTAAGTAGCTGTTGATCCAATTCGAGAGTGCGCACTCCCCAATGAAGTGGGTTAATGAGCTCAGCATTTAAAGCACGATCTTTTTGAATCGCACGCTCTAATTGCTGAAAATGATGGGGCTTCATAAACATCCCATCTTGCCAAATGACTGAGTTAAATAATGACATTGTTATTTCCCTTTCTGAGTGCACTGTTCTTATGATTTTTATCTTTTTGCACACGTATCGCGTAATTTAATTACGCTTAATCCTCGATGACTTTAATCTGACTGCCTTTTAATTCGACAATGAACTCATGATCCGTGATCTCTTCTATAGAAGAGATGGTTCTCCAAGTTGAGCCATTGATATCACGATAGGCAACGGCATACCCTAACGTGCGTGTTTCTGGATCCAACTCTAAATAATATTCGGATTCTTCGCCGGGTTGGATTTGAAATTCATGACGCTTAATATATTCGTCTCCAAGCGCATTCTTTTCATTACCGTAAAGTGCAAAGAAATCAACACTTTTAAAAATGACCGATGACGATAATTCATAAACTCGCAGAATAACCGGAGATGACTGACCACCATCACGGACATTCAATACTTTAGATGCTGAGATATTCAATTCTGCTGTCGACGTGTCTTTAAATAGTGCGCAACCACTCAATAGTGTTGCTGTTACGACCATCATCCATAACTTTTTCATATTGATTCCTTTAACTTACTGTATTTATCTATAATCTTGCTTTCAATAATACGATCGCTCATATCACCATGTTGTAATTTATATTGCGCAAAACGTTCGGTGTACAATTTCCATAAACGTCCATCCGTCATAAAGCGCGCTTTATGATCACGAGCAAAAGCGTCTGGATCATGGGTATGTATTTCATCTCTCAGTACCGCTTTCATACCCGCTAAATACAGCTTTTGATGCTCCGCGACTTCATCATGTAATTGGCTAATTAATTCATTCGGCATAAGAAGCCCTTGCTTATGTAATGAAAACATAAGCGCAACAACATCTTCATGTTCATCCGTGCCAGATTGACGACCAAAAAGTTTTTGAATGTCTAAAAGTTCCGTCTGAACTTTATCGATACACGTCTTTAAACATTGGCCAAGAGAGTACAAACTCTGCGAATCCTGAGGTAAATCTGCCATATCAGTCAGACCTAACCCACGATAAAACGCCATCAATCCCTCATTGTTCATCGTATCTTGAATAAACTCAGCTTGATCATTCTTGATTGTTGCTGTTGTTACAGAACGGCTATCTTCTGCAGTTACCATCATTCCTGTATGAGACACAGGCTTTGATGTGTCGTCATGTTCAGGTTGAATATGATAACTATGGTTTGGCTCCAAAGGCTGCTCTTCAATGACCGCCTCGACCACATCACAACGTCTTCTTGAAAAGAAGGTGATATTATCATCGGCTCAATGAGCTCTTCTTCATGAGATTCGCGACTCATTTTTTGCGAAGCATCAACGTTCGGCATAATGAGGTCATCAACTTGATCAACTATCGCCGATTGCGGTGAGTCCGCTATATCACTACAATCAACCATATCACTACAATCAACCATATCACTACAATCGGCCATATCACTACCAAGCCATTGAGAAATATCATCTGATGGTGCTGACGGAGAACTTAGATTCGATACATCAAGATAATCTTGCTCCACATTGGATAAACCAGCTTCACTTAGTTCATCCACATGTGACGCCGTAGAAAAAGGCGATGTATTCACCTTTTGAGTATTCAACATCTCCGCTTCTGGCTCATCATCTAACCAATTTTCTGGAATGTAAGTCGTTGAGTCAAAATGCCCAAAAATATCATGGCTATCATCTTGCTTTTGTTGAAATACTTGTTGGCCTTGGTTAGCGATACCATCAGGCGCACTCGATGTCGTTGGATTAATAAATTGATCCGTCGTCATCGTAGCAATATGTAACATAGGGTCAGCAACTTGGCCTTGCGAACC
>JAOICL010000122.1 GCA_028131545.1 Vibrio sp. | reverse complement strand
GTCACACGCACCGAACCGCCGTGCGGATTTTGAATTTCATTTACACAGCGTGTATGAATACCCCGTGTGTCGAAGCTGGATGATGAGCATGGAAAAGCTGCGTCATAAAATGATGGTCGAAGAAAAAGACAGTAACGACCGCGTGATAAAAATGACGCAGGATGCCTTTGATGTGGTGATGGGCATTGCCGCCGCCTCGCTTGGGCCAATCGCCGCCACGGGCTACTACCTTTACTTAGCCAATAACACGATGCAATCCACTTACAGTGCCTTTGAAACGGCGTTCGATCAGCAGGGAAAAAGCATCATTGACCAAATGAAACGGTACTCTGAATTTGATGTGCTAGGGCAATCGTTATTGTGGCGAGAGCGAACGGGGTTCGGTCATTTAGACACCATGGGGAAGGCGTACCTAAAACGATCCTTAGCGATTAATGGGTTATTAAGATTGCTGCTGAAATATAAGCAGCTAGAGCGTTCATCGGGGCAATGGAACCTGAAATTATCTCAAATAATGGAACAATTACGCTCCGGTGAAATGAAAGAACATGATCTGGATATTCTTGGGTACATTCATACCTTCCTCCTCTCGGATGATTGGGACATCGCAACGGATTGGGTTGCCGATTTTCACCTCGACGAATTGTGGTTAGAAAGCCAAGGGTCCTTATCTTCTTCGAGTTCAGAGTCCTTTAGCAGTTACTTGGCAACGGCGAATTATGTCACGTATAAATTTATCGCCAGCGACACCAGTGACAAAACCCTACAAGAAGCGCAGCACTATCAAAAATATTGCCCGATTCATACGATTTCGGATGCCTCGCTCGAACGCTTATATTCGATGATAGAGACGCCTGACCTCAGCGATTGGGATGACAGCGTGTACCTGTGCGAACGCGTCACCGCACGCCGAATGACCAAAGGGGAAGGAAAGGAAGGCAACGTCGCGGGGCCATGGATGCCACTGTCTGATTTCTTGGATGAGCACCATACGTTAACCCCCTTTGATGAGGTCAAGGTACTCGTTTTACTCGATCCGCGACATCACGACGTGAAAAAAGTCATTGAAGATGGAAGAGTGGGTCATGTGCCCGTGTCGGTGTACCCCATAAGACAAAACACCTTTTTTGATGACATTGGGCCCACGAATACGGAATACGTGAGCCATATCGGGTGGAGCAAACTGAATGACAGCGAAAAAGCGCTTGTTCAATCGAAGGGATTGAGTGAGAGCGATGATTTATATGGCGTCAGAGTGACGCCCACGTATTACTTCGGTAAAAACGTGATCAAAGGCATTAAGCCGATCGCTGCGGAAAGCACCGATGAAATGAAGCGTTATTTCAGTGGAAATAAAGACAAATACGCCATGATGTATTGTTTAGAAAAGAGCATTGCCACCGTTGACGACACAAAGCAAACCATTCGGTACCCCGCCACCTTTTCATCTGAACAGGAAGAAAAGGTCGATGAGCAACAGTATTTTGTCTTAGTCATGAAGAAAGAGCACACCATCTTAGCAGAAACCGCCTTTTTATCGGCGAAAGGGCAGGTGAAAGCCACCTATCCTGAGCTGTTTGATGATCCCGATGTGCATGTGTTGGCGTCGATCCCTAACGGTAAATGGCCGTCTTACCCTCAGTTAGCGTCAGCGCCTTGGGCGAGTTACGATGCCGATAAATATAAAAAGGGATGGGCTAAGGAGTTGAATGAATTTGACGTATGGCGCGATCCGACGTCGTTACTCGTCGTGGTAGCAACGAAGCACATAGAAGACAGTGAAAGTCTACTGTCAGAGCAGGGCTATGAAACGGGCCGTGTTCCGGCGGATTTTGTGATGGAGTATGGTAATACAGGGCTGATTAATAACGAAAAAATCAAGGTAACCGAAGAGAAATTCTTATACCGAGTCGGCACCGTCAAAAAAGAAGAAGGCGGTGTGGCGACATTCAGCGCGCATGCTTCGTTTGATGCCGTGTTATCGAATAAGACTGCACCAGATGACATACCTGTGAAGCAGATCGCCCCCATCGTACAGCGCTTTATCGATAACCCAACGGCGGTGTACGATGAATTTGCCGTGAGCGGTAGTCTGCCGTTCAGTGATAAAGCCGACACCGATGTGTATATTGCCGAGTTAAAACCAGATTATCACAATGTTACCGGGAAAAAGATCAAAGGATTACGACCGATATTGACGAATGCAGGCAAATCCAGCCTTGCGGTGAATGTATTGGGGTTAAATGGCTCTGGCTTAAATCAGACCTCTCCCTATGTCGTGTTACCGAGGATTTCAG
>JAOICL010000121.1 GCA_028131545.1 Vibrio sp. | reverse complement strand
ACTTGGCGTTGTTGATCAAATCAGGTAGTCGATACAGTTATCCTATATCGACTACCTGCTATTTTCTTATAGGCATACCTAGCCTTAGAACTTTATTCATGGCTTAGATTGGCTTCATAAGTACCACCCATTTGTTAATGGGGTACCTCGTCACTATTTTGATACTCGACAGCGTACAAATCCTCTTCACTCAGTGAGTGCATGGAGTTGCTCTAACCAGCTTGTTTTAGGCCAAACTGCGGTTAATGATAAGAGTAATGAAATTACCGCTATTCCAAAATTGTTGGCCTTACTTGATATTGAGAACGATATTATCACTCTCGATGCTATGGGATGCCAACGCAAGATATCTAAGCTGATTGTTCAAAGTAATGCCGATTATACTTGGCTTTAAAAGGGAACCACTCAGGCATGAAAACAGAGCTAGAAGCTTGGTGGCATAAGGCATGCAGAGAGAAATTCACAGAGAAAAACTATGCCGAGAACACCGATGTAAATGCAGGACATGGTCGGATAGAAATGCGGTATTGTGAACAACTTCTCGTCGATAAAGCGTGGCTGAATAAGCAATATCAATGGGATGATCTCAAAAGCATTATTAAAATGACTTCTGAAGTTGAACATTCAATCACAGGTAAGACAAGCAAGGAGACTCGTTGGTATATCAGCTCATTAGATTTAAATGCGGAGCAAGCACTCAAAGCTGTCTGTGGACATTGGCAAGTAGAGAGCATGCATTGGATGTTAGATATGACTTTCAGAGAAGATGAGTGCCGCATCCGTAAAGGAAATGGAGCCTTGGCTTTCAATGCGTTAAGAAAGATAGCTCTCAATTTATTTAAATTCGATACGATAAAGAGGATAAGCATGGCTAGGAAGAAAAAGAACGCAGCGCTGAACGATGAATACCGCTCAGTGCTTTTAGAATCTACGATTAAGATGCGCTAGCCGTAGACCTCATACCTGAACAGTTACAATGAAAGCGTTACTAAAGAATATTCCTGAGAAATTGTAGATTTTTCTAAAGCTGGGATTTCTCATTAAAAACACGGCTCATTGAACAATAAGCCGTGTTTAATTTAAAAAGAATAGTTATATACCTAACAACCACTTAGCTCGATAACCATCACTAATAAAGTATGCATACCATGCTGGAAATGGCTCTATAGTTAGGTAAGCTAACTGCTAGGGTCTGCCGATGAATTTTTGTTCAAATTAAAGAATAATTATCAAGGAAAAGCCATACGACTTAGTCACTCTAAGTAAATAGGCTTTGACACCAAGAATTCTTCTTTGATTGAAACCCTTCGGGCGGCTTTTGTTCATGCTTTCTACTTTGTTAATGCTCGTTTATATAAAATCACTCTACTTCACTCACATTGCCTTGTATAAAACACGAACAAACTGCATAAAACCATATTGAAAGGTTAACAGACCCTAACAAAGCTTAGTCACAAGACACTTCTGTCCAAAACCACCCTTGTTTAGGCTCATCCCATGAACCTGGATCATTTGTGGCTTCCCAACAAACACCATTGTGCTGATAAATATCACCATCAGTTGGATCTGTGGTACCAGCTACCCATACTGGGTATTCATCGTTACCACCTGTTGGAGTATCATTCACCATGACAGAAATCTCTTCAGTATCAAGGATATTTCCTTGGCCATCTTTTACCGCTACTTGAAAGACCAACTCGCTATTTGGTGCTTCTATTGATGTGACGACATTAAAACGATTAAACTGTTGACTGATGCTAGTTTCAACACCTGAAATTTGTGTTATTTCATAGCTAACAACCGCATTTTCTGGACTAATATTCCCCGTAGCATCAATCGAGAATCTCTCCCCTGGTACGACTTCGTCAGGAGCGGAGAGAGTCACATCACCAGAGGCTGACATGCCATCATCATAAACGACCTGTGAAGCCCACTCTAGAGCTGATGTACAAGATTTTGAATCCATACCTGTACCTAATGAAATATTCGATAGCATCGGAATGCTTAAAACTTGACCTGGCATTACATATTTTGCTTCATCAGGCCAACGACCATCAGTACCAAATACAAATATTCCTTTAGAATCTTCATTGTGGTACTGAGTAAAAAAGCCTTCACGACTTGTTGATACCGTTGTAATTTCTGGAACCTTTTGACAGCTTGATGGGATATCTTCATTGAGATAATCAATAGCAATCTTGGCATGATCAATCACAATTGGGAATGAATTATGATTGACGATGTTGGCTTGATAAGAAAATCCAAGACCATTCGTAATTGGTAAGCCTCCCACAGAACTATCATCCGCTTTAAACGATACATATAGTCCATTGTTA
>JAOICL010000120.1 GCA_028131545.1 Vibrio sp. | reverse complement strand
GGTAATTTTACAAGATGGTATTCGTCGTATGTACGGTGAAAATCAAGAGAATGTATTCTATTACCTAACGCTAATGAACGAGAACTATGCAATGCCAGCAATGCCAGAAGGCGCTGAAGAAGGCATTCGTAAAGGTATCTACAAACTTGAGTCTTACGCTGGTGATCAATCTAAAGTTCAGTTAATGAGCTCAGGTACGATCATGAATGAAGTACGCAAAGCGGCACAAATTTTAAGTGATGATTACGGTATTGCATCTGATGTTTATTCAGTAACGTCATTTAATGAAGTGACTCGCGATGGTCAAGCGTGTGAGCGTTTCAATATGCTACACCCTGAATCAGCAGAGCAAGTACCTTACATTGCAGAAGTAATGGGTACTGAGCCTGCAATCGCAGCAACGGATTACATGAAAGGCTATGCTGATCAAGTACGTGCGTTTATTCCAGCTGAATCATATAAAGTACTGGGTACAGACGGTTTTGGTCGTTCTGATAGCCGTGAAAACCTACGTCGTCACTTTGAAGTGAATGCAGGTTATGTTGTGGTAGCAGCACTAAGTGAACTTGCAAAACGTGGTGATGTTGAAAAATCAGTGGTTGTTGACGCTATCAAGAAGTTTGATATCGATGCAGAGAAAACTAACCCATTATACGCTTAATTAAAGACGCTTAATTAGAGGGCTTAATTACATGTCAATCGAAATTAATGTACCGGATATCGGTGCAGATGAAGTTGAAGTTACTGAAATTCTTGTAAGCGTTGGCGACAAGGTTGAAGAAGATCAGTCGCTGATCACCGTTGAAGGTGATAAAGCGTCAATGGAAGTTCCAGCACCACAAGCTGGTGTGGTTAAAGAGATCAAAATCTCAGAAGGCGATAAGGTAACGACGGGTTCGTTTATTATGGTCTTCGAAGCAGAGGGTGCAGCACAAGCTGCGCCAGCTCAAGTGGCAGAGACTTCAGCTCCAGTAGCTGCGTCAACTGCGGCTGAGTTAAAAGAAGTGACTGTTCCTGATATCGGCGGTGATGAAGTTGAAGTGACTGAAATCATGGTTGCGGTAGGTGATGCGATTGAAGAAGATCAATCTCTACTGACCGTTGAAGGCGATAAAGCGTCAATGGAAGTTCCAGCACCATTCTCTGGTACGTTAAAAGAGATCAAAATTGCAGCTGGCGATAAAGTAACAACGGGTTCATTGATTATGATCTTTGAAGTTGCAGGCTCTGCTCCAGCATCGGCTCAAGCGGTTGCACCAGCGGCATCAGCAGCAAAAGAAGTGAATGTACCAGACATCGGCGGTGATGAAGTTGAAGTAACTGAAATCATGGTTTCAGTTGGTGATACCGTTGAAGAAGAGCAATCTCTTATCACTGTAGAAGGTGATAAAGCGTCTATGGAAGTACCGGCTCCATTTTCTGGTACAGTGAAAGAAATTAAAGTTAATGCTGGCGATAAAGTATCGACAGGTTCTTTAATTATGGTTTTTGAAGTTGCAGGTGCAGCACCCGTTGCAGCAGCTCCGGTTGCTCAAGCGGTAGCGTCAAAAGCAACGCCTCCAGCGGTTCCAGCTTCATCTCCAGCGAGTCCAGCAAAAGCATCAGACTTCGAAGAAAATACAGATTATGCACATGCATCACCTGTTGTTCGTCGTCTAGCTCGTGAATTTGGTGTTAATCTAGCCAAAGTTAAAGGTACTGGCCGTAAGAGCCGCATCGTTAAAGAAGATGTTCAAAGCTATGTAAAAGAGGCTCTTAAGCGTCTTGAATCTGGTACAGCATCATCTGGTAAAGGCGATGGCGCAGGTCTTGGTTTACTTCCTTGGCCGAAGATTGATTTCAGCAAGTTTGGTGAAACAGAAGTTAAGCCTTTATCTCGCATTAAGAAAATTTCTGGTGCGAACCTGCATCGTAACTGGGTTATGATTCCTCATGTTACACAGTGGGATAATGCCGATATCACTGAATTAGAAGCATTCCGTAAAGAACAGAATGCGATTGAAGCGAAGAAAGACTCTGGCGTTAAGATCACGCCGCTTGTTTTCATTATGAAAGCAGCTGCAAAAGCGTTAGAAGCTTTCCCATCGTTTAATTCTTCTTTATCTGATGATGGTGAAAGCTTAATTCTGAAGAAGTATGTCAATATTGGTATCGCAGTAGATACGCCAAATGGTCTTGTTGTTCCAGTTTTTAAAGACGTGAACAAAAAAGGTATTTACGAGCTATCTGAAGAGCTAATGGCTGTGTCTAAGAAGGCACGTTCAGGTAAATTAACCGCATCAGATATGCAGGGTGGTTGTTTTACTATCTCTAGCCTTGGTGGTATCGGTGGTACAGCATT
>JAOICL010000012.1 GCA_028131545.1 Vibrio sp. | reverse complement strand
GCTACGGTCATACCATTGTCCTAAAAGAAGGTGCCCCTTATCAAGCGGGTGATCGTGTCACATTTGAAGGCAGTGAATACCTGATTGTTGATAACGATACCATCCGTAGTGCCATTGCATCAGGTGATTGTGACAATTTGATCACATCAAAAGTGACGGATATGTCTGGTTTGTTTGCCGGTGAAGAAAGAAATGACAGTACGGTAAGTTGTGACGTGACTGGGTGGGATACGTCTAACGTGACCAACATGAGTCGCCTGTTTCAATACGCAAGCTCATTCAACCAAGATATCTCTAGCTGGGATGTATCAAACGTCAGCAACATGAGTGGTATGTTTGAAGATGCACGTGCATTTAATGCCGATATTTCAAACTGGAATACCGCCAAATTAACCGATATGAGTGGTATGTTTAATTGGGCGAGTAAGTTTAACCAAGACATTTCAGGTTGGGATATTTCTAAAGTGACGACACTTAATATGACCTTTGTTGCTGCTCATACGTTTAATCGTGATTTAAGCAATTGGGATACCAGCTCAGTAACCAATATGAAAGAAACATTCTATGAAGCTCATTCTTTTAATGGTGACGTTTCAACATGGGATGTGAGTAAAGTAACCGATATGTCAGCGATGTTTAAAAATGCTCTTGCTTTTGAACAAGATTTATCCCAATGGAATATTTCTAATGTGACACTAATCGGTTCCATGTTTTCTAACGCGGTGAAGTTTAATAGTGACATCTCTTCTTGGGATACATCGAATGTGATTTATATGGCAGGTATGTTTTCAAGTGCAGAGAAGTTTAATAGTGATATCTCGCAGTGGAATACATCAAAAGTTCACAATATGGACTATTTGTTTGCAGGAACTAAGTCCTTTAAAGCCGACATTTCACAATGGGATACATCAAATGTTACCGATATGTCTATGATGTTTTTCGAATCTAACTTCAATGGTAATATTGGAAACTGGGATACGAGTAAAGTAACGCAAATGAGAAGTATGTTCTTTGGTGCGACATCATTTAATCAAGATATTTCACGCTGGGATACTTCAAGTGTTGATGTCATGGAATATATGTTTAAAGATGCTCGAAGCTTAAAGATAGATTTAAAAGGTTGGGATGTATCTAGTGTGACTCGTCATAATAGCTTCAATGAAGGAGCTGAAGGTGTGATTCCTCCGATTTGGGTTCATTAATATTGATTTATAATAAAGCCGCTCATTTGAGCGGTTTTTTGTATTAGCGTCAAGCGGTTATCAATATCTCCGATAAAGACATGCCCTGATCAGAGACTAAGACCTTACTTAATCTTCAAATAAAGACTCAGCCCCAATTAACGGGATCAGTCGTATTAAAACATCCTCAATAACTCCACTTTCAGCAGTGGTAATAAACGTCGTTTTTCGGTCTTTCCAAGATAATGTTTGAATTAAACTTGCTGCAACCACGCTAGGCTTATCAAGATTATTGACTGGCACTTCGGTCGCTTGACCGCGAATACTTGTACTAATCGGGCAGCAAATGAGTAAGCCAGTTTGCTGATTGTAATCCTTGCTAGAAAGAACGAGAGCAGGACGAGTTTTGCCGATCTCTTTTCCTTTTACTGGCTCGAAATCCAACCAAATTATGTCATTTCGCTTAGGAATATACATCGACATTATTCGCCAAACTCTTTACCTGATACAACCGCTAATTCATCAGCATGTGCTGTATGAGCATCTAAGCCTTTTAGTAAGTCTTTTTCACTGAATGGGAAGCGTTTCTTTTGTCGTTTAACTGGCTCGATGATGATTTTTTCACCTTCGGTTTTCACTTCAATATCAGCACCTTCAACTAAGCCCAACTGACGTATGAACGTAGCAGGAATGATGTTGCCAAGACTGTTACCAATTTTTCGTACTTGAGTACGCATATCGCCACCTTGTCGTGAGTACATTGTTATAACACTATTAATTGTACACCCCAGGAAGTAAGTGTCAACAATGTTATAACCTGCAAGGCAGTTCAGCCGCCTTTGATAGTTGAGAACTATAAACGTTAATATCAATAACATTTAAATCATTCTATATTTGAAAAATACACATAAAAACAATAGGTTAATTTGGTTTTTTGTATTGATGTCAATTGGTTATAAACAAGACAGTCGAAACATCATTTAAGTTGACTTAAAAATCACACATCATTGTCCTTGTCTTGAATAAAGTTCTTCCCTAATTTGTTATCGTTAAACCGACTTATATTCACCTTTTCATCAGCAAATCAACTATTTGCGCTGAACACACTTTTGAGTAGGTAAAATGGCATTAACAAAACACATCACCATCATTTCGTTAGCAGCGTTATTGGCAGCCTGTGGCGACGACAGTGGCAGCAGTGCAAATAATGGATCTCAATCATCGAGTGATGATTCTAATCCTATCGTCTCTCAACCTATTGATGGTGTGGATTCTGATAATGATGGTATTCCTGATTCAGAAGATGCAGATGATGATAACGATGGCACCCCTGACTCAGAAGATAATGACGATGATGGCGATGGCGTTTTAGATCAAGACGACATCGAAGTTGACCCATCAACATCAACGTGTGAAGTTAAAGGCTCATTATCTTCTTTCAATATTGTAGCCACCTCTTCGAATAGTGCATCGGGTGAGACGAATGCTTTTGGCCGTGTCATGTTTGAATGGTCAGCGGCAACGTCTTCTGATGAAGGTGATATAACGTATGCCGTTTGTCGTGAATCCGATCAAGGTAAATGCATCAATTTAGGCCAAACAAAAGAAACATCACTTGAAGTAAAAACAGGTGGTGCATTCAAATCAGCAGATGACGATTTCTTTATCTTAGCTCAACAAAATGGCAGTCAATCTTGTTCTGACTCGATAGAGCTAGAGGAAGACACTATCAATAATATGATAGGTAAAGTCGCGTTGTCTGGTCATTTAAATAAAGAGTTTGGTGGTGCATTTACTCAGTTTGACCTGTCAACCAATGGAAAAACATTAATGGTTGGTGTGTCTGAAGCTGAAAGTACAGGTCGTGAACTTTTTGGTTTCTATGAGCGTAACGGTGATACTTGGAATTATGTTAATGCGCCAGAAAACAGCGCTTTCCGTGCGACTAATGATCTTTATGCTAATAGCAAAACAGTCATTTCAACAGGGTTCGATGAGTGTTATGGAGAATGTTTCTCTTCTTATCGCTTCAGTAATGCTGAAGGGTGGAAGGAATTAACATTTAAAAATCCGATGAAACCGGAAATTGATGTTGATCCTTCTCTATTGCTTGATGAAGCGCACGTAAACTACTCACATACATTGAGTTCTAACGGACAGTACATGTACATGAGCTTCTTACATTACTATTCATGGCTTGATCTCTCAATTGAGCAATCCGTTGATGAAAACCTTGATCGACTGGCTGTTCTACGTTTAGAGAATGGTCAATGGGTTGAGTTATCACATGTAGATGGCTTATATTCTGCTGTAGAAGTGAATGAAAATAATTCAATGCTTATTGGTGTTAAGAAAGCATCATCAGGTAGTGCTAGTGAGTTAATCGATGTCTTTAATATTAAGAATAAAGCATTAGAGAAAATCAGTACTATTGTCGCCTCTGAAGCAATCGACAGTACGGCTTCTTTTTCTGAAGATATTCAATTGAGTAGTGATGGTAATACATTTGTCGTTCGTGATGGTGAAAACTGGAAAAATGCGTATGTATTTAAAAAGCAAGATGGTAACTGGGTTTATACTCAGACATTAAATGTGCCTACTGTTCGCGATATTGATGTGGCGAACAATGGATCGACAATTGTCATTTCATCGACTTCAGATATGACCGAATCCGGTGTCATCGAGGGTGATTATGTCGATCCAACAGCAACGACTTCTATGAATAAATCGGCATCGTATGTATATAAAATCGATAATGGTGCATATGAATTAGAGAGTGTGTTGAAGGTTCACGGACAAGCTAGAGCGGCAGCATTAGATGGTGTTAATGATAATGTCATCACAGGAAGCAGCCAATCTGAAGCCGAAGGTTCTTACTACATTAATGGTTATCTACGTACTTACTAAATCGATTCTATCGTAAATAAACCAGCCCGCTAAAAAGCGGGCTGTTTTGTTATAAACGACTACCTAAACTAAAGACATCATCTTCGGGCGTTTTTGTATTGTGTCCCGTGTCGTGTATTAAACGGTTCGAGCTATCCATCAGCTCTTTTACTCGTGTATCACTTGTCGAAGCCGATAAACCTAAGCTGCTGCTGTTTTTAATCTCAGGTGCTGAAAATTGGTAAGAATAAAAATAATGCCAACGTGCCATTACATGCTTCTCTGTCACTTGTAGGGCATTAAAAAACCATGGTTTTAACTCAGTAAAAGCGATTTTATTCATCAGTGCTTTATTAGCATCACCGATGAAAATGGTACTTGTTGCAGGACTCGAACGATACCCTTCAATCACAATGCCATCATTGATAATGTCATCAGCATATTCACGAATGACTTCTCCAACCCATTTCCCATCTAAGTAGTCTTTCCCATAATTAGAATAAAATGGGTCTAACAGTGCAATACGATCTGGTGTGATATGATCTTCATTCTCACTGAAGTGATGGCCAACGGTTACAGCCAGCTGATTGCCGAGAGAATGACCTGCAAATATCAGTTTGTTTCCTTCCCATTCATTCATACCACTATTAATTGACTGTATCGCTAAATCGGTTATCGAAGAAGAACCGGATAACTGTGAATAGGAACCATTACTGGATTTCCAACGCATATTTTGTGGACCTTGATGAGTCCAAATCTTTGCTTCTGCATCTTTTACTTCCTCTTCATCAGCGAATTGATTCCAGTAAAAAATACCGATGTTATAACCGTCATCTACCCATGATGCTGCAAGATCAATATTCGGAGCGCCAGAATTTGAAGAAAAGAAGCTTTCACGGCGTTGATTTTCTGAGCTGCCATTCTGCCAGCCATGAAAGTAAATGATAGTAGGGTTATTTTTATTGTATTCAGTACAAACAGATTCGGCTTTACAATAGGCGTTATCTTTACCAAACCAATACAAGCCATAATCTAAATTTTCAAACGTTGAATTAGGAAAAGTAGCCGCTTGAGATATAAAAGGGGTCGCAAGTAATGTCAGTAATAGTGTCTTCATTTTTATAATCCATTATAAGTGAGATTGACTTTAGTAGGGGAAAAGCAACTCAGTTTTGCATCCAGTCTTTGATTGTTGAATCCTACAGTGACAGAATTGAAGAAGCCCTACAAAGCCGAATGTCAGTAGGGCAATACGAATTATAACGTTTTATTATCCAATTCTTGATCAACAAGTTGTAATGAAGCAGTAAGAGAGTCTTTGTATGACTTTAACTCTTCAGGTGAATATTCATCGACCTTGTTTATGTCAAAGGTATCCATATCATGGTTGATCGAGTCTAATAGCTCACTAGTTAGGTAACCAGCCGCTAATCCAGCGGCTAAACCACCCACGGCACCTTTAACCGCAGAACCACTTGATGATTGTGTTGTTGTATTTGCTGTATTGGGCGCTTGTTTTGATGCTGTTGAGCTACTTGATGCTGTTGAGCTACTTGATGCTGTTGAATTACTTGATGAAGGTGAAATGGATTGTCCGCTGACAGAAGTCGTTGAATTGCTTGATGGTGTTGTTGATTTAGGTGCGCTGTAAGATTTTGTTGTGCCAAACGAGCGAGATTTTTTCTTACTTTTTGCCTCAGCAACCGCTGTAAACATTAATGTGGTTGCGATTAGGTAAGCGACTTTTTTCATCGATATGCACTCCGTGTTATTGATTATCAGATAGTTAGCGGATTGAATCATAATCACGAAATTAGAACTAGCTTATTTGTATAATCAAAATGTTGATTGGATGAAATTTAAAAGAATTGAGTTAATTATGAGTCACTATCGCTCATGGTAAGGGGAATGACGTAAATGCTCTCTTATCTTATTCTCTAACTACTTGATATAAAAAAGCCCACTAAAAAGTGGGCTGATTTTATATGAGACTCATCAAGAGAACTAAGATTGTGTTCTGTTTCTTTGTGCTCTCTGTGGCTTCGGCTTACTACCCGTTGCTTTGTTACCTTGACCACCACTTCGGCTTCGAGAAGGCCCAGACTCTGTACGATCAGAGGGCTTTTTAGCAAAGTGTCGTTTATTTTTACCTGGTGGTTTATGACCACGAGCATTGTCCGATGAGCGCTGACCATCGGCGTGTCCTACCTTCGGTTTCTTCGGCTTTTTCGGTTTCATTGGTCGTGAATCGAGTTTTGACTCAGGTAACGGATTAACAGGAATAAACCCTTCAACCGTATGCCTTGGTAAGAGCTGTTGGATTAAACGCTCAATACCAAATAATTCATCGGCTTCATCGGCACACACTAAAGAAATGGCTTTACCGGTTTCACCTGCACGACCTGTTCGCCCGATACGGTGAACATAATCTTCTGATACATTCGGTAAATCAAAATTCACTACTTGAGGTAACTGTGGGATATCAATACCACGAGCAGCGATATCCGTTGCCACAAGAACGCGGATTGCGCCTGTTTTGAAATCCTCTAATGCTTTAGTTCGTGCATTTTGGCTTTTATTACCATGAATCGGCGCAGCAGTGATGCCATCTTCTTCTAAAAAGCGAGCCAGCTTATTCGCGCCATGCTTGGTTCGGGAGAACACTAGCACCTGATGCCAATCGTTATCTTGGATCAATTTCGATAACATAGGGGCTTTGCGTTTTTTATCGGCTAAATAAATACTTTGCTCAACGGTACGTGCCGTCGAGTTGGCAGGGCTGACGGATATTTCTAACGGATTGTTAACCAGTCCTTTTGCTAATGCTCTAATTTCAGGAGAGAAGGTCGCTGAGAACAATAGGTTTTGGCGACCTTTAGGCAAGATCGCGAGAATCTTCTTAATATCATGAATAAAGCCCATGTCTAGCATGCGATCCGCTTCATCTAAGACCAGCATTTCAAGTTGATCAAACTTGATGGCTTTTTGTTGATACAAATCCATCAATCGACCTGGTGTTGCGACTAATACATCGGTACCTGCACGCAGCTTCAACATTTGAGGGTTGACTTTTACGCCACCAAAAACAACGTTAGACGTTAGCGTAAGGTGTCGGCTGTATTGCACGACATTGGCCTGAATCTGAGCGGCTAATTCACGCGTAGGAGTGAGAATCAAAGCTCGAGCTTGGTTGCTACGCACACGCGGGCCATTCGACAACATTTCAAGAATTGGAAGCGTAAATCCTGCTGTTTTACCGGTGCCCGTTTGCGCCGCAGCCATAACATCTTGGCCTTTTAATACTGCAGGTATTGCTTGTTCTTGAATAGGAGAGGGCGTCGAATACCCTTGTTCTTCAATTGCTTTTAAAATTGGTGCAGACAGCCCCAAGGAGTTGAAACTCATAAATTTTGATTCTCAATATAGGAATGGGATTATAACCGAAACCATCAAATAGAAGGCTTACGGTCTATAAATTCATCCCTACAGTATATGTGTTAACGAAAATTTAAGCGAGTTTATTAATGGGCATCACATAATAAGGGGAGATAAAGCTAAAGAGAAAAGTTATTCGCGCTTCTCTTTAACTCAGTTTCCTGTTTCTATTTCAATGGAAGGAAGCAGCCGTTATACTTTTTTCACATACTTGGCAGTAATCATCATTTCAATACCACCATCAAGTTTACAATCCAGCTGGTGATCTTTTCCTTCGATGACTCGACGAATGAGGGCTTTGGTGCCAATTTTGATGACTTGAGAGCTGCCTTTTACTTTTAAATCTTTGATACAGGTAACTTTGTCGCCAGATTCTAATACAGCACCATTCACATCTTTTACCGCATTGGCTTCTTTTTCAGCTAATTCTTCAGCAGGGCTCCATTCATGAGCACATTCAGGGCAGATAAGCTGTTCTTGATCTTGGTATACGTATTCAGATTGGCAGTTCGGGCAAGGAGGCAAAGACATAGGTGATTCCGGATATATCAGTAAATTACACATAAAAAGAGCACCTTTGATGTGACAGCCCGATAAGGTTGGGGTGACTTCTTAGGTGCTTTAGAACGATTGAAACGGTTTACGAATGGCCGTTTATTTATTGAGCTGTTCTTTTGCTTTTTCTACTTGAGAAAAATCTAAGCCTAGTTCATCAACCGCTTCTTTTAATAATGCTGGGTTTTGCATTACTTGGCCCATTAATGCTTGCAGTTTATCTTGAGGTAATCCTAGTTGGCTAATGGTTGCCATTGCTGCAAGTGGGTTTTGAGTCAACGCTTGGAAGATTTCGTTGATTTGTTCATCGTTGATGTTGTTTTCTTTGAGTAGTGCAATAATTGGGTTCATCGTCTTTCCTTTTATACCATGAGGCGAAGTTACCCTATTTTAGCATTTATCCTGTGTTCTTAAACCGATAAAATGGCTTATTTGAAGCGCTTTTATTGCTATTACTTCAGTTAACCATTGCTATCACTTCAGTTAATCATTGTTATTGCTCTAGTGAATCGATAATAGGGCAGTGTGATGAATCATCACCAGTGCAATTCTCATTAATTTCTTTGAGGTAGTGAATCATGTCATTCAGTGCTTTGGCTTTCACTTCCATTTCTTCTATTTTGGATTCAGTTAAGGATTTTACATCCTTTGCGCATCGATTTTTGTCTTTATACAGTTCGATAAGAGCCGTACATTCTTTTAAATTAAACCCGGCTAAGCGCGCTTTTTTTAAAAATTGAAGCTCTGAAATTAAGGTGTCGTTATATTTTCGGTAGCCAGAATCCGAACGATGTGGCTCAGAAATCAGCCCCTTCTCTTCATAATAACGAATGGCCTTTGGAGTCAGGCCAATCATCTTGGCGACTTGACTAATATTTTGCATGATAAGCCTCCTTGTGAGTTGGCACTGAATCCAAATGGATTCATCGTGCCAATGTTGATCATACCTTCACGCTATTGTACTGGGTTTCTGAAGGTCGCTTTGTGATACTGCTTTGAATTAGCTATGATCCGATGTGATTTATGAGCGTTCAGATTGGATGAGTGTTTTACTGTCATCATTCTTCTTATCCATCATGGATGCACAGTGTGCTTGCATGTCTTCAGAAGACATGGATGCGTGCATACCCGCCATCGCGATCGTCGGTAAAGCTAATACGCCCGTTACCATCAATGCGATAAATCGTTTTTTACCTTTCAATGTATTTCTAATTGTCGATTGAATGTTGTTCATCATAATAATCCTTATTGAATGATACTGTGATTGTGCTTTTGTTTAAAAACTGGCGTAAGTCCATTGTTTGTCATTGTTAAAGGCGACAACGTTATAAGGCTGAGTTTGACCTGATGGTGATTCCATACCTGGTGATCCGATTGGCATACCAGCAACGCTAATGCCTGTGATATTCTGCGGTTTATCTTTTAATAGTTGTTGCACCGCACTGGCTGGAACATGCCCTTCGATGACATAGCCATTGATGGTTGCAGTATGGCAAGACGCTTGGTTTCTTGGCACACCCAGTGATTGTTTAATGTTGTTTAGGTTAGTGACGTTGTTGGCTTTTACATCAAAACCGTTGTCTTGCATGTGTTTGACCCATGCATTACAGCAACCACAATTAGGTGATTTATTGACTTCTAATGTTGCAGCCAGTGCGCTAGAACTCATTACCATGGTGGCTAAAGATATCAATAGTTTCTTCTTCATCGTTTTCTCCCTATTACGGATTTAGTTTTGTTGTGTTTTTGAGTCAGTAAATACAGCTTAAACGTTAACCTTAGGTAAAGGTCAATGGTTAATGTATAAAAAAAGCGCGATACCTAAAAAGATATCGCGCTTTAGTCAAAGAATGAGGTCAATGACGATGTTTAATGAACGTCGGCACTGTCACTATCAATTTAATTAAGCAGTGGTTAATGCTTTTTCTGATTCTTGCTTTGGCTTTGTGACGAAACGAGCCAATTGAGCAAACACAACACAAACAGCCATCATGCCAGCACCAATCATGTAGGCATAATCGTAGTTATTCACTTCTGCCAATGAGAAAGCAACAATGGCAGGACCAATGCTACCCGAAATACCCCACGAAATATTAAATACGCCGTAGTTCGTACCGTAGTTCTTTAATCCGTAGAAGTTCGCCATCAAAGATGGGAAACCGGCATATAACGTACCGTAAGAAAGGGCCGCAACGGTGGTACCAATGATCATGGCGATTTCTGAATCGAACATCGGGAACATCGCTAGGTTAACGGCTTGAGCGATGAATGCTAATGTCAGAGTATTGATGCCACCAATTTTATCCAACAACATACCACCCAGAACACGTCCAGCTGAGTTGAATAAAGCCAATATCGAAGCAAGGTAAACTAACCCTTCCACACCCGTTTGCTCTGTCGCCATCGAAGTAATGTTGCTGATCAGCATTAAGCCTACTGCCGCAGCGAACATATTCATGCCACACATTAGGTAGAAATGCGGTGTTTTGATCATCTCTTTCCACGTCATGTCACCCTGTGAATCCGCTGCGAGAGGGGCTTTGTAGTTCTTAGGCGTTTCAGCAACGTAACCCTTTGGTGGGTTGTTGAATGTCGCCGCTAAAGGTAGCGCTAAGATAAGAATCATGACCCCGACAATTTGGAATGTCGTGCTAAGGTCAAACTCTCCGATTAAATAAGAGATAAGAGGCGCATAAAACATGGCCGATAAACCAAAACCTGCGTTAATGGTGCCGTTAACGGTCCCTTTTTTAGAAGGATGGAACCATTTCATTGCTGACGGGCAAAGACAGGCGTAGCTGAAACCACAACCCAGTCCCATCATGATACCGTAGGTGATGTTTAACTCCATGACAGACGTGGCATATCCTGATGCGATCATGCCAAGACCTGTTAACGCGACACCGGCCAGTACCACTTTTCGTGGACCTAATTTGTCTTGAAGAATCCCTGCAACTAATAAGGAGACAGAAAAAGTGAGGATTGCAACAGCATAAGGGGATGAAGCTTCGGTTTGTGACCAACCCATATCCGCAATAAGTGTTTCATGGAATACGCTCCAAGCGTACATCACACCAATACATAGGTTAATGAGGAATCCTGATATTAGGATTTTTAATGGTTTATTTAAAGTCATAAAGTCGCTCTTGTACAGCACGGTTTTGGCATCAAGAGCCAGTATCCATGGATAAATAAAGTGTCGTATCGTATATGAACGCTTTATGAACAGTGTCAGAGTATTTACAGCCTTATGTCATGAAATCGTTGCTATATCGTCCTATTTGAGCCGCGTTAGTTTGATAGTTAGTTTGTCATCTCCGAGAAATCGGAGATCTCTTAGGAAACAGTGATTAGTCCGTCATCTCCGAAAAGTCGGAGATCTCATGGGAAACAGCCGTTAGTTTGTCATCTTCGAGAAATCGAAGATCTCTTGGAAATAGTGGTTAGTTCGTCATCTCCGAGAAATCGGAGATCTTTTGGGAAACAGTGGTTAGTTCGTCATCTCTGAGAAATCGGAGATCTCTTAGGAAGCAGTGGTTAGTTCGTCATCTCCGAGAAATCGGAGATCTCTTAGGAAGCAGTGGTTAGTCCGTCATCTCCGAGAAATCGGAAATCTCTTAGGAAACAGTGGTTAGTTCGTCATCTCCGAGAAATCGGAGATCTCTTGATAAACATCTCTGATGTCTAGAAATCATAGGACAACACTCATCGAGTGATTTGAATAAAACACTAATCACATCAAATTATGATTTGATTAAGAACCTTAATTACATCATAATATGATGTGATTATAGCTAATTATCAAATCAAGGTATTGTTATGTGGATATGGGAACAACCAAACTGGCCTCATTTTAATTGGGATAAAACCATTATAGAGCCACTACTTAGGCAAACTCGTCTAAATCAAGGTATCTTAATTGGAAAGATGATGAGCCAGTCTCAAGGCCAACATGAAACCATGCTCGATACCTTGTTAGCAAACATTGTCCATTCCAGTGCCATTGAAGGTGAAAAACTGAATGCATTTTCTGTACGATCCTCACTAGCTAACAAACTTGGCCTGACAGAAAAGCGGCCTTTCCCTACGACAGAACAAACAGATGGCTTAGCTGAGATTATGCTTGATGCTGTTGATAACCTCGATGCACCTCTTACACTAGAAAGGATCTTACACTGGCATGATAGGCTTTTTCCTGAAGGCTACACTCTATTTAATCCAGTCATCGGTGGTGAACTCAGAGGTAACGCGCCCATGCAAGTTGTTTCTGGAAGAATTGATAGGCCAATTGTTCACTTTGAGGCGCCTAATCGAGAGATATTAGATGATGAACTTACACAGTTTGTAGACTGGTTTAATACCTCAAAGCAAGATACTGCAATTGATCCATTACTTCGAGCAGCGATCACACATTTATGGTTTGTTACCCTACATCCATTAGATGATGGCAATGGGCGAATTACTCGTTTACTTACAGACTTAGCATTGGCTCAAGCTGAGCAGCAGTCCGTTCGTTTTTATGCGATGTCTGTAGGCATACTTGCCAATCGTAAAAGTTACTATGAGATTCTGGAAAAAACTCAGAAGGGCGATATAGATATTACCGCTTGGGTCGTATGGTTTTTTGACACCTTAAATGAAACATTTAATGAAGCACTAAAGGAGATTGAACAAACCGTCTTTAAAACCAATTTCTGGCGTTATGTCGATCAAACAAAATTATCAGAAGAACAAGTTAAAGTATTAAATAGAATGCTGGATGGTGATTTTTGCTCGGGGATCAGTACATCCCAATATCACAAAGTAGCAAAAGTCAGTAAACCAACCGCCACTCGTCACTTAACTGCGTTAGTCGAATTGGGGTGCTTAGAGAAGTCAGGTGCAGGACGAAGTACTCGATATGTGCTGATGGAGCAGAGTGTTAGGTAACATAGAAAGTCGTTTTCTCAATGTAAGCGCTCATTACTCAGCATAACTAATCGCTAACTGCGGCATACACTATTTTCACATCTTCATCACAAACTGATAAAGTACAATTTTATGCAGAGAGCGTTGGTCAAATTGAAGTTAAGTTAAAAGGTGATGGTCAAATCGAAATGAATTTTCCTAACCATCTACCCGTTCACCTCAACATAATACCTACTGACTTGATTGATGGGCTGTCTATTCCACCAAAAGAAGTCTTAATAAACGAGCAAGCTTATTTTGTCATTTATGATAGATATCAAGATGTATTGGAGGTGAAACAGTACCCAGAGTGGATAAAGAAATTAGGCCCTAGGGATGTCGTTGTGACTGCTAAAGCTGACAATGAAGAGTTCGATTTTGTTTCACGCTACTTTTGGCCAGCGACGGGAGGAGATGAAGATCCAGTAACTGGTTCTGCACATACAGGGCTTGCTCCATACTGGTCTAAGCAACTAAATAAGGATAAGTTAATTGCATATCAAGCTTCAGAACGAGGTGGGGTTTTGTATTGTTCAATTAAAGGAGATCGTGTACTTATTTCGGGGTATGTCGTTCCATATTTAGTTGGTCAAATAACAATTTAAATACAGAATGAAACTGATGAATGCATAGTCATTCATTCCGGTTTTGAGACCCCCGAACACGCTTTCGGGCAAAGATATATCATTGATTAGATTGATGAAACGGAGCTTCTCATGGAGATACTCACTGAAAGACTAACAATGAGCCAACTATCGTTAAATGATTGGGAGTTATTTGAATTATTAAATAAGCATCCTGATGTGATTGATTTGTGTTTTGATGAGCCAACTGACTTAGAGATAAAAGACCGCTTTAAATCAAGGCTTCCTGCTTGGAAAAATACTTCTGAACACTGGCTATGTCTCACTATTACTGAGCTTAAAACAAATAAAAAAATCGGTGTTACGGGCTTTCAATTAAATAACGGTACCGCTGAGGTAGGATATTTATTCTTACCACAATATCATGGAGTGGGCTTTGGTACAGAATCATTAATAACTCTCTTAAAGTGGGCTAACGAAGTAGAGAAAATTAAGTCATTTAAGGCGGTTGTGACAGAAGGAAACATAGGCTCTGAAAAGGTTTTATTAAAGAGTGGCTTCCAACTTCAAGAAATAGTAAAAGATGCTTATGAAATTGGCGGGAGACAGTTTGCCGATCATATTTACATACTTAATACACGCTAATCACCGTTTTTAAAAGTATCGAAGCTATAGTCGCGACGCCTAAAAGCTAACAACATCCTAATTAGTACTGTAACAGACAATGGGGCAAAACTGAGTTAGCGATTCAGTCTGTATTTGCATTGTTAAGCCATTTAATTCTATTCATATCCCATGCTCAAATGAGACTTGAGAATGATTACTGTTCATTAATTTTTTCAATCTTTATTGCCCACGAACCACTACATCTCACAGGGTGAATAACCATTGCGAATTTTTCTTTGCCTAACTGGGTTCGAATCAATTGTTTGAGATATCTGCTGCCAGTTGGTTTCTTGATCATCTAGACGCAACTTTTCATAGCCATTCTTGTCTATCAATATGGTGGTGTAATGATCTTTATTCGCACCATAAGCATCAAATAACGCTTTAACGTTATATTCATCTTTAATCCAGTAAGGAACGGTGAATCCATCTTGGGTTATCACTAAAATCTCTATTTCACGTTCCTGTAAATGGCATGAATGCTTTAGCGAATTCACAAGAAAGTTCTCAACCATCTGATCGTACTTAGGGGCAAAGAAGTATAAGCTCCGAAATGGCAATTCGGTCTGTTTACTAGAAAAAGCAAAGGATTGACTGGAAAGTGCCATACTAAAGAGAATGATAAAACTAATACCGATTGAACGGCGACAGTGCGTAAGAAAAGGCATGCTGTACTCACTAATGATAGACGTCTGTATAGAATATCGGCAAACAAGGAGGGAACTTTAAACATGCGGACAATTTTCTGTAAAGAAAAGGCTAAATTATTGATAGTTATATGCAGTTGCGTTCTTATTTCTGCGTGTAGCGGGGCCTTTTTATATCGTTATGCCGATTGGATAGCCATGGATTACATCGATGATCGCATTCCACTGACACGGTCGCAAAAATACAATTTAGAGGAACCCATTGATGAATTAATAGAATGGCACAAGAAAAAAGAACTGCCTAAATACATTGATTTCATTAATAACATGAAGCAAACCCAATTACTTGATGCTGATATCGCATTTGTTAATAGTGTTCCGAATGCAACAGAACGAGCGTTTAAGCAACTTGGTAAAGAGGCGGTGGTCGTGCTGACTCCTCATATTCAAATATTAACCGACAAACAAGTTGATGCCTTCATGGAAGACAGACAAGAACGGGTCGATGACTATATGGAAGAAAAAGTCTCGCTGTCTGATGAAGAACGAAGAGAAGAGTGGAAGGAAAAGCAAGTGGATCGCTGGGAACAATGGTTAGGTGATCTGACCGACAAGCAACTGTCGTTATTTGAAGCTTTATCTTTAAAGTGGGAATATGATCTAGATGCTCAAAGTGACGCGCAAAATCAAATAACCAAAGCGCTGCAACAAGCTCTCATGCAAAGAGAAAATCGTAAAGTTCTTGAAGCCTCACTCATGACGCTGATCGATGACTATCAAAGTTTTTATCCTGAGAAATACAGTGCTATGCTTAGTCGCAATCAAAACCGTTATGCGGAGACTGTATTGGCGATGTTCTTAGACTCCACACCGGAACAACAAGAACACTTTGAAGAGACTTCTCAAGATTGGATTGAACGTTTTGAAAACTGGCAATCCTTATAAAGTCACCTCGCTGAATCAACCGTATAGCCCTATCAAAAAGGTTTAAAATGTATAAATTAATCGCATTAGATATGGATGGCACGTTACTGAATAGTAATAAAGAAATTTCTACTCGAACAAAAGAAGCGATTGCAGCAGCAAGAGAAAAAGGGAAAAAAGTGGTGCTGGCGTCGGGTCGTCCACTCCAGGGCATGCAAGCGAAATTGGATGAATTACGTATTACAGGGCAAGATGAATTTGTTTTGTTTTATAACGGTTCAATGGTGAAAGAGTTAGGCTCTGGTGAGATTATTCATCAAAAAATCATTGATGGTAAAGCGGCAAAATTGGTTGCGGACTTAGCAAAGAAATTGGGTTTGTATGTTCATGCGTTTAGTCCAGAATATGGTTTGATTACACCGGAAAATAACCCGTATACGAAAATTGAAGCGCAAATCAATACCGTCGCGATCAATATTAAAGACTTCTCTACACTGACAGACGATGAGCCTATTATTAAAGCAATGATCGTGGGTGCGCCTGAAGACATTACCAAAGCAGCAACACTGATTCCTAAAGAATTTCATGAAAGCTATACGGTGGTACAAAGTGCCCCGATCTTCTTAGAGTTCTTGAATCCAAATAGCCATAAAGGCGTGGGCATTGAAGCCATTGTAAAACACCTTGGTTACGATGCGTCTGAAGTGATTGCAATGGGTGATGCTGGGAATGACAACCACATGATTCAATATGCAGGGCTAGGTGTGGCGATGGCGAATGCCATGGAAGAGACCAAAGCGATTGCGGATCTCATCACCGATTCGAATGATGACGATGGGGTAGCGAAAATCATTGAAGAATATATGTTGAAATAGCACTATATGTTGAGACAACACTGGATTCACTACGAGTGACATCCGCTAAAAGCGCTACCTTATGACAATATACCTCGGATGCTTTGAGACTGTAGGGTATACAAATAAGGTAGCGATGTTCTCACTGAAACAGACAAAGAGCCTGTCATTCTCAGAACCGTCGTTATTTTAGTAACGCTTGTTCTAGCCACTGACTAAATTGTGATTTAGGCAGCGCACCATTAATCATGTCCACTTTTTTCCCACCTTTGAACACCATAATACTTGGAATACTACGAATCTGATATTGCGTAGCAAGCATTTGCTGATCCTCTGTGTTTATTTTGACGAATCGCACCGCGCCTTTTCTTTCCTCTGCGACATCTGAAAACACTGGAGCGAAGCCAATACAGGGGTTGCACCAAGGCGCCCAAAAATCAATAACGATGGGTTGTTGGCTTTCTAAAAGAGCCGATATATTGTTGACCGTTCCTTCAATTGGCATACCATCCAGTAAAGGCGATTGACACTTTCCACAGTTGGGTTGCTCTGAAATACGTTCATTGGGGATGCGGTTCATTGCCTGACAGTTCGGGCATCGAGTAGTAAATGTCGACATTTCTTACCTATAGTTACATTCAATTGATAAAGCTAAGAATATCATTGCTGTAAAAAATATAAAACCTTCTAAAAATTGTGTCGATATATGACATGACTGTGCCGATATTAGGCTTAGTATGTTAAAATACAAGGACAGTTGGCGCACTTTATGCTTCATAAATACCGATTACAGGTAAATACAATTAAGAGCGAAAAGCTCATTAGCAAGGTGCAAATATGAAGAAGAAAAAGTCCTACTTAGCGAGTAGGGTATGTTATTAGGAAAAGGAGAGCCTAATATGAAAAAATTACATGCAGTAATGGGAATGCTTTCTTTTCTGCTCGTGGGCTGTCAATCAACGCCTAATGAGAAGGAAACACAAGATCAGACCGCCGTCATTGAAGCCAATGACCCAACGGTATCCCAATTTAAGGCGATTCAAGGTATCCATGATTCGTGGCAATCAAAGCTGGGGGATGCCAATAAGCTGTCGCTATATTCCCCTAAAAAGTTTGACACAATGGATAAAGCTTGGCAGCAAGCTCAGCAGTTGTATCTTAAAATTGAAGCAAACCCTTCGATCTTACCTCAGGATTATTCCTTCTTCTCAGAAGTGAGTAACTACGATCGCTTTCAACAATATATTGATACGATCGAGCATAATTATGGGATATTGAGTGAGCTGAAAGTGACGGCTGATCCTTTGTTATCAGAAGCCAAAATTGGTGTCGATTACCTGAATAAAATCAAAGCACCGATGTATTTCCCCAAAGAGTATCTAGCACTAGAGGCACGCTTTTTGAATCTGTATCGTTACGTTGAGTACGATCAAATCCTCGCTGTCGCCTCTAAGCAAGATGAGTTCATGCAGCTATCACATCAGCTTGAAGTTAAAGTCGTCAAAAAACTAAAATCTGAGCCATTAGAAGATGAGCTTAAGGTAATACGTGAACTCGAACTCGATGAAATCGCTCCACGTAGTTATTTTGATGCCAATAAGCAGTTTGAACGTTTAAACCAGATGATTGAAAAACATCCGCGTAATGAACGAGTACTGCAACGTCAGGTGAATATTACTTGGCAAGAAATTAAACATGTGAAGAAAATTGCTAATCATGTTCAGGTATTAGATCGCGCTGATATCGGTAATTATGAAGCGGTTGTATTGAATATGGAAAACTTGTTATTGGCTATTTCTGATGCGGTCGATGGACAAAATACGAAGCACTTGACCTTTCGTGAGCAAACCGAAAACATCTTGGTAAGCATACAAGACATCCATGATGCAGCGGATAATACCGCGTTAGAAGATGAAATCTTAGCCCTTCAAGATCAAATTGATGAGCTTACTGTGGCAAATCAACGTCAAAAAACAACGATAGATGCGTTGGTCGGAGACACTGAAACGGTCAAAGAAGATGGAAATGATCAATCGAATGATGTGTCTAATGTCCCATTACCTAAACTAGATGAGTTTGGTTTATCCAATAAGAAATTAGTGAGGGAAACAGCTCAATAGCCGACAGAGGGTATAATGTCTTTTGTTTGTAAAATGTCTGTAGGAATAAGTAGTTACTCATAGATTAAACACGACTTGTTAACTATTCTTTATAGTAAGAATAAAGAAGATTAATAGTAAGGTAGGAAGTGTCTCTATGAGTAAGAATATTTGTATTATGTTCATTTTATTTGGTGTGTTTGTGCTTCTCACCGGTAATTTTAATTTCTTTGATGTGCTCAATGCGCGTGTTTTTGAAACTCTTGTTGAAGGAATCGACATTTCAGATACCAGTAAAATGCAAAATATTTTGTATGGCGCGGGTACCGCGTTTATTTTCTTTGGTATTGCAGGAATGGCTCGTAATTCACGAAAATAAGCGATCAGCTCAGCGATAAGATAAGTAATAAGTCAAACTGACTCAACAAGCGATATATGATGAGAATCATGTATCGCTTTGTTTTATCTACTTTCCATCAAAAGTCACCTTCCTCTGTCTATACTTAAAGCATAAATTAAGCACATCATATAAAGGTCGATCAGTGACCTATATGACGACAGTGATGTTGGTCGGTTAATGGGAGGAAATGATGTCTGTTTTTACGGTCTTTTTTTGTGGTACTGGGTCGAACTCAGAGGATCATGGACACAAAAACTATATGTCGGGTGAATTGATTTCTTCGCTAGCGCACAATGCGGTGGGTCAGGAAGTCTTAGACTATTTGCAAGTCGATGGTGTCGGTAGCGGTAATCGAAGTGAATGGCAGAAGCACAGTAAAGATGATACGTACGCTCATATTTTAGGGGAGCTAGGCGGTCGAGGCATTGACAGTAATATGAACCACGTTTTAAGTATTATGCGTGGTGATGAAGTCGATAAAGCGAACTATATCAGCCGCTCCAAAGACATGTTAAGTGACATGAAACCTAAAAAGAAAAAGCACTTTTGGAATTTAAACGTCACTCAATCTTACAAGAGTTGGATGAAAGAAGTTGAAGAGCTATCGGAAGATTTACAAAGTGCATTATCATTACAACGAGCCAGCGTGGCCGCAGAGCGTAAAGCCAACCCGATTACACAGGTCAATATTGTTGGCTGGAGCCGAGGTGGCGTGAGTTGTTTTGAACTAGCAAATAGAATGTTACATGACCCTTCCCTTAATCATATCCCCGTGAATATTTTTGCCTGTGATCCCGTACCGGGTGGATTGAATGCCTTTAAAGATTATAAAACGTTAGGGGTCAACGTGAAGAACGTGGTGTGTTTTTTTGCAGAAGATGAACGCTCGATGTGTTTTAAAGCACGTATGCCAAGGGTCCATAACAGTACTCGATATTACACTTCTTGGATGCCCGGGCGTCATGCCACTCTCGTTGGTAATTCACATACGAGTGGGGGCAGTAAAGGAGGAAATGTTCTAACTGGGCCAGGTACGATAACTCGCGATTTTATGGAAAAAGTATTAGTCGGCTGGGGAACTCGATTAGAAAATAAAAAACTGATGAATTTATCTCGTTCGGCCATTTTGGGTTTTTACGCGCAAATAAAAACGAATAAAGATCATTATGAAGCGATGCATGGGCAAATCTATACGGTGAAAAATCGTTTGCTGTGGGGCAGTGGGAATCGTATTGGGCAAAAACGAGAAACCTGGCATGGCATTCCTATTAAGAGAATGGAGTATCCCGGTATTTATCAAGATTATGGTGATGCTGTCAATCGACATCATAGTGATGTGATAAATAATGATATATTTGCAATCAAGGGCTTACCTCGATCGTTAGCCATTAATTCATAAATATCACAAAAAATTAATATGAAAACTTGCGCATATTTGATTTTGTGCTTTACTTAGAAGTGTAAAGTAAAACGGAAAACATTAATTATACGTTTTCAAATAAAATGACACTTTACTACAATTTGGAAGGAGTCAGGGACGTTCAGGATGAATGAAAAACTTATTGCCTCGTATTATGTTTGATGTTGTTTTACGCATCAATACGCGAACTCACGATCTGAGTAACGAGGGTAGCGCACGGTTCATACTTCGGTATTGAGCGTGCGCTTTTGTCGTTTTATCTCGTTGCTTTATTGTTATAGCAGCGTGTTATCGTTTCTTATGTTGATATAGCTTCTTATGTTGATATAGCTTCTTATGTTGATATAGCTTCTTATGCTGATATAGCTTCTTATGCTGATATAGCTTCTTATGTCGATAACCTAACGACGGCAACGGATCACACCTGTGGAGTAATCAAATACTTTTCGCCTGTTGCTTGTTTCGCATACGTCTTCAATGAAGATAAGTGCAACGCTTCTTTCAGTGACACTTCGTGTGTGTAATGACTAGCAAAGGTTGTTGTGATCTCATCAGTCACTCGCTGTCGCATTGCCGTCACTGTTGCTGGTGCGAGTTTGCCCAATGCATTGAAGAGTAAAAATCCACTGACACTCCACGCAAAACCAAAACTACGATTAAGAGTGATTGGTCCACGATCTAAAGCCCCATAGATATACACTTGTTTGAATGTATTTGAACCATAAATAGTGTGTTCTTTTACATCATGAGTGATCGCTTTTTCCATACACGTCATCATATCACTGGTTAATTGACCACCGCCAATAGGATCGAAAGCAATAGTCGCTCCTGTTTCCATGATCGCCGCTGTTAAATCGGCCATGAACGTCGTGCTACTGGAATTCACCACATACTTAGCGCCTAGGTTACGTAGTAAGGTGGCTTGTTCTTCTTTACGCACGATATTGATGAGGTCGACACCATCGGCAATACAAATACGGTTTAACATCTGGCCAAGGTTCGAGGCGGCAGCGGCGTGAATGATGGCTTTATGACCTTCGGCTTTCATGGTTTCAACCATCGCCAGCGCTGTTAATGGATTGATGAATGAAGAGGCACCTTCTTTGGCTGTTGTTCCTTCATTTAAGACTAAACAACTTTTTATATGAGTGCAGAGATATTGGCGATAGGTACCCCCACCAATGACAGCAACAGTTTTGCCTATTAAAGCTTGAGCTTCAGGGGAAGAACCAGCCGAAATAACCGTTCCTGCGCCTTCATTACCCACTGGTGTATTTTGACCAATACGCATAGCGACTGCTGGCATGAGTTTAGCGGGAAAGTCCGCGGTAATCGTTGGACTGTATTCTGAACCTGATTGCTGTGCCGTAGTGAAATCAGCAGCACTTAGCATAACCCCTAGATCGGAAGGATTTATTGGAGCGGCTTCAATTCGAACCACAATTTCATCAGGATTGGGCTGAGGCATACTGATTTCTTGTAAGGCAAGGGTTAATTTATTGTCTTCGCTGATGGTTGAAATAAGCTGGATGTTTTTATCGGTCATGTTTTTTCCCTGTTTACCATGAAATCTATCGCATCAGCATACTCTCTCATTTGAATGTATACGTCATCGTTCGGTCACTTCTTCTAATTTACGATTTGAATTTTGCGGGTAGAGCGGTGGGGTATTTCAATAAATAACGTAATAGATAACCAAACCGTAATAAAAGTGTACCCAAACGAAATAAATGTATACGTTTCCACATTAAGTTCAATGATTTATTTTGTGTAGTAAAGTAAATAAAGTTTCCTTAAATACACAAATTGTACATTTAATCTACATCACACCATTCTAGTTAAAGTGGATTTCTTTCGTGAGAAATCTCTCACTTTCATGCCCTCCCTATGTCTAAACTTTCTTCTTTCCTGTACAAAAAATAACGAAATGTAATACAAGTGTTAAGTCATTCGCTTGCTAACACTGAGTATGGAAACATAATTTTAACATTTAAGCTGGAATACTGAGTTGGCTACTCAACTACAAGGAATATAATCATGCAAGAATTAGTCGATTTTTTAGGTGGGATTATTTGGAGCCCAGCCCTAATTTATTTATGTTTAATTGCAGGTCTGTTTTATAGTTTGATGACCCGATTTGTGCAGGTAAGACAATTTAAAGAAATGTGTCGTTTGCTATTTAAAAAGCAAGATTCACCAGAAGGTATTTCATCTTTCCAAGCATTAGCGGTATCGTTGTCTGGACGAGTGGGTACCGGTAATATCGCGGGTGTTGCTGCGGCAATCGGTTTCGGTGGTCCAGGTGCTGTATTCTGGATGTGGGTTGTTGCCTTTTTAGGTGCCGCTACTGCATTCATTGAATCAACATTAGCGCAAATCTATAAAGAAGAAGAAAACGGCGAATTTCGCGGTGGTCCAGCTTACTACATTGAAAAAGTACTTGGTTTAAAATGGTACGCTATCTTATTTGCTATCGTAACGATTGTTGCGACAGGTGTATTACTTCCTGGTGTTCAATCTAACAGTATTGGTAACGCAGTAGAAACGGCTTTTGGTTCTGGTGGTAATGTTGAAACGTTCTTAGGCACATTTACCGTGGCTAAATTAGTGACGGCATCCGTTGTTGCGGTTGTACTTGGCTTCATCATCTTTGGTGGCGTTAAGCGTATTGCAAACTTCACACAGGTTGTTGTTCCATTCATGGCGCTAGCCTACATTGTTATGGCACTTGTTATCATTGTGATGAATATCGGTCAAGTTCCTGCTGTTTTCTCATTGATTATCGGTGACGCATTTACTCCAATGGCGGGTTTTGGTGCCGCAATCGGTTGGGGTGTAAAACGAGGCATTTACTCGAACGAAGCGGGTCAAGGTACTGGTCCACATGCGGCTGCTGCAGCAAACGTTCAACACCCAGCGCAACAAGGTCTTGTTCAGTCTTTCTCTATCTACGTTGATTCTTTGTTTGTCTGTTCAGCAACAGCATTCATGATCATCATTACCGGTGCTTATAATGTAACCGGTGGCGAATCTGGCTTTATTGTACAAAACCTAGCAGCAACGGTGAATCCAAATAGCCCAGAGTTCACGCAAATTGCGGTGAATAGTATTCTACCGGGTATTGGACAAACCTTCGTAGCACTGGCTTTATTCTTCTTTGCTTTCACTACGATTCTAGCGTACTACTACATTGCAGAAACAAACATTGCTTACCTAAGACGTTACATCTCATCATCGACTTTTGTTCCAGCATTAAAAGCCGTATTGGTTGCGTCAGTATTCTACGGTGTGATTCGCACAGCAGACTTAGCATGGGCAATGGGTGATATTGGTGTTGGCTTAATGGCATGGTTAAACATTGTCGGTATCATCACTATCTTCTTTGTGGCAAAACCAGCGATTAGAGCATTAGAAGATTATGAAGCTCAACAAAAAATGGGTGTCACGGAATTCACCTTTGAACCTAAAAAACTGGGTATCACAGGAGCCGATTACTGGGAAGAAAAAGGCAAAAAACAAACGCCTAAAACAGCAACAGTGACATCCAATGACCCTCAAGTCGATGTAAAAGAAGCAACGATTTAAAGAGAAATCCTAGAGTCTCAGAATACCCCCTTATTCATCAATATGATTAAGAATAAGGGGTGAATCTAAATATGAATAATTGCAGCTATAATGGCTGCAATTATTATCTCAATTCAGTCTGTCTAAAATAAAAAGAAATACAATTATGCTGTCAATATTTGATATATACAAAGTTGGGGTAGGTCCATCCAGTTCTCATACCAATGGTCCTATGATTGCAGGTTATAATTTTAGTGAATCGATAAAGTCAGAGATAGAAACAATTATTCATGTACAGGTTGATTTGTACGGTTCGCTTTCATTAACCGGTCATGGCCACCATACCGATCGAGCCATTATATTAGGCTTGATCGGAAATAAACCTGATACGATTAATGTTGAATCGGCGAAAATAGATCTTCATAAGGCCGTTGAATATAACAAGCTTTCTTTGTCAGGATTAAAAGAAATTCATTTTGATTATGATAAAGATATTATTTTTCATTCAGAGAGTTTACCTTTGCATGAAAATGGCATGAGAATTTCAGCCTTTAATGCAGCGGGCGATCGTATTGGTTTTGAAACTTATTACTCTACGGGTGGCGGTTTTATCTCAACAGAAGATGAATTGCTATTAGGGAAGAAAGAGTCTGATATTAAAGTCACTTACCCATTTTCAAATGCGGAAGAAATGCTTGAGCAGGCGAATGACCATAATATCAATCTCGCTGATATGATTTTGCAAAATGAATATTCCTTCCAAGATAGAGAAGCAACGGATAATAAAGCGATTCAAATCTGGGATGTCATGTCAAAGTGCATGAAAAAAGGCTTCGAAACGGAAGGCGTTCTAGAAGGTGGCCTATTTGTTACACGCCGTGCACCTACGCTATTGAAAAAGCTAGAAGCGAACGGGAATACAACGGTGGATCCATTAGATATTATGGATTGGGTTAACTTGTTTGCTTTTTCTGTCAGTGAGGAAAATGCCGCTGGTGGTCAAGTGGTGACGTCTCCTACGAATGGGGCAGCAGGCGTTATTCCAGCCGTATTAATGTATTACAACAAGTTTGTAAAAGAATTAACCTTAAAAGACATTAAGAAATTCTTAGCGGTATCGGGTGCTGTGGGCGCTCTTTATAAAACAAACGCGTCGATATCTGGGGCTGAAGTTGGCTGCCAAGGTGAAATTGGTGTGTCATCATCAATGGCGGCAGCGGGCCTAGCGTGCTTGTCTGGCGGAAGCAATGAGCAAATTTGTATTGCGGCTGAAATCGCAATGGAACATTCCTTAGGTATGACATGTGACCCCATTGGTGGTTTAGTTCAAGTTCCTTGTATTGAACGCAATGCAATGGGGGCGATGAAAGCGATTAATGCGTCTAGAATGTCAATGAAACGTTCGCATAATTGTTTAATCTCACTTGATGAAGTCATAGAAACCATGTTTCGCACGGGTAAAGATATGAATCAGAAATACCGTGAAACATCTCAAGGTGGATTAGCATTAATACATATTGCACCACCATGTGAATAAGAGAGGTCCTCTTATTTGTAGCGCTACTATTATCTAAGATTAGAGAAGTGATTAAGATAAAGCTTATTGATTGTTGTCAGTCAATAAGCTTTTTTGTTTCCAATAGGAAACTTTGTGATCCATTAAACATTAACTTTATTGATGAGAAGATAGAATTCACACAACATTAATTAAAATATAAGAGTAAATGTTATGTTTGAGCAGACAGTGATAATGGAAGAAAATATAATTGAACCTGTTGTTGGTAATAATTTAGAACAACACTTTCATGTCTTTAATCCTGCTACTGGACGTGTCATTGGAAGTGCGCCAAATATAACGTCGAAAGAGTTAGATATAAAAATAAAACAAGCTGAAAAAGCGTTCACAGTTTGGTCTAAAACGACCGTGGATCACCGAAGCCAAATTTTATTGAAGTGGTCGACATTAATTAAGAAAAATAGGGATAATTTATCTTATTCTCTGACTGCGGAGCAAGGGAAACCCATTTCAGAATCTGTACGTGAACTACAGCATGCCTGCTCCTATATTGAGTGGTTTGCTGAGGAAATAAAGCGCTCAAACGGTACTATTCTACCTTCACATGATCTCAATACTCAGCTTCAAGTTAAGCAAGTCCCTGTGGGGCTGGGATGTGCCATTACACCTTGGAACTTCCCAGCGGCCATGGTCGCGCGTAAAGTGGCTCCAGCACTCGCAGCAGGTTGCGGCGTATTACTCAAACCTTCTGAAGAAACCCCATTGATTGCACTCGCATTAGCGAAGTTGGCGTATCAAGCTGGAATACCAGAGGCATTACTGCCTGTGATTACGTGTACGAGAAAAGATGCTCATTGGGTGGGTAAGCGACTGACACAACATGCTTCTATTCGTAAAGTGTCTTTTACAGGCTCCACGAAAGTCGGAACTCAAATTAATATTCAAGCCGCAGCAGGTCTTAAAAAGGTGAGCATGGAATTAGGAGGCAATGCGCCTTTTATTGTCTTTGAAGATGCGGATATCGATCATGCGATTGAGCAATTAATGAAAGCCAAATTTAGAAACGCCGGACAAGTGTGTGTGGCTCCGAATCGTGTTTTAGTTCAGCAAAGTATTCATGATGAGTTTATAGACAAGTTATGGAAAAAAATGAGTGAGTTATCAATCGGCAATGGGATTGACGAGGTTGATCTGGGCCCACTGATTAACCTACCTGCTGTCGAAAAATGTGAAAAACATATTCATGATGCGCTTCAGAAAGGGGCTAAGTTATACAGCGGCGGTAAAAGCATGGATCTTGGATTATGTTTTTTTGAGCCGACGATTTTAACCAATGTCACTATGGATATGCTGTGCGCGAATGAAGAAACCTTTGGTCCGATAGTCAGTATCCTTTCTTTTGAGCATGAAAGTAGTGCAATAGAGATAGCGAATAACACCCCGTATGGCCTTGCTGGTTACTTCTTTACTGATAGTCGTCAGCGTATTCGCCGTGTTTCTAGTGCATTAGAAGTGGGGATGCTAGGGGAAAATACCGCGACCTTATCTTCTGTGCGAGCGCCCTTTGGTGGTGTCAAAGCGTCTGGTATTGGTCGAGAAGGAGGGGAGATGGGGTTATCAGAATGGCAAGAAACACAGTACCACTGTATTTATTCCCACTAAATAAAATGTAACTAAAGTTAAGCGTTCAATCCTTCAATGTTTTTAGGTCTTTAGAACGACGAGATTAAGAAGTAAACATGTTAATGAAAGACAGAGTTTGAATCCAATATAGGGTCAAACTCTGTCTTTTTTGATTGACCCTCATGCTAGCGAGAGCCAACATAATGGTTAAGCTAGAAACGCACCGGCAAGTGTGGCGCTTAAAAGGTTTGCTAATGTTGCTGCGAGCAGTGCTTTAAAGCCTAACTTCGATATTTCCGGACGGCGTTCTGGAGAAAGAGCGCCTATTGCGCCTATCTGAATCGCAATCGAACCTAGATTAGCAAAGCCACATAACGCAAAGGTCACTAATATCTGTGAACGCTCTGATAACATGTCTTTATTCTGAGTGAAATCGATAAAGGCAACAAACTCGTTTAATGTTATTTTTTGTCCGATATAAGAGGCGACGGCAAATATCTCTTTTTCAGGAACACCGATAACAAAGCCCAAAGGATAAAATACATAGCCAAGCAAGGTTTGGAGAGTGATGCCTTCAAAGCCAAAATATAATGCGATTTCAGATAATGATGTATTCACAAAGGCGATGATAGCTACAAATGCAAGCAGCATCGTTCCGACTGCGACCGCAACTTTGACTCCATTCATAGCGCCATCAGCTAATGCATCCAATGCATTTGCATGTTCACTGGCTACGACTTCAGCATCAGAGCTACTTGAATGGTCCGATGTTTCCGGAACAATAATCTTTGCCATTAATAAACCGGCAGGCGCAGCCATAAAAGAAGCCGCTAAAAGATATTTTAACTCGATACCTAAGGCGGCATAGCCACCCAGTACGGATCCTGCGACAGAAGCCATACCACATGTCATCACTGTAAAAAGCTCTGAGCGAGACATTGTGTTTAGATAAGGTTTAATGAGTAACGGGGATTCACTTTGAGATAGAAAAATATTACCCGAAGCCGCAATAGATTCTATTTTTGACGTGCCTAAAAATCGATGTAATCCACCTCCAATCGTACTGATTAAAAATTTCATTACGCCAATATGGTATAAGAAAGCAATCACAGCACTCATGAAAATAATCGTAGGCAGTACATGCAAAGCAAAAATAAAGCCGTTATCGCCTAAATCACCGAATACAAACTTGCTTCCTTCATTAGCGAAAGATAAAAAATAACTAACACCATTGCTTACGCTATCTAAGACATGTTGTCCAACAGGGATATACAGAACAAAAGCGGTGATCGTGATTAATAAAATCAATGTTTTGGATACGAGTAACCAATTAATTTGAGAACGATGGCTTGATAAAGCGAAGGCCAAAGCGATAAGAGTGATGATGCCAAAGACACTATGAAGAAAATGCATTATTTATTCTCCTTACAAACACCACAACTGGTAAAGGTAGCGTATGTATATTGAGAATAAAGAAGGGAAATACTGCTAAAGCTAGAAAGTAAAAATGGGTATGTGTGTAACGTGGTATACATAGTGGGTTTCCTGTGTAATAAGCCTACAAATGCTGGTCCAACTCCTGGGTTAGCCATCTATCCTTGATGTCAGCTCATTAACAGACAAGGAGTATACAGACTTGTTTCATATTTGTAAAGATTTTAAATTTGGGATAAATCCTCATCCTGAACAACATTCGGTTGCAGTGATTAAAATATCACCACTTTTTCTTTGTTACATGAATGTTTCATCAAAATAGAGAAATAAAAGATCCTCTTCACACCTTAGATGTTAATAGAATGTTGCTTGTTCCTTCGGGTTTTAAAAAGTGTTAATACTTTTGTCAACAAGATAAAGTGAAGGTGATCAAAATGAGTGAAAAGGCCCTATCAATAGAAAAAGAAATGCAATTAATTGGAGAAATCACATGGCTATTTCTCCAATCGAAAGTCCATCAACAATACCCACTTTATTCTCTCCATGAACGCGTTATCCATCCCTTAAAACTTGGTCAATATAAAATATTTTATGACGATCAAGGCCCAATTGGTTTCACTACCTGGTCTTATGTGTCAGATGAATGGCATTTTAAATTGAGAAAAAGAGATCAGCGCCTCCCGATTGATGAATGGAATAACGGATCACACCTTTGGTTTCAGGATTTTATTGCGCCCTTTGGCCATGCCGCTCAAATCCGAAAAACCATGAATCAATTCTTCCCTCAAGGTCAAGAAGTACATTACCGTCGCTATAAAATGAGTACGAAACGTTCAGAAGTTCGTAATGTGCAGGTATACGCAACGGAATAATTGGGTAGAGGGAATTAACGAGGCCATGATCCCATGTATGCAGTTTTGGTCAGAGCTTCAATCGTTTACTTACAAAATCGAAGGAAAAAGTTATGGGCAGTCCAGTAACATGGGATTGGGGAGATACCTCCAATGGAAATGATCATGTCGTCGGGTGGGGAGTAGATAACCTCATTTATGGCTATGGTGGAGATGATTATCTTTCAGGGGGGTCATCAACCAGTTGGAGTCGAATCTATGCTGGAGATGGCAATGATTATATCACCAATGGAAATAAAGCCATCACTCATATGGAAGTATGGGATGGAAATGGTAATGATACGGTCAATATAGGGGCTGTTAATAGTTATATTCATACCAGTGCAGGGAATGATTCTTATACCGTCACTTCCGGTGGATACGCTCTTTTTGAGCTAGGAACTGGCTATAAAACCGTTCGAACGAATCATCTTGCGGGTAAAATAGAGTTGTATGACTACCAAGGTAGCGGTACATCAGGTCGTAATATTAGCGTCAGTGGCTCAGAAGCTTGGGTCAATACAGGGAATGGTAACGACACCATTTACGCATTTGGTACCTTCGCCACTCATGTTACAAGTTCGGGGGGCCATAATACCATTGATGCCCGAGGCGCGGGTGCCTTTGTGACGACAGGATGGGGTAATGATACGGTTTACCTTAGTGCGGCGAATGCACAAGCTCGTACAGGTGGCGGTAATGATGATATTACGGTGAGTTCGGTGGGCGCGTATGTCGATGCTGGCGATGGTAATAATACGATCCGAGTCGGTGCGGTTGGCGGTAACTTAAATGCCGGAAACGGTAATGATACAGCACACGTCAATGCGGCTTATGGCTCATTGAATTTAGGGCACGGTAATAACACGATTAACTTCAATGCCGTTGGCGGTAGTGTGTATGTTGGTAATGGAAACGACCGAATTAACGTTCGCGCGGTAGGTGTCGATATCAATGCGAATGGCGGTAATAACCACTTTGATGTCCGTGCCGCAGGAGCCAGATTAACCGCAGGCAATGGTGACGATTATGCGTATGTCGGTGCCGCGGTTGGATTTATCAATCTAGGCCATGGTAATAACACCGTCGATTTCCATGCCGTGGGCGGCAGTATCACGGTCGGTGATGGAAACGACCGAATTAATGTTCGAGCGGTAGGCGTGAATATTGATGCAAGAGGCGGCGATAATTATATCGACGTAAGAGCCGCGGGCGCGAGAATTACGGCGGGTAATGGCGATGATTATGCTTACGTTGGCGCCGGGGTGGGGTTATTAAATCTCGGTGGTGGTGACAACACGGTTATTCTAAGAGCGGCGGGCGGTAATGTGTTTGTTGGCGATGGGGATGACACCATTGATGTTCAAGCGATTGGTGTGGTCATTGATGCGAAAAATGGCGATAACACGGTGACGGTTTCGGCGGCAGGAGCAGAGATCACTACAGGTAATGGTAATGATACGATCAATTCATTAGCTGTGGGTGGTCAAGGTATTTACTCAGGTAATGGCAATGATGACATTACTGCTTATGGTGGCGTTAATGTTGTGTATGCTGGTGAAGGTAATAATACCATTGATGCACGAGGCGGAGCCAACATCGTTCAAGTTGCCCATGGTGATAATGACATTCAAGCCTATGGCGGTTTAAATGTGGTGTTAGCTGGACAGGGCGAGAACGATATTCGTTCTTATGGCGGTGGTAATTTTGTCTTCTCTGGTAATGGTCGCAATGATATTCATGCTGTGGGTGGTCTCAATATTGTTTTTGCGGGAGATGGTAAGAATGAAATACGAGCTGAAGGCGGTGCTAACATTATCGTTTCAGGTAATGGAGGGGGGAATGGTGCCGTAGGTAGTGGAGCCGTTGACCCTTCAGGTGAGGGTACTTTTTCTGAATTATTTAATTCGGATAACTCGATGTTAAGTTATGGTGGTAATGGCTGGAAAAACTATACCGATCGAGGAACGGGTGAACATAATAATGATGTCATGGCGAGCAACCAAGCTGGAGCGTATTATGAATTCACATTTGAAGGAACGGGTTTCGATCTTATCGGTTATAAAGAGCGTTATGGTGCCATACTCGGAATCTCGATCGATGGTGGAGAAGAAATCATTATTGACCCTAAAATGGATGTTAATTCTATTTTTAATCAAAAACTGTTTGGTCAAAGTGGATTAAGTGACGGTACCCATCACGTAAAAGTAAGAAACATAGATGGTGGGTGGATCAATATTGATGCAGTTCGAATACGAGAGCCTCAAACCATAGGTAATGAAATTCGAGCGTACAGCTTTGGTAATGTCGTTCTATCAGGCGATGGTGACGACAAAATTCGAGCGGGTGGCTTATTTTCCATTGCGACAGAGTCGGATGATGACTTTGATAAAGACACAGGGACGGATCATCTATTAAATCTGGCGAACGTAACCAGTTTAGGCAATATAGTTTTAGCCGGTGAGGGGAATAATGTCGTTAAAGCCTACGGTGGAGGTAACTTGATTCAATCGGGGTCGGGTGATGATCTGATTGTTGCCTTTGGCCTTGCTAATATTGTGATTGCCGGTGATGGTAATAACGATATGACCGTTCTTGGCGGATATAATGTGGTTTGGAGTGGTAACGGTGATGATCGCCTAGACACTGTTGGTGATCTCAACTTCTTCCTTGCGGGTGATGGTAATAACACCATGACGGCAATCGGCACGAATAATATCTTCTTAGGTGCAGGAGGTAACGACGATGTTGTTGCTATCGGCGTGAATAACATACTGATTTTGGGTGGTGGTGATAACCAAGCAATAGCGGTTGGCGCGAACAATATTTTCCAAGGTGCAAGTGGCGACGATTCTTTATTCGCCCTAGGTAATACGAACATTTTGCTGGCGGGCAATGGTGAAAACTTCCTTGTTGCAGCCGGTAATACCAACGTATTGTGGAGTGGTGATGGTAATGACACGTTATTAGCCGTTGGTAATAAAAATATCATGCTAGCGGGCGATGGCGAAAACAGCGTTATGGTCGCAGGCGTGACCAATATTGTATTAACAGGAAGTGGTCAAGATTCGGTGGCCGCACTGGGTAAAACGAATGTTATTTCTACCGCCTCCGGTGACGATACCGTGTATGCCTTTGGTTACACTAACTTTGTGCATACAGGGGGGGATAATGATGTTGCGATTATAGGCGGCAAAACTAACGTAGCCATGCTGGGTTGGGGTAATGATACCGCTGCGGTTGCAGGGCAACACAATATTGTTGTCGCAGAAGGCGGCGATGATATTGTCCTGGCTATGGGCAAGAACAACATTGTATTAGCTGGATCGGGTGATGATGCGATTGTTGCATTGGGTAAAGAGAATTGGATTGCAGCTGGTAGTGGGTCAGATATTATTGTAGCGGTAGGCTCTCGTAATATGGTTGCCGCCGATAACGAGATTAACTTTTCTCCTGATGAGTTCTTAGATCTTAATAATGGCACAGGCAATTTATTTAATAAAAAAGATAAAAGTGGCAATCGAAGTAGTGATGGTGCTGACTTAATCGGTGATGCGAGCGGTAACTTTAATGCAAACCTTAATTTGAGTGCCGATTTAACCTTAATATTCCCAGAGCTGGATTTTTCGGATCCTAATGTGCCTGATTGGAAAACACCGTCATTTAATCTCCCTCAATACGATTTAACCATTCCACCTATTCCAGAAGTGAAATCGTCACCGGAATACATTTATGGAAACTTAGGGAATTACGGATTACCGGAGATCCGCTTACCGACTTTAAGCACGCCAGAAATAGACATCCCAGGCATCACTTTACCGTCATTAAGCTTACCAAATATCAATGATTTTGGGGTTGAACTCGATAATTTCTCGATGACGTTAGATTTTGAGTTTACCTTAGAATCTAACTGGTTCGGTCGTTTTGATTCAATCGGCAGTGATCTCTTTGGCCTTATTTCCGACGATGCATCGAACAGTAATATCTTCCGTACCAACAGTGAATTAACTACGCGTATTTCCGATGAGGGTCTGGATACCAGTTTGTATCATGTGACGCATGAAGATCTGGGTGCAATAGAAGATAACGCGAAGGGGTACTTGGAAACGCATACCGACTCAGAGGGTAATACCGATGCATCCGGTAACTATCACTTAACTCATAATGGGGAAGTGGCCGAAGATGATTTCTCTACTTCGACGGATACAACGGGTGGTTCTGAGAGCACATTAACGTACACCGAAGTGGAATTTCCAACCATTTTCTTACCTGAGCTGAATGTGCCTGAGTTTAATCTTAATGGCTTTGATTTGAGTGGGTTTACGGCCATTGGCGATATCTTGGGTGGTCGAGAATTTTATGGTTTTGAAATTCCAGAATTTGAGGTTCCGGAATTTTCCATCCCTGATTTTAGCTTGAGTGATTACGTTGATACGGAAGAAACCAAGCTGGAAGCGCGTGAGCTGACTCTACCCAACTTGAAATTACCAAACATTGCTGGGGTGGATTGGGGATTACGCTTACCGAACTTTGCTCATGATTATTACTTACTTCAAGAGAATGAAGCGGGTGACTTTGGTGATGTGATGCTCGGGTTAGGGAATACCAACCGTCTACTTGGTGGCAGTGGTGATGATCTCGCGATTGCTGCGGGGAACGAAAATGTGGTCTACAGCGGTGGTGGTAATGACATTTCGTTGCTGATTGGGCAAACCAACTACTGGCGTGGCACTAAGGGTAACAATGTTGCGGTGGGTATCGGTAAAGAAAATAAATTCTACGGTGGTATCGATAACGATGTCATTTTAGCCATCGGCTCAGAAAACGAAGTGAAAGTCGGCTCGGGTGACAACTTCGCTGCCGTACTTGGGGGTAAAAACACCGTCAGTGGCGATAAAGTGGCTGGGCAAGGCGGCGTGAACACCTTCATTGCCTTCGGTGCGGAAAATACGCTGAATGGCGGGCTGAACGAAAACAGCTACTTTGTTGTGGGGGGTAAGAACACCATTAATGGGTACACCGCCGATGACTTGGTCGTGGCTGTGGGTCTTGAAAATGAACTGACGTTACATAAAGGGAGTGATACTGCTTACGTACTGGGTGCCACGAACCGTATTATTGGTGATACCTCGGACGCCAGTGGGCATGGCGATGACATGCTGTTTGCGATGGGCGCGTATAACTACATCGAGGGCAATGGCGGTAATGATGGTATTTTTGCCATGGGCTTATTGAATGAGTCCTACGGTGGTAACGGTGACGACTTGATGGTGAGCCTAGGCGGTGGAAACATTTCGATTGCCGGTGATGGTGACGATGTGGTTCTGAGTTTAGGTGCTGGGAACGTCACGACGGGAGGATTAGGTCATGACTTTATCTTTAACCTTGGTGCGGCGAATGTGGTACATGGAGGTAAAGGTGATGATTTCATCTTTAACGTGGGCTTAGCGAGTGCCAGCTACGGTGATGAAGGGAATGATACCTTCTTTGATTTAGGGTGGGCGGCATTTGATTTCCTAGAAACGGCGAATGCTGACATTATTGCGGATACGATCAGCACCATTACGAATCTGCTCGATGCGGTTGCCGATACCTTTGGTGGTGAAAAAGGTGGTGCCTTGTCTTCTATTTTAAGCTTTGACGATGCTGCAGCACATGCGGGTGGCGCCGGTGATGACTTCTTTGTGTCAGGCTTTGGTAATGCTGAAGTGAAAGGCGAAGCGGGCTCAGATACCTACCTGTATACCTTAGGCAGTGGTCAATACAATATCGTGGAAGCCGCAAATGATGACAGCGTGGATTCGTTATTAGTGAGAACCAACCAAACTCAGGGCTTCAGCTTAGGCTTAGATAACTTAGTGTTATCGGAAGATAACTCGTTGTTGAACATTGTGTATGGCGACGAATCCCTAGGAGTGATTGGGTTATCGGGTTGGAATGACGCGGATACCATCCAGTTAAATAGTTCTAATGATGATGCCTTTAGCTTCGCTGATTTGAAATCTTACTGGTCAAGTGTGGATGAATCCACATTAGCGAGTGCAAGAGACTTTAGCGCGTTTGATAGCGCTGCGGCATTAGAAGCGGGGGCACAAGCGACGATCGATTGGTTGAACAGCTCTTACGCTTCAGTTGATGCGGGTAGCCTCTTAGAGCAAGGGCCACATGATTTAGTGTCTTCTATTGTGGATAGTATTCACGATTCGAAACAACGCTTAGAGTCGGCAGTATCAGTGGCTTAATAGCTTATTAAATTCAGTGGCCTAATAGCTTATTAAATAAGGAAAAGAAAGACATTCACCTGAAAAATAAAAAACCTTGGTTATTGATTGGGTGGCCAAGGTTTTTATATCTTTAAAGTGTGACTCGAAGTAAGAAAAACGATTATTGCTCATTATTCATTCAAATAATGTGCGCTCTATCATTGCATTAGGGAGTGATAAAAGTATTAATACTACATGTTAATTAAGAGTTAAATAAATGCTAATTAAATGTTAAAAACAAAACAAGGAACTATCATGGCTGAACAACATTTTGTAGATGGAATTAAAAACGTAGCGGTAATTGGTGGGAACGTTCGTGTGGATTTTTATACTTACACCATTGATCCTGATGGTGATGTCCAAGAGCCACCGAAAGAAAATAACGTACGCTTGGTGATGTCGCCTGACGCATTTTTAAAGTGCTGGCAGAGTCACACTCAACTCCTTGAAGAGTTGAAAAGCCGTGGTTTGGTTACCCATAAAAACGGCCCAGAAGGTGCTGCGCCAGCAACAGGCCAAGACACCTCATCCACAGAACAAAAAGAGTCGGCGCCTTCTCCAAGCTTTGCGTAATGGTCAACTTTACATTCTGTAGAGAGCCCTAAGCCATTTTTATCTTGGAGAGATCAATGAACACAGCACTGGAAGCTTACATCCTTATTGCTCGTTACCACCGCGTATACCATTCTGCTCAAACCTTAGAGCGAGATTACGGAGCATTGAATGACTATTGTTCACCAGAACAATTGACGCATTTAATCGACAATACGGGGTTGCAAGCCAAGCATGAACAGTATCGCTGGAATAACTTTAAGCGGTTAGGTGCGAGTTTCCCTGTGCTGATTCAGGTCGAAAAAGGTAACTACGTTGTCGCTGCTGGGGTTAAATCCAATGAGCAAGGCGGATTAGAAGTATTGATTCAAGATCCTCAGGCTGAGAATTTAGAATTAATTACGATTCCGGAAAAAACCTTTCGATCCCATTGGAATGGCGAAGTCATCTTTGTTCGTCCCTTTGGCGAAAGCATGGATGTGGAACAACCCTTCGGTTTTCGATGGTTGTTTAAAGAGGCGTTAAAACAACCCGCTTTATTAAATGAAGTGGCGGCGGTGTCTTTCTTCCTTCATATTATTGCTTTTATTGTTCCCCTCTTTTCAATGGTGGTCTTTGATAAAGTCATCGGCTATCAAGGCTACTCTACCTTACAAGTCCTTTTTGTCGGAGCCATTGCAGCATTGGTGATGAGTGGGGTACTTGCTGTTATACGTAACCAGCTCATATTGCACGTAGTGGCCAAGCTGGATATCGAGCTCACGCACTTAACCACACGGCGTATGCTCGGCCTTCCTTTACTGTTCTTCAATCAAATTGCTGCCGGTAAACTGGCAAAGCATGTGCAAGAAGCCAGCAGTATCCGAGAGTTTATTACTGGTAACCTGCTATTTACGCTCATCGAACTAAGCGCTGTTGTTATTTTAATACCTGTCATGTTTTTCTTTAGCTCAACACTGACGTTCATTGTGATTGGATTCTGCGTCATGATCGTCGTGAGCATGTTAATGGTGTTGTCTCCTTACCGTAAGCAATTAGAAAAACTGTACCAAGCGGAAGCCGAAAGACAATCCCTAATCATTGAAACAGTACAAGGGATTGAAACGATCAAAAGCCTGTCACTTGAAAAGCAGCAACAAAGTGAATGGTTAAATACCTCAGCGAAGGTCGTGCGATGCCAACATAATGTCGGCCGTTGGGGTGGATACATCGGTGAAATTAGTGGTTTCTTTCAAAAAGCCATGACGTTAACCATCGTATGGCATGGGGCACAAATGGTGTTAGCGGGAGAGCTAAGCATTGGTACCTTAATCGCTTTTAATATTATGGCTGGACGAATCGCAGGCCCACTAGTGCAATTGGTTGGTTTAGCCAATAAATATCAACAAACCGCCATCAGTGTAGACATGCTGTCACGAGTGCTTAACGCGGCACCTGAAAAAATCCGTCAAGGCGGCATGACACCACAAATACAAGGGGCGATTGAGTTAGAACATGTCACATTTAGCTACCCAAACCAGCCAGCCCCGGTATTGTACGATGTGTCGATCAGCATTAAACCAGGTGAAAAAATTGGCATCGTTGGGCCAAGTGGTTCAGGGAAAAGTACGTTAACGCGTTTATTACAGGGCTTTTATCAAGCCAACCAAGGCGCGACTAAAATTGATGGGAGCGATATTCGAGAATACGACTTGAGCTACATTCGTTCTAAAGTTGGTGTAGTTCTGCAAGATAGCTTTTTATTCAGTGGGTCAGTGCGAGACAATATTGCGCGAGCACGACCAGATAAACCCCTAGAAGATGTCATCAAAGCAGCGGAACTGAGTGGCGCCGATAAGTTTATAGAAAAACTCCCACAGGGTTACGATACCTTATTAGAAGAAAACGCGAGTAATTTATCCGGTGGTCAACGTCAGCGTTTAAACTTTTCACGTGCTCTCTTAGATAATCCTCGAATCTTGATTATGGATGAAGCCACCAGCGCCTTAGATGCCGAAAGTGAGCAATACATTTATGGTCAATTAGAAGACATTGCAAAGGGAAAAACCTTGCTGAATATTTCTCACCGTTTATCGAGTATGCCATCAATGAATCGTATCGTTGTGATGGAAGAGGGCAAAGTGGTCGACTTCGCGCATCACGATGTATTACTAAAACGATGCGCGCTATATCGAAGCCTATGGCTACAACAATTTAAGGGCATGACCACAGCGCCGAGTACGTCGGAGGTGAGCTATGCATGATTACGCTACGGGTGGAAAGACGCCTTCAGATGACAACAACGATGGATTGAAAGCTGATTGGGAAAAAATCAGAGACAGTGAACCTAAAGGGTTACTTCGTGTTGGCTTGTGGACAATGCTGGGCTTTATTTTGGTCAATCTGATTTGGGCCAGTGTGTCAGAAGTGGAAACCTATGTCGTATCTCAAGGGCGAATCAAACCAACGGTACCAAATACCGTTATACAAAGCCAAATCGCGGGTCGCTTAGAAACCTTTCATAATCAAAATGGGTTTGAAGTGAAACAAGGGGAGTTATTGGCGGTATTAAATGATCGCGTTCCAACCTCGGATCTTAAATCCACCGAGTTGCAACTAGCGAATGTCTCGCTGCGTATTCAGCGATTGGAGGCGGAATTAAATCAAACGCCTTTGCAATTTAACAGTCAAATGACCCCGGCGCATACATTGGAATTATCGTTATATCGTTCGCGCCTTAACGAAATGAAAGCGACCCTAAAAGCGAGAAAACAAAAAATAGACAGCTTGGATATTCATGTCGCTAGTTTAAAACAAGAGCTCATCATCATGGAAGATCAAGAGCAACTATTGGACGAATTACTCGATGATAAGAAGGCACGTTATGAAGCCGAAAAAGATCGCTATCGACGCAATGGGCCTCGTAAAGAAGAATACATCACCGCACAAAGTCAATTGTTGGAAGCAAAACGCCAGCGTTCGAGCTTAATCAGTCAAATCAGCGGATTAGAATCTGAATCGAAAAACACAGCGACCGAACTTGAACGGTATTTAAGTCAATATCAATCCGAAATATCCAACTCTCTGGTTCAAGCAACCAATGAATTTATTGAATTGAAAAAGCGATTAGTCGCGTATGAAGAACGCTTAAAACATGTGGAAATTCGAGCCCCCTTTGACGCTATCGTCCTTCGATACGCTGATAAAGCGGTCGGTACATCGGTACAGCAGGGTGACTTCTTGTTTGAATTAGTCCCGATTGACAGCCCAATGGAAGTGGAACTTGATCTGAGCCCACAGGACATCAGTCGCATTTCCTTTGGCGACCCCGTTTCGATTAAATTGTCTACTTTACCTTTTACTAAATACGGCACCGTTCAAGGCACATTGCGTCAAGTCAGTGAAGATACCGTTGAAACCGAAATTGGTGGAAGAAAAACCATCGCATTCCGAGGATGGGCAAGCATTGATAGTTTAGATGAACTGCGCAATGTCCCGCAGGATTTCCGCCTACAGCCAGGTTTAACCCTTGAAGCGAATATCCAAACGGGTAAACGAACATTGATGTCGTATCTTATCTACCCCGTTGCCAAGGCGATTGATGAAAGTTTTAGAGAGCCGTAACTCTAGTTTCAGGGAAGCGTAGCCCTAGCTTCAGGGAATCGTAACCCAAGCCGATAGACAAAATCGAACGAATAAAACGAATTGAACATCATTGGTATCGCAACGTTAAGCCGAATCAAACGAATAGAAAAGTCGAGACAAATGAATAAGAAAACAGCACTGACCGTCCTTGGTTCACTCTTACTGGTCGGGTGTAGCGTCACGCCTGAAGCTTTGACGGAACAGCAAATCATTGACCGAGCAACATGGCAATTTGATTATATTGAAAAGAAACGCCAAACCAATGTTGAGAGCCAAATTAGCCTAGTGGATGCGATCTCGATTGCCCTGCGAAATAACTTTGAACTAGAGAGTGTACGCTTACAACACGCCATTAAAAACACCGAACAGGATCAAGTGGCTTACTATCTGCTTCCACAATCGAACTTATCCTATAACCACACCATTCGAAATAATGATGGCGGAGAAGAATTTGATTTTTCCCCACCAGAAAAAGATCGCAAAACCATTTCAGGTGGCGTGTCGTGGTCTGCTTTTGATTTAGGGAGTGCCTACCTTGAAGCCAAACGAACCGGTAACGCCGTATTAATTTCGGAAGAATACAAACGACGTGTGGCAAGTCGTATCGTGAGGGAAACCATCTCCGCTTATATTTTAGTGGCGAGTATGAAAGAGTCACTGGAAGAGGTAAGCATCGTCAAGGCAGAAGTCGTTGCGAAATTGGAAGAAGCGAACAGCCTTGTCGATAGCCAGTTGCTAGACCCCATTGAACTGCTCACGTATCAAGAGCAGCTATTGACGCTGTTAAGTGATATTTCCTTATTAGAGGAAGAGTACTTAAAAGCCAAGCAGCAACTCGCGATAAAAATCAATGCGCAAATTTTAGATGTGAATGTGTTAGGGAATCAAAAGGGATTAGAATTAGCATTGCCTTCGCTAGAGATCCACAGTTTAGAAAAAATGGCTCTGTTACAACGAGCAGAGCTTAGAGAAGCCGATTACCAAATTAGAAACTCAGAAATAGAAGTGAAGAAAACCTGGCTCAGTGCGATACCGAATATTGAAATTGGAGCGTCTTACCAATTCGATGATGAGCCGTCTTTAGCCAATAGTGAATGGGTTCAATTGAATATCGGAATTGTGTCACAGGTTTTGAATTTGATTTCATTGCCTTCTCGACTGGAATTACAGAAACAAAAAGTGGAATTTGAACGCTTAAATTCAATATTGAAAGCATCGGCAGTCTTAGGGGAAGTTCGAGAAGCGTATTTAAGTCATCAAGCGGAAAAGCAGCGCTTATCTTTATACAATCAACGAGCAATGATGACGAAACACATTGATGAGATTAAACAGTCTCGCCTAGCGTATGGCCCCTTGGATGAACTTGACCAATTCCGCTCTAAGGTCAACGTATTAACGCTAGAAGTACAACAGCGCAAAGTACAAACTGACTACCAAACCAAGCAATTACAGCTGGTGGAAAAGCTGGGTTTTGACTTGTTCCCAAGTTATTTTCCATTAAATGACCCAACGAACCAACAGGAGGTCGTGACGCAATGGTTAGATCAACTCCCTGTTGCTATCGCACAATTAAACAATACCCCTTTTCATTAACCGGATCGCCTACTCATATGTCTAATGAACTATTAACGATAAAGAAAGATTTAGACTGGATTAAAAAGTTGATGCTAGGAGTGGGAATAACGGTATTAGTTGCCTCTTTAAAGTGCATCTTTTCCTAATGTAAGGAAATCGATTTGAGTATTCAGTTGGTTTCCTTTGCCCTCCGCCCCCCACTGAACGTTCGATGCCCATTTTACAAAAACTCGATACCACTTGTAGGGAATCCGTTTAATTCATGACTATAAAGAGGTTAACAAGTCGCTTTGACATTTGTTGCTACTATAGCTAATCTAAAACAAATGTAGGAGAAGAACGATGACCGTTAAGATTAATCACAGTCAATCAACCATATTAATGGAAGCTTTTTTGAATGTGTGTACTCAGCTTCACCTTAAGGCGGCTTGGCAAGCCGATGTATTAGGGGTAAATGAGATCACGATTAAAAGGAATCAAACCACCGGTTTCACTAACAACACCAAGGCTTGTGAAATTCAAGCACAGATCATTTTGATGTATCGAGCATTATATGCAATATGTGGCGGTGATAATAAACTGATGTTACATTGGTTTAATACACAAAACAAAGTGTTAAAAGTCGCACCTTCTGAAGCCTGTAAAACAGTAGAAGGGCTCATTAATGTCAACCAGTACCTGAATGCCATGAGAGGCAAGGTATAATGACCGAAGTGAAAGACATTCTAGTGCAATTGACATTACCCTTTTATTGTCATACCAGTGTTGCTCGAATTGTTGAAACCCAAGAAGAATCCGCAACATTAGGGTTAGTTAATGGCGATTTTGCGAAACAAGATTTGCTTGAAAGTGTACTTGATGAGTGTAAACCACCTTATGCTGAAGGGACAGAAGAGCAGCATTATTTGCTTTCAACTCCCTTTCGTTATCCACCGCTGAAGTACGGTAGCCGATTTGGTTCCACATCCATGCCTAGCTACTTCTACGCCAGTGAAAAGATTAATACAGTATTAGCGGAATGTGCGTTTTACCGTCTGGCATTTAGAGCTGATATGGTGATCCCTTATGAAGGTAATACGACTTCAGAGCATATGACCTTTCAAATAGAGATCAAAACAAACAACCTAGCGGATTTAACCACCATACAACAATCCGATATTAATGATGCATTACGCTCACCGACTAATTACAGTTTGACCCAAGATCTTGGAAAAGTATTGATTGAAGAATGGGGTATAGAAGTGATTCGTTTTTGGTCAGCACGCTGTGAAGGCATTAATGTTGCTGTTGCTAGCCCCGCCGTGTTTGTTCAAGAAGCACCGTTTGATCGGCACTATTGGATTTGTACGACGAGCAATACTCAAGTGCAGTTTAAGAAAAAGAACCTAGATTATCAGAACAATCGACAATTTCCGGTTTCATTTTCTATTACGGAGTTTATGATTGATGGACAGCTACCGAATTTAGCATGAAATATCATGAATATACTCAGTGATGAAAACAATCACAAATAACTCAATGTGTTAAATTGATATAATAGTCATTAATGTGTCGATTGTTCTGATAATCTAGATTGAACTTACGAATTATATATTGTAATAAGACATTAAATAACAGAGTTAACAATGACTCAACAAATAAAAAACCAAACCACAAAATAAAACCAATGTCGAATTAATCCATCAATATCAATGCATTAATTTGATGTGGATTCGACTTTTTATTTTAATTGTAAAAGCGTGTTTATATTCTATTCCACCTGTTACCTATGCGTTATATAATGCCAAATTAGTGTCGCTAAATAAAAATAAATTAAAGAAACAGCGACTTAATTAACAATAGTATCAGTTGGTCTCAAGGAAGAAAACATGGCGAGTAAAATGCATTTTGAATTTGAAATTCTCGATTCAGAATTGGAATTTCGAGTAGAAAGCTTTAATGTCAATGAAGCACTCTCACAACCGTATTCAGTTAACCTAACGCTACTCTCTGAAAACCCCAATATCGTCTGGGAAGAAGTGGTGCAACAACCAGCGGTATTACGCTTATTAGGCCAAGGAGCCGGAACCAGCCGCCTATTTCATGGCGTGGTGCACACACTTCGTTACTTAGGTGAAGGGCGTCGTTTTTCTCGTTATCAACTGACGGTTTTCCCGACCTTAAAAAACCTTGAACATCGCAGCGACAGCCGTATTTTTCAAAGCAAAACGGTCAAAGAAATCATCACAGAAGTCTTAGCCGACGCGGGGATCAACGACGTTCATTTTGTGCTGCAAGATAACGAGCACGACACTCCGTTGGATTACGTCTTACAATACAATGAAACCGATTTAGCCTTCTTCAATCGTCTTTTGGCTGAAAACGGCATGTGGTATTACTTCGAGCATAACCCAGAGCGCCATGCCATTGTTATCGCCAATCAAAATGCACACTTTGAGCCATTACCCAATGACCTGACCAACTCGTCTTATATCGGCGCGTTGTATTGCCAAGAAGTGAGTGGCGGCAATTCCGATCGTGAGCACGTGAACCACATCGAAGTGGAACACCATGTGCAAACCGAGCACACCACCTACCGTGATTACAACTACCAAAAAGCCACCCAAAAGATAGAGCAAGAAAGCGGCTTTGCAGAAAGCCCACTAAAACAATTCCTATACCCAGGGCGTTTTCAAGAGAATGCGCGCGGTGGGCATTTAGTGAATCACGCACAATTGAACGTTGATATGGAGAAGGGCAACACCACCTTCAGCAGCGACATCATGCGTCTACAAGTTGGCTATAAAACCGAGTTGTGTAATCACCGTCGTGACAGCGTCAATACCGAATACAATATTGTGTCAATTACCCACCAAGGTATGGATACGACAAGCCATGAAGAAGAAGCCAGTGACGGCGCAATGGCAACGTACAGCAACCACGTTATCGTATTGAAACACGACGTGGAAGTGAAAAGCGCCCCGCGCAGTCAACCTCTTATCCAAGGTACTCAAACCGCAGTGGTGGTTGGCCCACAAGGTGAAGAAATTTATACCGATGAACAAGGCCGCGTGAAAGTCCAATTTCATTGGGATCGCTACGGTGCCAAAGACGAAAATGCGGGTTGTTGGGTACGAGTGAGCCAAACCTTAGCGGGCACAGGCTGGGGCAGCGTGTTTACCCCACGCGTCGGGCAAGAAGTGGTGGTGACCTTTTTAGAAGGCGATGCTGATAGGCCATTGATCACAGGTGTCGTGTACAACAGCAGCCACAGCTTGCCGTATGCGCTACCCGAAGAAAAAACGCGCACCGTCATTCGTACTCAAACCTATAAAGGCACCGGGTATAACGAACTGAGCTTTGATGATCGCACCGATGAAGAAGAAATCTACATTCGTGCCCAGAAGGACATGGTGGAAGAAATCCAAAATAACCGTTTTCGCTTGATTGGACAAAATGACAAATTAGAAGTGAAAGCGGATAAAGATCATAGCATCGAAGGTAATCAAACTGAGCTGATTAAAGGCAACAAACAAGCCACGGTAGAAGGAACGTTCACGGAAACCGTTGTTCAAGATGTGAAGGTTGATTACCAAGCGAATGAAACCAAACATGTGGGGTTAGATAGCACATTAACCGTTGATCAAAGCCGCAATGAAGCGATTAAAATGGATGACAATTTGAATGTCACAAAAAATCGCTCTGTGAGTATCGGGCAAAGTCATGACGTTAAAGTCGGCTCCAATGAAACCATTGATATTGGCTCTAACCTTTCTATTAATGTTGGTGGCAATACATTACAACAATCCGGTGGCACAACGGCCATCAGCAGCGGCAACTCAATTACGCTCTCTGTCGGCGCGGCCTCTTTAATCATGAACAGCGATGGCACCATCCAGTTAAGTGGCAGCAATGTGACGGTGAATGGTTCAGCCTTTGTGGGCTTAAGCGCACCAAGCGTTTCAGCGAACTAAAGGACAGGGGATGAAACATGTCGAGTTGTAAATTACCGCCTAGATCGTCGTCATATTGGCAATCGGTTGATTTTTCTTATGATGATGCCCTAAAAGCCTACCAAAATGATGGTCATTTCTTGTCTTTAAATAAAGGGACAAAACCGGAGTTTCTTGGTCAGAATATTGCTAAACCCGCAGGGAATTCTGGCCTTTGGCAAGGTGATACCTATAAATTAGAAACGTGTCCTCTAGAGCCAGAACCTCTAGTAGAAGAAACGCGTGAGCCGACGGAACCCGTCACCGTTCACATCGTACCTGTTCGTTATGCCTTTGATGATGCGAGTAAACTGTTATCTAAGCAAGAAGGCTATGGCTTGCCTGAAGGAATGCACGCTCAAAGCTATTTGAGTGGTGGTGCAAACCCTGTCCCGATGACCTTACGCCAAGCAAGGGATGGATGGTTATACATCTTTGATGTGACATTACAGCAATGGGACGAGTATAAAGTAGAAGGGACGAGTTTTACCAAATACCAAAACAGAGCCATTACCGATCCAAGTGCGGAGCGTGGTGGCTCTCCCGTCTCATCACACACTTACATCAGCTACCCTGAAAATACATCGCTAAGCTTGGTGTTTTCTAAACACCGTTGGTCTGGGTATTTCTTTACGAAGGTGTCTTTGAAACCGTCACAAATTCGACAACAATTCTGTTGTACCGAAGTGCGTTTACCCTCAGGTGAGGAAACCCCTTCAGGATACCGTCAACTGATAGAGACATTAGAGCAAGTCGCAGACATTGATGAAAGCCCCGCGCAAGACGATCGCTTTGCGTTAAGCGTAGTGAAAACCCAAGCATTTATTGATGAAGACGATGAATTAAGCGCCGAAGAAAAACAACTTCCTCAACATCAATATGAGGTCAAACCCGTTGCGGGCGTATCCGATTATACCGCCAGTATTCCAACTGGTGCCAATGACCGTGCCTACATGGTGGCGTTTTACGATCAAGTGGCGGATGGCAATGACATTGGATTAGCGCATACCTTGAATTGTGGGGATTATCTCGAAAATGAAGAGATCCATGTTTCACGTTGGGGGTTAATGCAAGCAGCGGTTCAACTGACCATGTTTGGCAGCAGTGATGACTTTGATTACCCTTCCTCGATTCGTAATACGCCAAAAGAAACGCAATTCTTCAAAGATTTAGTGCATTATTTTGAAGCTAACGATGTGTATGATCGTATCCAAAATAACGCTCAAGCAAAAAGTCGATCGCGGGGCATGCAAAGTGAAGAACTATTAATACAGCAGAGCGAACTTAATAAGGCTTTTAAAGCGAAATATGGGCTTAGCGATAATACAAACATCAACGAAGTGTATTCACAACAGCATAAAACGTGGTTAAGTACAGGCCGTTGGCGTGAGAGTTTGCATTGGCAAGATATGCTTGAAGAAATGCAAACAATGAGCGAATATCGTGAGCAATTAGTCCATGACCTTGAATACAGTAAACACTGGTTATATAGATACCTTAACCGCTTTGGTGCTTCTACCATTGATATTGCCGTGGATAAATACAGCAAAGAAACACACCTTGATCTTTGGACTCTGCATAAGCGCCTGACAGAATCCATCGTGGCGCATGTCAGTGAAGCCGATCAACAGTGGGCAGAAAAAGAGTTTTCTCAGCCTCGCAGTCTCATCCCGTTATATACCTCCGCCTTCAGTATTGATGTTTATGGTGAAATGACCAAAGTCGTTAAGTCTGATCCAGCGCAATCACATCAAGATTTAACGACCACAAAAAGCCAAGATATTACCATAGAAGAAGGGAGTAATGTTTTTACCAACTGGATGAATGAAGCCGGAGGGTATACCCGTTTTCAAGATATGGTCACTTCCGTAGAAGGGTTTGATGCACAAATTACAAAGAATCTCTTTGATAATGTAGACGGAATTAAGGTCATGTTCGCGGCGAATATAGAAGCCGCAAAGAGTTTCATGCAGAATCAAGCGATTTCAGCATCGGGTAAAACATCGGCAACCATTAGCTCTTGGGTGTCGAGCCTGATCCTCTCAACCTTTTCGCCTTCTCATACGCAGAGTTTACCATGGCTTAAACGCATATTTCTTACGGAAGCAAGACTGCTTAGCTTCGACCTTAGCGCTGATCGCCATAGTCAAGAAAAAAGTGCGCATGCCATTGATGAAGCAATGGAAAACTATCAGAATAAAAAAGCCACCTATTTAGAGAAAAAAGCTCAAGTTAAAGTCCTTGAATCCGATCGACTAGAGAATGTCCATAGGGAATCAAGGCAAGCTTATCGTGCAAAAGTGAAAGAAGTAAACTTACCCAAAGCACGTAAAGCGTATACTCAGGCCGGTAACAGTTTAAAACAGAGCACGCTCGAATATACGAATGGGTTAGTCATTCGTAACCAAGGCTATGCAGAAAAAGTGACAGCGAGCCGGATTAACGCGGGCAAAAGTGCAATAAATAATGCGAATCATGCTCATGTTAAACCAGCGATACAAGCTTATGATGATTTGGGTGGGATGGCTTTTATGGTATTTGTGATGAATGCCATGGCGCTGAGTGAAGCGATGATGGTACTCAGTAAGAAAAAAGACATCATGGGTGATGATTGGGCCGATCTAGGGCAAAAAGCAGCCTATGCCCTTTCTGCGGGATTTGGGATCCCGTTAGGTGCGCCCTATGCTGCACTTGCAAAAGATACTAATTGGCAAGGGCGAGTGACATTAAAAGAAATTACAGAGAAGATAGGTCGTACGAGTGGAGAACAAAGAGCCTCTTTGGTGACTACAAAACAAACTATTAATATTTTTCGTTCTCGTTTATTTGTGGTTGCCGGTGCTGGTATGGTGGCGACAGGTATTGAAACCTATCGTGCTGTTGGAGCGTTAGGTAGCTTATATGGCAGTGAAAAAGCATGGCAGTGGGTGAATTTTCTCTCTTTATTATCATTGACTACTTTACAAGGTACACAGTTTGCATTGATGGCGGGTGGGTATGCTTGGGCGATTCACCCCGCGTTAATCATTGCATTAGGTGTGAGTACGGTGATTTATGCGATTGCGCAAATTGCGTTAGCCTATTTAAAGAAAGATGATTATCAGGATTGGTTAAGCCAATTACCTTGGGGTAAGAATGATACGCATTGGCAGTGGAGTCAATCGAATGACCCAGACATCAGAGCGCAAGAAGATGCGAAAAATATCGAACAAGCCCTTATCTCATTAGAAAAGGTGATTAAAAAGCCCATCATATCGATTAGTCAGCAGTACAAGGGTATTCAAGAAGGAAGCTCAATAAAAGCAGGACAACGTTATGGTGGCCCTGTGTTAGATGCTTTAGAAGTGAGCGTGTATTTACCTAAAGATACGGATTTAACTCGCACTCGTTTAATTATGGATATTGAAGACGTTGAACTTAGGCAGCACGTAGCAGGCACTACAAGTGAAACTGGATTCACGCGACAGCAAGCACGCCGAAAAATCACCATCCCGACTGAACGGAAAGTGGCAATTTTACTGTTCGATGCGCCTGAATCTTTTCAATCTTTGGCCTTGAAACTGGAATATCAAGCATCTGATTCAGAAAAAGTACAGCATCAATACTCATTTCAATATAAGAAGCGATTGGCGACCTATATGCATGAATTAGAGGCACCACCTGTTTTTTTAACTGAGTCTGACATTGATGATATGAAAGCTCAAACCACTCTATTACTGGAGCCTTAATCATGGAAAGTTTATTTCCTTACTATGTTAGCCCTGAGCAAATGGAAGAATATAACCACAATCTTAAAGAAGAGATTAAGAATGGTGAAAAGCTTTATAGCTATCAGGCAATTGATGATGGTATGTATTGGAAAAATAGTGGAATGAAAATAATTGTAGGGATACAAATTTTATTTTTTTCTATTGTTACCTATCTAATTGAAACACCTTACCCTTCTCTTATTGTTTGTGTTTTCACTTTCTCTTTTTTATTTTTTGTAGGTTTGGGGGAAATTCGCACCTATACCTTTACTAAGAAAGGCATTTATTGGGAAGAAGAAAAGTACGAACCTGATTGGATTTATAACATAGCACCTTATATTGGTTGGGGTGCCATGGCCGTCTCTTTTTTAGCGATTGCCTTTGTGGGAATGAGTGCGTTAGGTGGCATGGCGGGTTCGTTATTTTTGATTTTTGCCTTAACGAAAAAACCAAAGAAAAGCCCTGTTAATACCTATTTTATCCCTAAAGAATATATGGTTTCATGTATTTATAGTGAATATCGTAATGCGGTTCTAATTTTTGCTTACGAGGATACTTCTTATTTGGAAAGTGATGGATTAATCAAACGTTATCTTTCATTTTGGTCAAGAGAAAGAATCTTTTGTAAAAATAAAAAGCACACCGCGTACGTTGCAGGTTTAATCGCAACGCATTACAACATGCCAACTCATCATGAAAGTGTTAAGAATGTAATGAACGGTTATAGAGTGATTGAGAAGTACCCAGAAATGCACAGTAAAAATTATTACGCTGGAAGCTATGCACCTGAAGAAGTAGGAAAGAGTGAAACTCATATCATTCCCTATTCAATGTGTTGGGAAGAAAGGAAAGAAGAATTAAGAGAAACCTATGAGATGATGGGGGAGAAACTTGATATTTAATGATGGGATTAAAGTAACCCTGAAGTTATATGTTTATCATGAAATTGAGTTGGATTTGAAATAAGTGGAATGAATGATGATGTTGATTAAAAATGGACAATTGATTTCCCTGTTATCTCACTCTAGAGCAAATGGAAAAATTCGGTTTCTATCGGATTTGGATTATTGGAAATTTCATGATGATAAACTTTACATTAACTTAGAGCAGTCCCCATAGTTCAAAGGTGATGCTGAAGTTAAAAAATAATATTAATCCCATAATCGTCATTGCTTGGTATCTAATACAACGTTTAATGTTCTTTAACAATGAGTTATATAGCCTCTTATTACTGAAACCTCGGTAGTAAGAGGCTTATTTTATTTATTCATTTCATACAAACAACCAGCAGTATTACGCTTATTAGGCCAAGGCTCAGGAACCAGCCGCCTATTTCATGGCGTGGTGCACACGCTTCGTTACTTAGGTGAAGGGCGTCGTTTTTCTCGTTATCAATTGACGGTTTTCCCGACCTTAAAAAACCTTGAACATCGCAGCGACAGCCGTATTTTTCAAAGCAAAACGGTCAAAGAAATCATCACAGAAGTCTTAGCCGACGCGGGGATCAACGACGTTCATTTTGTGCTGCAAGATAACGAGCACGACACTCCGTTGGATTACGTCTTACAATACAATGAAACCGATTTAGCCTTCTTCAATCGTCTTTTGGCTGAAAACGGCATGTGGTATTACTTCGAGCATAACCCAGAGCGCCATGCCATTGTTATCGCCAATCAAAATGCACACTTTGAGCCATTACCCAATGACCTGACCAACTCGTCTTATATCGGCGCGTTGTATTGCCAAGAAGTGAGTGGCGGCAATTCCGATCGTGAGCACGTGAACCACATCGAAGTGGAACACCATGTGCAAACCGAGCACACCACCTACCGTGATTACAACTACCAAAAAGCCACCCAAAAGATAGAGCAAGAAAGCGGCTTTGCAGAAAGCCCACTAAAACAATTCCTATACCCAGGGCGTTTTCAAGAGAATGCGCGCGGTGGGCATTTAGTGAATCACGCACAATTGAACGTTGATATGGAGAAGGGCAACACCACCTTCAGCAGCGACATCATGCGTCTACAAGTTGGCTATAAAACCGAGTTGTGTAATCACCGTCGTGACAGCGTCAATACCGAATACAATATTGTGTCAATTACCCACCAAGGTATGGATACGACAAGCCATGAAGAAGAAGCCAGTGACGGCGCAATGGCAACGTACAGCAACCACGTTATCGTATTGAAACACGACGTGGAAGTGAAAAGCGCCCCGCGCAGTCAACCTCTTATCCAAGGTACTCAAACCGCAGTGGTGGTTGGCCCACAAGGTGAAGAAATTTATACCGATGAACAAGGCCGCGTTAAAGTCCAATTCCATTGGGATCGCTACGGTGCCAAAGACGAAAATGCGGGTTGTTGGGTACGAGTGAGCCAAACCTTAGCGGGCACAGGCTGGGGCAGCGTATTTACCCCACGCGTTGGGCAAGAAGTGGTGGTGACCTTTTTAGAAGGCGATGCTGATAGGCCATTGATTACAGGTGTCGTGTACAACAGCAGCCACAGTTTGCCGTATGCGCTACCCGAAGAAAAAACGCGCACCGTCATTCGTACTCAAACCTATAAAGGCACCGGGTATAACGAACTGAGCTTTGATGATCGCACCGATGAAGAAGAAGTGTATATCCATGCGCAAAAGGATATGTACACCAAAATACTCAACGATCGCCACCGTGAAATATTACGAGACGAATCCCTACACGTACACAACAACCAACAGAAATTCATTGATGGTCATCAAACTGAAGCGGTGAAAGGCGATAAGCAAACCACGGTTGAATCGACATTTATCGAGAATGTAAAAAAAGACGTCACCGTGACCTACGAAGCGAATGAGCTGAAAAAAGTACATGGCGAACAAGAATTAGAGGTGAAGCAAGATCGCATTAAATCGGTCGTGGGTAATGAATCCGTTCGTATCGATCAAGACCAAACCATCACGATCAAACAAGGTCGAAGCATTGATATTCGACTTGATGGCTCGACTTCTATTGGCGGAAGTAACACGCTTAAGATTGGGGGTGACACCACTCAGCAAGCGGGTGGCAGTACATCGATTAGCAGTGGCACCTCTATTACGTTATCCGTAGGGGCAGCGTCTTTACGAATGAGCAGCGATGGCACCATTCAACTGAGTGGCAGTAATGTAACGGTGAATGGCTCAGCCTTTGTTGGCTTGAGTGCCCCATCGGTATCAGCAAACTAAGGTATCGATCATGTCAAATCACAATTACCCTTTTCCTCCCAAAAAATCGGGGTATTGGAAGGGGACCCCATACACTTATGAGCAAGCGGTTGAAACCTGTGATGCAGAAGGGTCGATCTCATCATTATTACCTAAGCCCAGCTCGACATTTTCGACATTAGAGTCGTGTAAACCCCCGCAAAACTCCGCTTTTTGGAAGGGGGAGACGTACAAAGGAACGATAGAACCCATCGAACCCAAACAGGTGGATTTAACCCCGAAGGAAAACGATGAGGTTGAGCCTGAAGAACTGGCTCACTTTGTTCCTGTTCGCTATGCGATTTATCCGAGAGGTTTTGACACCTTCTTTGATAAAGAGATCATTCAAGGCAGCTTGCCTTCAGTCATGACACTGCCAGAGGATTGGAAAAGCTCAGGGGCATTCACTGAACATTGGTGCGATAGAATATTAAGACAGGTACGTGATGGCTGGATATACGTCTTTGATAAAAGCCGTGGGGTCATTGATGAATATGAAGTGACAGGCACCCACTTCACACAGTATGTGGTCAGCGAACAAGAAAATACCGATTCAGAGCAACGCGGAACGCCGAATAGTGTGGGGGCGTATTTAACCTACCCGAAGGGAAGCGACCTTGCCATTATTTACAGTGAATTGCGTTTTTCTTGGCGAGTGTACTTATCGCACTTTGATGCATTACAGAAAGGTCGCATTTCTGCCGGTGCCACACACATTCGTATGGTCGAAGAATACGCCCTTGATAAAGCGCCGATTGATACGTTGACCGACGTCGCCGACATAGATGGTCAGGCACTAAGTGATGAGCTTTTCCCCTATTCCTTTGTTTCTACACATAATAATGACGCCGATGTGGTGATGAAACCAGCGGTCAGCGCCGGAGACTACACTGGCTCGATCCCTGCTTCAGACGACGCCATGGTGGTTGCCCTACATGATAACCTTGCCGTCGTAAGAGACACCGCCAGCTTATATCATCTACAGGCGACCCAATACGTTTTATTTCAAGAAGAAATGGACACCCATTGGTCATTGGCTCACGCTGCCATGAGCATGGCGATGTTTGGACATAAAGATTCGATGC
>JAOICL010000119.1 GCA_028131545.1 Vibrio sp. | reverse complement strand
CTTCACTGTGGCGCTATATGTCCCTAGATAAATTAATCAATCTGCTTGAAACTGACAGTTTCTATTTCACAGCTCTTGAAACTTACAATAAAACTGACCCGTTTGAGGGGTATATTCCTAAAAATGCATTTGAATTATATGGAAAAATCTTTGTTCCTGCAGTTCAGGAACTTAAGGATGAGTACAAGAAATTTGAAGAACAGTGTCAATACGAGGGTACGAATCCCTCTGAACTAACAGCAATGCGAGAAGGTATCGAGGGGTTAGGGGCACAAACAAAAGAAACCTACAAGAAACTGCATAAAAGTATCGCTGTTAATTGTTGGCACGCGAACCCAGTTGAGTCTGAAGCGATGTGGAAACTTTACTCAGACAATAAGAAAGGAGTCGCTATAAAAACAAGCATTCCTTCCCTTCAAAGAGCATTCACTCACTTTAAACAAGGTATTACAGTTCAGGTCGGTGCTGTTAAGTATATGGACTTTAATGACCCCGATATTGATGGTAGAGAATGTGTTACTGACGGGCATCTATCTCCATTATTGAAGCGAAGCTCATTTCAGCATGAGAATGAGGTTAGGCTTTTTACTGTTCCTACAGTTAGCGTCGAGAGCGGTGCGGAAATTAAACCTAAATCTCATTTTGTGAAGGCATTAGCTTCAGAAGTTATTGAAGCTGTATACATCTCGCCGTTCGCAGGTGAACCATATACTTCAAGTGTTAAAGCAATTTGTAGTAAATATGGTATTCCAAATGAAAAAGTTATCGAGTCGAACTTGCTTAAGGGGCATGAAACCCTCCTAGATAATATTGTGGCTTGGTAAATATAACAAGAGACTATATCGTCAATAGCAAATTTACAGTTATTAGCGTTTCCCACATGACATTATTTCTAGCATCGAATTTAGTGTGGCTACATTTTTCTGACACAAGTAATCATTGCCACTTTCATAACTGGTCTGCTGTAACTAAATTTCTGTAGAGCTTTAAAGACTGAATTTCACAAGACTTTTTACGATGCAGCGGTACAAACAAAAGGAAAGGAATATGATTTTTGGAAATGTATCGTGTCTTTGTCTCAGTAGCCTACTATTGCTTGCCCACCCTTCAGTGTCTGCGAATCAGGACTTGTTCGAGGCTTATAGCGCGTATACATCCAAAGTGACCAAGTGTGTCGATTTAGCTGAACAGGGGCATCTGTCTTTCCCTTATGAACAATGGAATAAAAAAGTCACTGGTGAGAAGGCGGCAAGGGTGCTGAGTTATTTGGCGAGTATCTCTATGAAAGAGTGTTACGACGCTGAACGTTTAGCATTCGAAAATGCATTAAAGAAAGAAGATTCCGATATTCAACAAGTGGTGAACGATTTATTACCCTTGCATGACGTTTCTCATTTCCCTGATGCTGTCGATAAAAATTGGGTTATAGGGTTAAAAGAACAAATTCAACAGCCATTTTACTACAGCGTTGTTATGCAGAGATTAAGAGAAAGGAATACCGCTCAATAGAGAGTGGTTGTCTTGTACGTTAATATCGCATTCTTAAGAAGGATATTTCAATGACATTTCAAGAGTTATTCAGCGCTAAAGAAGCGGTAGAAGTTAGAATAAACCAATACTGGACGTTTTGGTCAGTTGTCATATTCGGCGTTTGTGGTTGGATTTTTTCACAGGGTGAAGAAGGACTTAATTACTTTGATAAAGGAATCATTGTGGGGGGATTAATTATATTTTTTCTCGCCAATTTATCCGTTTTACTCAGTGCAACAAAGCTTTCATTATTACTGCACGATGAGATCCATTTAAAATCATCACAAGAAAATTTATCAGATGATTTTCAGGTTCGTTTAAAAAATACTGAAATAAAGTGTCGGCTTCGATGGACGATCATCATGCATTTGATTATTGATATAGCAGTCATCGCTATAGTGCTCGTTCACAGCGATCGATAACATTCTGTTTTTCTGTGAGGGCTGGGTAAAGCGACGCTAAAATAGAAGGATTGTGTATGAAATTTAAAACAGATAGACAGTTTGGCTTAGGGAATCGTAAGTATACATTGACCGAAGATTTTGAGTTTTTTGGCGTGACGTTACCTAAGGGTTTAACAGTCGATGGCGCTTCTGTGCCAAAAGTCCCCATCATGTTTTTTGGTGCTTTATGGCTCTTGTTTTCAGATATCTCTTCTTGGGTAGACAGCTTTGTCGTTATCGTAATGTTATTGGTTGGTATCTGTGAAAGTAGTGGGTGGTTAATGAAGCCAGCAGCTGTGCATGATTTCAGGTTTCAAAATGCATCAACAGTATTTGGGTGGTTTCCTGCCAATGTTGAATATTGTTCGCTCATGCTTAAAAAGGTATTTTTATATTCAAAAGAAAAAGAATCTTCATCGTTAATCTCGGTTGTCTTCCATACTGCTTTCGGGATCGCGATAGCCGTTGCCCATTTTATCGTT
>JAOICL010000118.1 GCA_028131545.1 Vibrio sp. | reverse complement strand
CCCTGTCACACCTGAGAGAGCGAACCAAGGAGAAGAATAATGAAAGGAAGTGGGACGGAGTTAGACCCGTATTATGTTGCCAGCCTTGAAGAAGCCCAAGTCGCAGGTGGATTGGGTGGGCACATTCAATTGATTCATGATCTTGATTTGCTTACTTTAAAATACAGCCAAGTATTTGTTGTTGAACATCGTTTAAATTTAGGTGGGTTTTCACTGTTGATTAATACGAGGGAATCGCAAGATCATAGCATCAGAGTAGTGGGTTCCAGTTATTTTAAAGAGGGTCGCTTGGTGCTTCCTTCAACCGATTCAAACATTATCATTTCAGGGGGAGAATCAACAAAATTCACTAACTTATACATTGATGTATTGAGTTCAACGACAAGCAGTTTAAGACCTCATGTTGATTACCTTAACTTTCCTGATTGTGTCGTGAATGTGGAAAGCGGTACGTTTTTAAATGGGCATGATTCATTTAATCATTACACCTATGCGACAGGGAATATCGATGATGGACCTTATTTAACTTATCTCGACGCTGCTCAACAATTAGATTGGGCTAATTACCCCTTGTTTGATCCTTTAATCTGGGCCATGACCCCCGAGGGTTTACGCCCCAAAATCAGCGGGGCGCGGTATGTATCGGGGTATTACCTCGTGGGTAACCAAGGCATCGAGGGGCGCACTGTGCAAGTGCAGAGCTTACACCACGGGCACAGTAAAATATTAGCGGAAGTGATGACCGCCGAAGGGGGGTATTTTAATATTCCCTTGGGTCGTTACTCTTACCCAGTCATGCTGCAATTTTATGATGGCGTGAGTGATGCGATTGAGCCAGCTATCCGCTGTCAAGTGGGGGATAAATTGTTGCCCATCGAAAGCAACGGCACCTATTTAGAATGCACGGTCGAGGGGGTGACAGGCCAAGTTATTGGTGCTGTGCCTCTGTCAGGGGAGTTTATCAGTGGCAGCGCCACCTTTGATATTAAACCATTAAATAAACCGGCGATCGAAGGCCCAATGTTACCCGCGATCAACCTCGATAGTGTGGTTGAACCAGCTTAACACAGTCTTAGGGAATGTTATGTATCTACCTAATCCAGCTCAACTCATTGTGCGTGGAGACATTGGCGAACAGACGATGAAGCCAAGTGATGACCTAGTCATTACCCCTTCTCGTGATGTGATTAATGCGGTATTTTCTCCACACTCAGCGACCGATATTGAGTTTATTGCTACGCTGCCCTTTGAATTGCACCGTGGCCTTGATGTTCAATTTGATATTGTCACGAATGAGATCATTTTATTTCCGCCGCATGTCGCGGTTGATATTGATCTGAATGCGACTTCGCCTTTTTTGATTCAGCCCAGCTTTGATCTCAGGTTAAATGTTGAAAGCCCAGGTAAAATCTATTTGCGCGGCGAAGTGAACACGCAAGGAGCCGAACATGTCAACATACTCATGCTTGATACCGCCACTAATGTTGTGACTACGGCTGCGGTAGACTACGGACAATATCAATTTGATGTCACTCGTTTGATTGAAGTAATGATCATCGCAACACAAAATACGGGCACACAGTGGCAACCGAACACCGATTACGCGGTGGGTGATATTGTTCGCCCGAGTCGTTTTAACGACCGCTTATATGAAGTGATAGAACCAGGGAACGGTGGCAGCATCGAGCCGAGTTGGTGGGTTGAGGTATCAGGTGTTGAGGGCAACATTGGCAGCGCACGCGGCAAGGTGTTTTCTCACTTTACGCCGAAGGTGCATGGCCCGATTAAAATAAAGGATAACGAGTAATGCAAGTGACGGAACGGATAGAAATTGAAGGCCAAGGAGTGTCACGTGACGTGTCGATATTCAATGCCGTCACCCATCAATATTTAGGCATGGCCCAATCGGATTTCAATGGTGAACTGACTTTTGACGTTGACGACAACATAGAGAGTGTGCTTATTTTGGCGCAAGATGAAGACGGCAGTCGTTTCATTGGCGGGTTTTCCTATCGTGTGGGTGACAGGATTAAAATCTCAAGCACCAATGCCTTTCGATATGAAGTGTTCATTGCAGGGGTATCCTCTGACTCAGCCCCCCATTGGCCGCTTACGGATGGTGAACTGGTGCAAAGTGGTAACGCTATATTTAAAGCGGTTCGTTATTATCGACCTATTGCTAAGTTTGTACCGCTTTAATTTTTCATTATTTCATTACTGAGGTTGCAATGACACTCAAGTATACTGAGCCCAATTACACTGCCCCCCTTTTTCGATGGTTGATTTCGATATCCAGTTGCCCAATTTAATTCGCCCTGTGCTGCCCTTTACGACGGCGCAAGCGGCCCTGAATTGGAATGCCAATACCCAGCTTTCAACACTCGAAAAATCACTCAGTTTCAATCATGGTCATCGCCGTGACCATGTGATAAACACTGAGTGGTCTCCGAATTTGGGTATTGATCGAGTT
>JAOICL010000117.1 GCA_028131545.1 Vibrio sp. | reverse complement strand
CAACTTATGAGTGGCAAAGAAGCCTCGGTGTACATTGTGCGCTGTGGTGATACGATCCGTTGTGCCAAAGTCTATAAGGAAATCAGTCAACGCAGCTTTAAAAAAGCAACTGCCTATCGTGAAGGCCGAAAAGTTCGAAACAGTCGTCGTGCTAGAGCGATGGAAAAAGGGTCTGGCTTTGGCCGAGAGCAACAAGAAAAAATGTGGCAAAACGCCGAAGTCGATGCGTTGTATAAACTGGCCGCGGCGGGCGTTCGTGTCCCCGTACCTTATGGCTGCTTTGATGGCGTGTTACTCATGGAGTTAGTGACCGATGAGGAAGGCTATGTTGCACCAAGACTCAATGATGTTGTGATGTCTGAGGAGCAAGCGCTCGAAGATCATGCCGTCATGATCACTTATGTCGTTAAAATGCTGTGTGTCGGTTTGATACATGGTGATTTATCTGAATTTAATGTATTGGTTGATGAATACGGCCCTGTCATTATCGATTTACCGCAAGCGGTGAATGCGTCAGCTAATAATAATGCGGAATGGATGTTGGCGCGTGATATCAATAACATTCGTGACTATTACGCTCAGTTTGCTCCTGAATTAGCGAATACGGACTATGCCAAAGAAATGTGGGCGCTTTACGAAAAAGGCGACTTAAAGCCAGACAGCAAACTAACGGGGCAGTTTGTAGAAAGTGACGACTTGGCCGATATCGAAGCGATCATGCAAGAGATAGACGCAGCTCGAATTGAAGAGAAACATCGACGTGAGCGTGTTAAAGAAGAGAAAGAAGGTATTGACGAGAGTAAGTTCAACTGGTCAGAGTAACGACAATGGTCCATTTTATTTTTAGTTAATTAGCGATATTGTCTTTTATACGATAACGTCCATCCAAATCAAACAAAACCATGTATAAAAAATAACACCAGTGAGGTCATGATTAGTCATCTTACATACTCCTATGTCTAGGAGTATCAGCTAACAGATTGATTTAAATTTATAGTAGGCACAAAAAAAGACGCCCTAGGACGTCTTTAGATGTTGAATTGGTGGAGCTGGCGGGAGTTGAACCCGCGTCCGAAAACCATTCATCATCGGTACTACATGTTTAGTCGATCTTTGCATTCGCCATCCACCTGCGAACCGACACGCGAATGAATGACTAACCTGAATTAAAATTCGTCGTTCATCTCTCAGGTGGGAGAATCCGGACTAGCGCGTTTGGGTTTGATCTCTCGTTATTCCCCGTCTTACGTGCGGAAGCTAGGGCGAGAGAGCTCAGAGCAGGTTATTAAGCTGCTAGTGCGTAGTTTTCGTCGTTTGCGACTATTTTTTGCGGTTTGTTAACGAGGCCTACCGCACCTCGACATGCACCTCAGACTTCAAAATTCCCGTCGAATCCTGAATCAGCCCCAGGGTTTAAGTATTTACTCTTGCAACTACTAACTAGAGTATTACTTAATGTATCTCTAAGTATAGTACCAGAAACCGTTAGGCTGTCTAGGACTATACTCGAAATTTTTTAAATCTATGTTGTTAATCAATTATTTCGTGATGATAATTAGCGAAGAGAGCTCTTCATGACACGCGCTTTTTGACGCTGCCAATTCTTACCTTTAGCGACACCGATTTTGATCTTCACCCATGAACGAGACCAATACAGAGCAAGGGCCGTTAGAGTCATACCTTCGCGGTTTATGCGTCCGAATAAGTTATCCAGTTCACGACGAGACATCAGTAATTTACGCGTACGTGTTGGGTTTGCAACGACGTGTGTTGAAGCTTGCGTTAGGGGCACGACAGACATGCCGCTGATGAATGCTTCGCCATCACGGATAAATACGTAGCTTTCTGCAATATTTACTTTACCTTGGCGTAGGGACTTTACTTCCCAGCCTTGCAATTCAAGACCCGCTTCAATTTCATCATCAATGAAATATTCGTGGCGAGCTTTCTTGTTTAGAGCAATGGTATTGCTATTTGCTTTAGTTTTTGATTTTTTCTTTGCCATAATGCCGTTATTATACGTATCAATAGGTGCGAGGGAAGCATTTTCGCATAATAAGAATGTAAATTCTTGAGCTCCCTGCGAGATAAAAGTAAAATCCTGTGAGCTTGATCATCAAGCAAAAAGATTAGAGGTTGTAATGAAGCAAGTATGTCGCTCAGCGCTGGTTATGTTTAGTGCACAGCAAATGTTCGAATTAGTGAACGATGTTGATCGTTACCCTGAGTTTATACCAGGTTGTAGCGGAGTCAAAGTGCATCAAGCCGATCAGAGCACAATGACGGCTTCGGTTGATGTCTCAAAAGCAGGAATCTCAAAAACATTTACGACAAAAAATACTCTAGTACCCGGTCAGTCTATTCTGATGTCGTTAGTTGATGGTCCTTTTAAAACACTACAAGGTGGTTGGTCCTTTATACCTCTTGATGAGCATGCCTGTAAAGTGGAATTGAAATTAGAGTTTGAATTCTCTAATAAATTGGTTGAGT
>JAOICL010000116.1 GCA_028131545.1 Vibrio sp. | reverse complement strand
TTGAAAGCAACAACACTCACCAGCGTCATTCCCGTGAAAACGGGAATCTGAAAACAACCATCATATACGCACCATGAGATCCCCGCCTTCGCGGGGATGACGAGGCTTAAAAGCTACAGCACTCACCATAACAACCAACTTAATGAGTAATAAAAGTTACAAAGCTTGAGAAAAAACCATTTAGTGAGTAAAGTTACACTCATAAGAATAAAGGGAGGTAAAAATGGAGTCACTCACAATACAAACTTACCTATCACACGAATGGTCTGATATTGCTCAAATAAACTTTCCTAACAGCCATGAAGGGAACTACTTTGTCACAGAGGTTCACTACCTACCTGACTACACTGCCCAGAATTTTGAAAAAAGCGACAAATATGCCGTATCACTTAACTACCCAGTCAATTTCTTTTTTGATGATTTAGGGCGCTCAGGTTGGTTAAGGTTCCTTGATGACATAATGCCAAGTGGAGCAAGCAGGCGGTACTGGGTTAAGCAACTTGATATTGATGATCTCCCAATTGACCAGCAAAACTTCATTTTATTGAAATATGGAACCATATCACCAGTTGGTAATTTAAGAGTAAAAGAGTCACTTCCAAATCGTTCAGAAAAATCTGATTCGCTTTCTTTCTCACTTAATGATGTTATCAATCGTGGGAGTGACTTCTTAGATTATGCTCAGGAGCGAGGGGCGGCCGCGGGTGGAGCAACCGGAGCCGGTGGAGAAGCACCTAAGCTATTATTACGATGCTCACCCGAGGAAGATATTTGGATTGATAGTTATCAAGATGATCATAGGAATAAAGACATACACTATCTCGTTAAGTATCCTCGTGGCTCAAGAAACCATACTGATTGCAATATCCTTCGAGCTGAATATCACTACTATCATGAGCTAACTCATATCGGGATAGACACCATCTCAACCAAACTCATGAGATTAGAAGAAGGGGAGCACTATCCCTCTCTATGGCTGCCAAGGTTTGATATCTACTTTGATGAGCAAGAAACAATACAACGTTTTTCGATGGAATCTGTGTACTCTATTTTGCAAAAAGGACCCGCGAGTATTCTTGATCACGAAGAAACAATACGAGCACTTATTGATAAAATAACGAACAGCCACATCGTTACGCAACAAGGATTCCAATTTGATATTCACAGTTTTGTTATCGAATGGGTCAAACGAGATTTAGTTAACATCTTGTTTGGTAATAGCGATAACCACGGTAGAAATACCTCTTTTATCAAAGGTGATGGGATTATCAAACTTGCGCCTGTGTATGATTTTGCTCCAATGAAAGCCGATCCTGAAGGAATACCGAGAGCAACCAAATGGACATCCCCTTTAGAAGTGGGAGGAGAGTACGACTTCAACGGAATTGCGGAATCGTTGTCAGATTTAGTCCCAAAAGACATGCTCATGCATGAGCTTAAGATACTCGCAAAAAGCTGTCTTACCTTAAAAACTCGCCTAAAAACAAGAGGAGTCCCCGAGCAAATTTTGGATATGCCTAGTATTGGAATGGACTTCATTGAAATAAAGTTAAAGAAATGGGGTCTACTATGAGTAAAAATGACTCAAAATATCAAAATGAAGATGCTGCGCCTGCCTCATCAGAGTCAGTACGCGATACCATTGCACGACTTCGCGCAAACCAAGCTTATTCAAACATAACAAAAACAAGATTCTCTTCTCCAGAGAAAAGGCTCGATACGCAAATAAAGAATGGCGCCCAAAGAGCATCAAAAAAACGTCAACCGATTACTGCATCAGAAAGACAACATCGAATCAGCGAAGTCACCTATGCTTTATTAAGAGGGGAACTTACGCAAGGCTTAGCTTTAAAAACATTGAGGGTAAAAGTATTAGGGATGAAGCAAGATGCTTTTGCAAAAATGGTCAATGTATCGAGAAAGACCATCTCAGACATTGAAAATGATCGCGGTTCTTTTAAAACAGAGATTCTCAATAATGTCTTTAAACCATTTGGCTTAAAGGTAGGGCTGATTCCTATATCTGCCAGTCTTTTAAACTCTGCTCTCAGTGAAAAAACAAGTAGCTAATTTAAGCTTTCGATTTCAATGCAGGAGGATGACGAGACATGAAAGCAACAGCACTCACCACCGTCATTCCCGTGAAAACGGGAATCTGAAAACAACCACTGTATCTGCGCCATGAGATACCCGCCTGCGCGGGGATGACGAAATTTAAAAGTATTCACCAGCGTCATTCCCGTTAAATGGGAATCTGAAAACACTACGCATCATGAGATCCCCGCCTTCGCGGCGATGACGAGACTTGAAAGCTACAGCACTCACCAGCGCATTCCCGTGAAAACGGGAATATGAAAACAACCACTGTATACGCGCAATGAGATCCCCGCCTTCGCGGGGATGACGAGACTGAAAGCAACAGCACTCACCAACGTCATTCCCGTGAAAACGGGAATCTTAAAACAACCACTGTATCTGCGCCATGAGATCCCC
>JAOICL010000115.1 GCA_028131545.1 Vibrio sp. | reverse complement strand
CCAAATTCTACAGCTTCATCAAAAACAGGTGTAAACGTTCTGTCTTTGTTTCTTATGCTTCTATTACTGTAAGATATACTCAGCTCATAAGTGTTGTAAGCAACGTGTTTAACAGTCCATTTAGAGCCGTTTCTATCACCTCTTTTATCTGGTTTTTGATCATAAAACACTACAGAGTCATTTTCACTAACAACATCAACCATCTTAACAGCACTTCTTTTATCACCGTTCAAAGTAACTTGAAGATTGTAGTCAGGACTAAAATAAATAGATTTGAAAACTTCTTTAATCGGTTCTTCACCTTTATATTCAAGATAAACTCCGTTGATACCACTAGTGCCGTTTTTGCGAACACCTTTTTTATAATCATTAACACATCTATCTTTGTAAATAGACAAATCTAAATCCTTTGCGACTGCTACGTTAAGCGTTAAACATGATACGATTACCGCTAGTATTTTAAATTTCATTATTTTCTCCACTATCTGCTTTTCATTATTGTATTTACATCTTTTAGTGATTTTTTCATATCACCTTTAAATCCTTCTAAAGTTGTGTTTACTGACCCGTTGCCGTATGAAACCCACCAAATCGTTTTCTTGATTCCATAAATTATTGCTGCGAAATAAAGAACTATAAAACACACAAATTGAACGAATGTGTTTCCATAAATCAAAGGTATGTTCATGAACATTACAATCATGATTGCGACAAAAACTGATTGTAAAATGACAGGAATGACAACAGTAAGAATTTCAACAACTAAACTTGCGATTAGTCTAATTGCTCTCAAAAATATTACATGAACTTCTTTTTTGCTAAAAATTACTATTGAAACTTCAATGATTCCCATGTAAATAGTTTCTATCAACAAAATCATTACTCTGAACAGCATTAATCCAAATATAAAAGATGTAAAAAGAGGATTGAAGTTTGCTATTAAAGCTAAAATTAATGCGAAGTATTCTGCTGCATGCCACATTCCTGCACTTTCTTCGTTGATATCTGCTTGCTTGATGTTGTATTGAGCCAATAGTTTTGTTGCAACTGATATACTCATTAGCTCTATATAGTGTCTTTGAACACCTTCTAGAACATTCATATCAACTTTAAAATTTTCAGTTTCCGTTGCGTCTGTATAACGACCAAAAAGTAACTTCCCATCTTCTACAAATTTAAATTCTAATTTTGAAGTCTCAATTATCAAACGATCATTATTGTAGTAACGATTTAAGCTATTTTGTGTAAAAGCATAAAAACTATTCACATCATCACTAGTCAAATCAACAAATGAATCTGTGTTTATTGACCTACCATTATTTTGATTTAGTGCGGTACTTTCATTGAAAGAAATGTATGATAACTGTTGATTGATTAAATTCTGATAATCAGCACTATATTTATCTACTGACAAAAAATCACTGATGTTTCCAAAAAATGAAAGGAGGGTAGTTGTTGATTCATAATCATTGTTTAAGCTAATGCTTTTAAATTGTTCTAGCAATTCTTCACCAAAGCTTTTGTTCAATTCGTAAAGTCTGTCTTCTAGTTCAATTACTTTCATTGAACTATCAAAATGTTTAATTTCACCATCTTTTATGTAAGAACAATACGATTTGTATTCATCTGAAATTCTATCGTTTAATGTGAGCTTTATTCGATTGCAATCATAACCAACGTATTCATTAGTAAAATCAACAATCAAATTTGCATACTTTTCTACAACTTGGTTGGGATTAGATACAACGTCTTGACCTGCGATTTTTCTTGTAGTCTCTAAAGTCGATTGAGTGTTGATATAACCACAATCTTTATATTTCACACCGTGTTTTCTTGAACATTCTTTAACCGCTGCAACAAGTAAAGTTCTATTATCAAGATCAGCAATGCTTTTGTTAGCGTTGGCTTTTTCAAAATCTTCAATACAAGCGAGCTGAGGATTCTTTCTGCTATGTTCATATGTTGGCTCTGTGTTAAATGACATAAGCTCTTGTCTGTGTCTGACAGCGCACATATGACCATTCATCATACCTTGAGTCATTTCTAAAGCTTTTTGCGTGAACTGAGTTCGTGAAGCAGAAAGCGTTGTTTCTTTAGTAGAATCTGATTGAGATTTAACGTGGTTTATCGTGTTTAGAAAAGTAGTTGGAATAGCCATTGTGTAATCAGAAGAGGCTTTAATAATCCATGACAATGCAGTGACGCTCGAAACACAACTGATTATTAGAAACACAATCGCAATAGAAAATATTTTTTCTGAACGTGCTTGTGCAAGTTTGCTTCTTTCTTTGTCAGAAATAGCTTTAATAATGCCTTTCATAGTGAAAAAAAGCATAAGAAAAGAAAAAAACGCTAGACCATTTAGAATCATATCTACTGTCTCTTCCATCTCGACAGGAGTTATGAACCTTCTGATAAGTTCTGCTTGCTCTGTATCTCTATCTAGCTCTTCATCAATACAATCATTAACGTCTGTAATGATTTTAGACAAATC
>JAOICL010000114.1 GCA_028131545.1 Vibrio sp. | reverse complement strand
ATGATAAAATTTTGTTTTGGAGAACACAATGCATATTCAGCAACCTTACTTATTATTTCTTGGCGATGTAACGGATCCTCTAGCGGCGAAAACCGCACGTGGGATTCAGCAATGGCGTCCTGATATTTGCTTGGGTCAACTTCGACTTTCAGACAGCACCGTTAGCTTAGGTTTACCGGATCTATCCTTAGAAAAAGCAAAAGAGCTTGGCGTTAAAACGCTCGTTATTGGGACGGCAAACTCTGGTGGATATATTCCTGAAAGTTGGGTCAACACGTTAGTTAAAGCGGCTGAGTTAGGTTTTGATATTGCTTCTGGTATGCATCAAAGATTAACATCGATTGAGTCATTGAACCGCTATGTAGAGTCTGGTGCTATTCGTTTATTTGATGTTCGCCATTATGATGAAACACTAGCAGTCGGTAATGGTAAAAAACGATCGGGCAAACGAGTATTAACGGTCGGAACGGACTGTTCTGTGGGGAAAATGTTCAGTGCACTGGCACTGGAAAAAGCTCTGAACTCTCAAGGTGTTAAAGCACAATTTAAAGCGACAGGTCAAACGGGTATTTTAATTGATGGACAAGGTATCTCAATTGATGCTGTCGTCGCTGATTTTATTTCTGGTGCCGTCGAAGCGATCAGCCCAGCATTTGACGATCATGATTGGGATATTATAGAAGGGCAAGGTTCTTTATTTAATCCTTCTTTCGCGGGTGTCAGTATGGGATTAATTCATGGTGCTCAACCAGATGCTTTACTACTTTGCCATGAAGTAGGGCGTCCACACATTCGACATCTTCCACACGCTAAACTTCCTTCGATTCAACAAACCATTGATATGAACCTATTAACGGCTCAGGTTACGAACCCTGATGTTGTATTGGCTGGTATTTGTTTAAATACATCAGCGATCAGTATTGAAGAAGCAGAGCAGTTATGTGCTGATTGGTCTGAAGAATTTGGTGTGCCTGTAACGGATCCTGTACGATTCAGTATTGATGCAATTGCTGGTCAAATAGCTAAGCTATAGATCGGCTGTACTTTTGATGACGACATATAAGAGTTTATAACGATCATGGAATATCAGGTTTATCATCATCCAATACAATTAGCTCGTCCCTTTAAAATATCGAGAGGATCTCGAACGCATTGTGATCTTGTTCGTATCGAGATCCAGTATAATGGCGATACCGTTATAGGTGAGTGCACGCCTTATCCTAGATATGGTGAAAGCGTTGAATCAGTTATCATTCAAATTAAAGAGATGATGACACACATTCAATCATTATCGCCTAATGAAGCGAAAGATAAACTTCAAACATTTTCAGCAGGTGCGGCTCGTAACGCCGTTGATTGTGCGTTATGGCGCTTGATTGCTTTATTAAACCATTCGACCTTCCCGGTACCGTATTTCACGATTGATTCGCAAATTGAAACAGCGATGACCGTGTCAGTAGGTGATTGCGATACGATGTACCAGCAAGCATTAGAGTATGTTAATTTAGGTGCAATCTTACTTAAAGTAAAACTAGACAGCTATGATGTCATAGAGCGTGTTAGTGCAGTTCGCCGAGCAGCACCATTAGCGAAGATTATTTTAGACGCGAATGAAGCATGGAATGATTTGGATCTAGAAGAAACATTTAATGATCTTAAACCGTTTAACATTACGATGATTGAGCAACCGGTCTCTGCTGGCCAAGATCAATTACTTCATAACATACCGCATCCAATTCCTTTATGCGCAGATGAGAGCTGTCATACACTTGATGATTTAGATAACTTAGTTAATTACTATGAAATGATTAATATTAAGTTGGATAAAACGGGTGGGTTAACCGGAGCACTAGAGCTGGAAAGTCGAGCACGAGACCTAGGTATGTCAATCATGGTTGGTTGCATGTTAGGGACATCTTTATCAATGAAAGCGGCTCTTCCTATTGCTACAAGGGCAGATGTTGTTGATTTGGATGGTCCGGTTTTATTAGGGTCAGATCATGACGACTCATTGATTTATCAAGATGGATTGATGATGTTATAAATGTGATGTTCAGGTGATCACGCCTTATTGTTTAAAATGATCAGCCAAAGCGGCAGAGGCTGACTCTGTCCGCTGCTTTACATCCAGTGTATGCTCAAAGCCTTTTTGAATAAAACGTTGCTTTGGGAATTCTGGTTGCACTCTTTTCAATTTAGGCGCATTTCTTGTCCCAGCCTTTTCATAAATAAAGACACCATTTAGCGTTTCAAACCGTATTTGATGTCGACCAACGGTATATTGGCTCGTCAGTAGTTTCCCATTTTTATAGATACCATCTTCTCTGATAGCTAGGACATCTTGATTATACGGAGGCGCATCAATTTCTAACCATTCTCCTTCCACTTGTTTGAAGTGAGAGCGATCTAAATGTGAGAAGCTGTACATAATAAGATAGGAAAAGAGCCCACTAGCGAACATCATTGCTAAAATGATGAGTACCTTTGAGATGAGACTCATCCTTTTGAACAACCCACGGGTTGAACTTTGTGTTGTATTTGAATACAGCATATTCTGTGCCCACCAAAATGTATTAATACTTTATTTGGACTAAG
>JAOICL010000113.1 GCA_028131545.1 Vibrio sp. | reverse complement strand
ATCTAATGGTTGTGCACTTTCGTTCTGTAATTTTAAGCTCATGTTTTAACCTTCTCTATATGCTCTTAAATGTTTGTTTGTGAGCGTACGAACATTTTATGAGTGAATTATAGCGCTGAATTCTTAAAAGTACATGTTTAATTTTCGAATTTGATTCTTTAAGCGAGGTTTAAGCCAACTTTATTCCTAGTCATTAAGTCTATTTATATGACTAGGAATAAAGTGGCTTATTTTCTGAGTGAAAAATTAAGCTAACAGTGTCGATAGAAAGGGGGGTTAGTGCGATTGAAACACCGGGATATTATGTGTATTTAGCATTGTTTTGATGTTCACTGGAGGCTCAATATCCGTAAATAAAGAATCAATTTCATTGATATAGCCAAGGTGTACCATGGCTGTACGACTGAATTTAGAGTTATCGACAGCAAGAAATACACGGCGGCTATTTTCAATGATAGCTCGCTTAACACGGACTTCTTTGTAATCAAAATCGAGCAGTGAACCATCTTGATCGATGCTACTAATACCAATGATGCCAAAATCTAAACGGAATTGTTTAATGAAGTCGAGCGTTGCTTCACCGGCGATTCCGCCATCTTGTTGACGTACTTCACCACCCGCTAAAATGACGGTAATTTCAGGATTAGGAAAGAGCAAGCTTGCCACATTAATGTTGTTGGTCACAACTCTCAGCTGTTTGTGATTTTTATTCAGTGCCCTTGCGACCGCTTCAGGTGTTGTCCCTATATCAATAAATAGGGTTGCGCCATCGGGGATATGTTTGATGACTTCTTCGGCAATTAAATCCTTTTCAGAATTATTTTGAGATTTTCTCGTTTGATAAGCGGTATTTTCAGAGCTGAGCGGTGTCGTTGCTCCACCATGATAGCGGCGAATCAGGTTCGCATCGGCTAATTCATTAAGATCTCGACGTATCGTTTGAGGACTTACACTAAAGCGCTCTACGAGTTCATCGGTACTGACATAGCCTTTTTCTTTGACGAGTTGGATAATTTGTTGATGTCTTGGTAATGCTTTCATAATCATTATTGTTATAGTATTTGAAATAAAAGAAAGTGATAATAAAAAAGAGCGCATGAATACGCTCTTTTTTAAAGTTAAAGATTACTCTTCGTCTTCACGTAGTTCAGACCATACTTGAGCACACTTAACCGCACGCTTCCAGCCTTTTACTGAACGTTTTCGATCCTTGTCATCCATATTTGGTGTAAAGGTTCTATCGATCTCAGTTCGTGCTTTTAATTCATCGATACTATCCCAGTAACCGACAGCTAAGCCAGCCAAAGCAGCTGCTCCTAATGCTGTTACTTCAGTGATTTTAGGGCGTTGTACATTGGTATCAACGAGATCCGATTGGAATTGCATCAAGAAATTATTAGCAACCGCGCCGCCATCGACGCGAAGGGTTGGAATTTTAATGCCTGCATCGGCTTGCATCGCTTCCAATACATCATTGGCTTGATAGGCAATGCCTTCCAGTGTCGCGCGAATCATATGGTTTGAATTAGAACCACGTGTTAAGCCAACAATGGTGCCTCGTGCATAAGGGTCCCAGTAAGGTGCTCCCAATCCAGTGAATGCAGGTACTACATACACATCATTCGATGATTTAACCTTGGTTGCAAAATATTCAGAATCCTTTGCATCAGCAATCAACTTCATTTCATCACGTAGCCATTGAATCGATGCGCCACCCATGAATACTGCGCCTTCTAATGCGTAGTTTGGCTCACCTTTCGCACCACAAGCAATCGTGGTTAACAGGCTATGCGTTGATTTTACTTTTTCAGTACCCGTGTTCATCAGTAAGAAACAGCCGGTGCCATAGGTGTTTTTAGCCTGACCTGGTTCTACACATAGGTGACCAAATAGGGCAGCTTGCTGATCTCCTGCAATACCTGCGATAGGAATACGAGTTCCCCCTTTACCACCCAGGTTTGCTTGACCGTACACTTCCGATGAGCGCTTAACCTCTGGCATCATTGAAGCGGGGATGTTCATTGCATCCAGTAGTTTTTGATCCCACTCCATGCTGTTAATGTTAAATAGCATAGAACGTGATGCGTTAGTGTAGTCCGTCACATGAACTCGACCTTGAGTCATGTTCCACACTAACCAAGTATCAACGGTACCAAATAATAGATTTCCAGCTTCAGCTTGCTCACGAGCACCTTCTACATTGTCTAAAATCCATTTGATTTTTGTGCCTGAGAAATAAGGGTCAAGAACCAACCCTGTATTATCCTGAATATATTCTTCAAGACCTTGCGCTTTTAGTTGCTCACATATAGGGGCAGTACGACGGCACTGCCATACGATGGCATTATAAACGGGTTTACCAGTTTCTTTATTCCAAACAATCGTTGTTTCACGTTGGTTGGTAATGCCTAGAGCGGCAACTTGATCACTTGAAATGCTGTTTTTTGTTAGTGCTTCTACAAGAGTAGAGCTTTGTGTCGCATAGATTTCCATTGGATCATGTTCTACCCAGCCGGCTTTAGGGTAGATTTGAGTGAACTCACGTTGTACCACGTCAACGATGTTAGCATCATGGTCAAAGATAACCGCACGGGAGCTAGTTGTACCTTGG
>JAOICL010000112.1 GCA_028131545.1 Vibrio sp. | reverse complement strand
TTATTGAGTTATCAGTAGCAGGACAAGACGTCGTTTCTTTTGAACTTCAAAAGATTTCAGCTTTTGATATTGAATCAAAAACCGTTGTCTTTGCTCAAAATGCTCGAGAACAATCTTTTTTAAATGAACATGCTTTATCTGATATTTTATCGACATTAAAAACACGCGGTCAGCAATATCCAGCCGTTGGTCGTTTAATGGAAAATGGAACGGTAGAAATCCTTGATGGTAGCCGTCGCCGTATGTCTTGTATTTTAGCGAAGCAAGACTTTTTAGTGTACGTTGCAAAAGATATTAATACCGAGCATGCTAAATTTTTATCTGATGTCGCTAACGCGCATAAGCCTTTATCTTTATTCGAAAAGGGTAAAGAAATGCAAATTAAATTGGATACAGGAGAAGCAGCGGATCAAAAAGCACTTGCTCAAATGTTCCAGTGTAGTGAAGCATTAGTGTCTGGAGCGCTAAAAGCAGCTTCTTTACCTTTAGAGCTTTTACAGGCTTACCCAAGTGTTGCTGAATTAGGACGTCCAACCATTGTTAAACTGCATAAGCAGTTTTTCACTTTATCTGAAAGTATGCAGCAAGAGTTAGTTAATCGTTGTAAAGAACAAACAGTTTCAACATGGACAGCTTTAGATGGTCATGGTGTGACTCGAATGACGAAGCATATCTCAGAACAAATTGAATCTTGGATTGCTGAGTTATCGCCGCAGCGAATAGAAAGAGCTGGCCCCGTGAAACAAGAATTAATTAAAGGTCGAGTATCTTATTCTCGTAAAGGTGCAAATCTAACGTTGAACCTTAAAAAACTAGACGATAGAAAGATGGCACGTTTGTTTGAGTTCTTAGAGAAAGAATTAATATAGACTCGCTGTCATTATTGTATTTTAACTTATTAAAGTCGCATTTATTGCGGCTTTTTTGTTTATACTAAGGTCATTATTCTCAATGAACTTAGATGAATGACAGATTTAGAAACCTTCCTATCCTCACATCAACTTAATAACACAAGAGCGGTTATCTTGTGTAAGGGGAATGATGCGTGGTTTAAAGATACGATCCTACCTTTTATTCAACAGTGTCGTTTTAATAATACGATACAAATACCGACGTCACTGAGTGATGAACTCCCATTCCTATCCTATAAGCAAACGCATCAATTACTTGGTGTTGAAACAGACTGTTTGGTTATTAATATAGATCCTAGCTTTCATGCTAATGCATTTAATGCTGCGATCGGCTCTTTAGTAGGCGGTGGTTTATTAATATTGTATCAGCATAGTAATATACTCGATGATATGCTTAACCCTCTTTTGTTAAAGCAATTGGAAATATTACCCCAGTGGAATCAAAATAAAGGGTTTTTCTCTGGTTCTTTTTCTCTATCAGAATCGACAAATAGCTCTAATCATGAGACCCAACTCGATGTTATCTCGTCGTTATCAACTTATTTATGCAGTGATAAAAAAAGGACAGTGACATTAACAGCCGAACGTGGAAGAGGAAAGAGTGCTGCACTAGGTATTGCATCCGCTCACTTTTTAAAAAAAGGTAGCGGGATTATTTATGTGATATCTTCCCGTTTTGATTCAGTTAAAACGTTGTTTCGACATACAGCAAATGAACTGGGTATCGTTCATGATGACAAACATCAAATAACACAGGGTAATAATCAAATTACTTTTTTTCCACCTGATCAGCTTTTATCTAGTGATATTAACAATGCGATTATTATTGTTGATGAAGCTTCTTCAATACCTTTACCTATCTTAAAAAGAATGTCCTTACGTGCACGTATTTGTATTTTTTCGACGACGACGACTGGGTATGAAGGTTCAGGAAGAGGATTTTTGAATAAATTTTTACCTTGGTTACATGATAATTTTAAGAAAGTGAAATCTTTGTATTTAGAACAACCAATACGTTGGGCTAATAGTGACTTCTTAGAGTCTTGGACTAATCGCACTTTTCTTTTAGACACTTCAATTCACAATCCTAATGTTCCTAATTCTAATGCATCGTTAATCGTGAGAAATATTGAGCGTTGTGAATTATTAACATCCCCTCAATTACTTCAGAATATCTGGTCGATTTTACAATTAGCCCATTATCAAACAACGCCTAATGACTTGTTTTCCTTTTTCAACGATCCTAAACAAAGTATGTATGTTGCGTTTTTAGAGAATGTTCCGGTTGGGTGTGTGTTAACGGTAGAAGAGGGGAGTTTATCTCAAAGTCTATCTCAAGATATTATTCGTGGATTACGTCGTCCGAAAGGACATTTAGTGACGGCTTCTTTATTGAATCATTATGGTGTTGTGGAGTTTGGTCAGCTGATTAATTTGAGAGTTATGCGAATTGCGGTGTTATCTAACTACCAGTCTCAAGGGGTAGGAAGAGCAATGCTTCATCATATTAGTAATGAAAGCCATTTTGATGTTCTTTCCACAAGTTTCGGTGCGACAAGTGAGCTTATTTCTTTTTGGTGTCAGCAAGGATTTAAAGCCGTAAAAATTGGGTTTAAGCAAGATAAAGCCAGTGGTATGAATTCTGTCATTATGCTTAAGTATTCTGAATCTTGTGTCACTCATTCTGATGGTTGGGTTGATGTGTTTAAATCCCAATTTTATTTTCATTTATCTTCTAATCTTT
>JAOICL010000111.1 GCA_028131545.1 Vibrio sp. | reverse complement strand
AAAGTTCAACGGATTTAGTCAACAACGCTCCTGCGCGGTAATGACGGTTTGTGGGGTTGATGCCATCTCTATATTCACTGGTGTCATTCCTATGCTCACTGTCGTCATTCCCATGAAAATGGAATCTCGCATAGTAAAGACGGAACAGATCAAAACATAACCCTCACTCACCCTGCGAATATTTGTCTAAATATTAACCTTTTATTGTCGTTTCAATTACACTTGCTCTTTTTTTCAATGATATTTTAAGCCAACTTTCATACTCATTTTCAGTTGGACATCATGAATCTATCAAAACAAGTCTCAATTATCTCTTTAGTGGCATTATTGGCTGCGTGTGGTGGTGATGACAGTAGCTCTGATTCATCAAACATGAATACCGATTCTAATTCTTCCAATATATCCCAACCAGTTGATGGTATTGATACCGACGGTGATGGTATTCCTGATTCAAAAGATGACGACGATGATAATGACGGTATTCCCGATTCAGACGATCCGGATGATGATAATGATGGTGTGTTAGATGAAGATGAAATCAATATTGATTCTGAAGCGTTAACTTGCCAGAGTTCAAGCTCATTATCATCATTTAATGTAACCAATACCTTCTCAGACAATAACTCAGGTACAACGAATGAGTTCGGTAAAGTGACATTTGAATGGGATGCTGCAACCAGCAATCAAGCGGGCGATGTGATTTATACCGTATGTGAAGCGGATGAAAATAATGGCTGTATTACATTGGGTCAAACCAAAGATTTATCATTAGAAGTGGCTACTGGTGGGGCATTGTATGCAATGGATGCAGAATACTTTATTCATGCTCAACAAAAAGGTGAGCAAAGTTGTTCGAGTTCGATAGAATTTGATAATAATGCATTGAACAGTATGTCTGGTAATCTCTATCGATCGATTGATACTAATCTTAGCCATCGACCACGAGCACTTAATCTATCCAGTGATAGCCAGAACCTGCTGGCGGTGACGTTGGATCATATTGGAGGAAACCCCATTATTGAAACTTATGAGAATAGAAATGGGGAGTGGGTATCAATAGCTCCATCGAGTCAGGGGTATGGGCGATATTCCGATTATGCCCTACATGCCGACAGTTTCACCAATATTGTTTATAATGGCGATGAGTGCTTGGGGTGTATTCATGTGTATTCTCTTTCTTCTAATGATCAGTGGCTACGTGTTCCATTTGAACAACCACTAATATCACTAGATTATACCCATCGTCTACCTAGGCCTGATTTAAGTAAAGATGGTCATTTATTGACGTTTGCTCGTTCTGGTTTTAATGATAATGGACCTGATATAGAGACAACAATATCTCACCTTTATGTCTTCAAAAAAAATAATGGGATGTGGTCAGAAGTGACTAAGTTAGAAAGCATTTCAAAAGGTGGTTTATCTTATAATGGCGCCTCTATTAGTGGAGATGGTCGCACATTAGCGGTTCGCTCTATCGATAATGACGATGAAAGAATGACCATTTATACTTTTGACGGATCACAACTGGAAGAGCAAAGCCAAATGATTGGATTAAATAATACTCGTTATTACACGCTCAATGGTGATGGGAGCACGCTCGTGATTCATAACAACGACGATAAGGGCTTGTTCATTTATCAGAAGAGTGGAAGCTCTTGGGATGAAGCCCAGTTTATTGAGCCTCCTCATTTAAGCAAAGATAGTTACATTGCTTCTACTGAATTAGCGGAAGATGGAAATACGTTAACATTTGTTGCTAAATCAACAATACGAAACACAGGGGTTATTGAGGCTAATGAGATTTCGATAGGATCGAAAACTAATTATGGTATTTATATTTATAAACGTATCAATGGCATCTTTGAGCTAGACAAAGTCATTGTCAGTGAAAATAATATAACGAGCTCGACAGCGTCTGATGATGCGAAGAATATCGTATATGGTGAAGATATTAGTTTTGAGAGTAACTCTACTCGAACTTATTAAAAAGGCGGTAGTTCGGACAATGTAATTTAACCATTCATCGACAAGCTCATTTTACTCAGTGTTAAAAAAAGCATCAATACAATATTGATGCTTTTTTGTCTGTACTTACAAGTAACGATTCTCTAAATGCGCTTTAAAGTGCTTAGCATTCAGTACTTCACCAGTTGCTTCAGTCACTAAATCATCTGTAGATAAGAAGCTTGCTTTCTTCCAAATGTTTTTATCTAGCCACTTAAAGATAGGAGTCAGATCACCGCTTGCGATGATGCTATCGACATCCATGCTTTGCTTAATGGTCGCCATGTATTGCGCAGCGTATATTGCCCCTAATGTGTAAGAAGGGAGGTAGCCAAAGGTTCCATCGGGCTAATGTTCGGTTGTAACTTGCATTCTTATTGTCCTCTGTTACCTGTCAACACGTGCATGTTTTGGGGTAGAAACTTGATAGTAATAAGATTTCAAAAATTTAATTCTATAATAAACTTCACCAATTGTTTTATGACTACATTGTAAAAGTGAGTAACTATCAATACCCAAAACAGAACAAATCTTGACAAATTCCTTTCACAGCAATGACTAAAAAGTAAACAGCTTGTTTATGATAGCCTCAAAATAAAATAATATATTCAGAGGCAGTAATGAACATAACAAAACAAGTGGCAATCATTTCTTTGGCAGCG
>JAOICL010000110.1 GCA_028131545.1 Vibrio sp. | reverse complement strand
TAATGAGGCAATAATACCCACACCAAAACCCAGCTCAACATACCGTTTGATCACATCGGCATCCATCGCGGTCATGAAATAGTTACCTTTACATCCACTGCTTTCTAATGCTTCATCGACGATTTGTCGGCCTGTTGCCCCTTTGTCATACGTTAAAATAGGGTATTCGGCAATCTGCTCAATGGTTGGTTTATCGATTTTTGCCAGTGGGTGATCTTTGGGTACCACCAAGCCTAATGTCCATAGATAAGCCGGTAAGACAATCAAATCCGAATCATGGCCAACATCATGAGCCACAATCGATATATCAGAATGGCCTCGACTAATGCCTCCTTTTGCTTGAGATGGCAAGGTAGGAGAGAGGTTAAAATTAATCTTTGGGTGGTGTTTAGTAAAGTACGCCACACTATTTGGTAATAAATTACGTGCAATGGTGTTGGTGGTGAATATATTGAGTGTGCCAGATGAGGGATCAACGTATTGATGCGCAATTGCTTTAATTTTCTGTTCTAATGCGAGTACTTTCTCTGCTTCATCTAGAATCTCTTCACCCGCTTGGGTAAGACATTGTAAGTGCTTACCATGACGCTCAAAAATACGCACACCTAGCTCATTTTCAAGTAACAAGACTTGCTTACTGACACCTGGCTGAGTGGTAAACAATGCCTCAGAGGCCGCTGAGACATTTAAATTATTATCTTTAATTGCTTTGAGGTAACGTAATTGTTGCAACTTCATCGTATTCCCTTACTGATTGCTTCATCTGTTTCAGATATATCAACCAAACTAGCACAGCTTGGTTAAACAGTAATCTACTATAGCGATATATTAATTAGTTATATACGAAGAAAGCCGACGACAATCACACTTTGTATACCTATAACTTATTAATCGATAAGCAATCGACCTATTAATCCACCAAAATCACGAATAGGATCGGTATTAATGCTGATCACGACTCCTGATTTTGGCGCTATATATCGTTTAATCTCTTCACCAAAGTCATTGTACTGAATTGAAATCAGATCGCCCGCCGCGACTTTTTGCAATAACTCAACACAAGGAATGCAGAATCCCCCTTCTTCAGCTCGCATCGTCAGCGTCTTTTTACCCTCTATAGGTCGGCATCGAACATCACTCTCTTTTGGAGGTACGTAATCAGGAAGTATTCCTTGTCGGTGTAACAGGTTCAGCAACCCACGCTGACTTCTTTCTATTAAGGCTTTATCGATGACCTTACCCGCTCCGATTTCCAGCGTGATGGCTGGGACGCCCTGTTGATTCCACTCTGTTTCCAATACGCCTTTTTCTCCAGGATCATCCAAGATAACATCAGCGCCTATTTGCTTAGCCAATGCTTTGCATTGAGGGATGCGATAATCAGAAAACGCATAAAGTGGGTAACTGGCTCCCATCGTTTGGGTATGTAAGTCAATGGCAATATCGGCATTACCCTGTAACAAATTCGTCCAAATAGCATTGGTAAACCGCTCGGCAGAATTACCCGCGGCTTTGCCTGGGAAAAGGCGATTGAGATCTTGGCTCGGTTGTTCATGATCGGAACACACAAATCGGCGAGAATGTGATAGCACCCCTTTCGGGTTAAGGATGGGTACAATCATAATCGTACCGTGTATCTGCCCACCTTTGGCATGATAACCATGCAGTTCTCTGACAATGGCTTGTGCCGTTAAAACACCATTCATCTCATCTCCATGTAAGCCCGCCGTAATAACAACTCGTTGACTCGTTTTTTCTTTATATTGACCTTTTTCTTTGTTCTTTTCTTTCTCAACACTGTTGCGATCAAGAGGAATACGATCCTCTTCCCCTTTGAAGACCCATAAAGGAATGAGTACTGCTTGGCCAATAGCATCCGTCATCGCTTGAAAGTACTGTTTATGCACTCCAGAGGGTAAAGCATTAACGGCTAACTTTTGAGTAATAAGTGTCATGAATTATAAGCCTTTGAATATATTAACTTGCTTTATAAAAGCTAAGGTGAAAACTTGAGAGATAACAACAAGTTTTGAACTTTTTATCGATGATTGCAGCAAAATTGAAATAGACTACTTATATAGACGGTCTTATTTAGTAAGTCAGTCAATCCAATTGACCAAAGTATGTAAAAGGAAGTAAACAATGGCAAATCCAATTAAAGTGACGCTGTATCGTTGGGGTGGTAGCTGGGGACCATTTAAAGTGAACATTCCATGTGGTGAATGTACTCTAACCAAGGACATTTTAAAGGATACCTTTGAAACTGAACTTTCAGATGTGCCTATCGAACTCGAAATCAAAGATTGGTTATCACACTGGTGGGAACCGCTAAAAGTCGGCGCTTGGCATGCCCCTATTTTAATGGTGGAAGGTAAACTCATTTCACAAGGTGAAGCCTTAAACCGTGGTGTATTAGTTCAGTCGATTATTCAAGAATGGACAAAACACGATCAGCTCAAAGGGAATATCGTGTACGGCAAGGCCACCTGCCCATTCTGTGTTAAAGCGAAAAAACTGTTGGATGAAGCGGGTATTGACTACGTCTACCATGATGTTGTTAAAGACAGTGCAGCTCTGTACCGTATGATCCCGGAAGTAAAAGCGCACATTGGCCAAAAAACACCGGTGACCGTTCCGCAAATTTGGATGGAAGATCAGTATATTGGTGGTTGTGACAACCTAGAAGAGTGGTTAGAGAAAGAGGGAAAGTCGACCATTCCAAATAATGTCGTCAATC
>JAOICL010000011.1 GCA_028131545.1 Vibrio sp. | reverse complement strand
TGATAGGTATTCATCTACATCTACACTATTTTATGAAAGAATACGGCTGAATTGTTGTTATTTTAGTAGACATAAAATCAGAGTTAAATAAGAAAGGTGTAGGAAGTATGAATGATGAGCAGCAATGTAAAGAGTATCAGCTTGAATCGAAGTATCAACCAGCAGGTGATCAACCTACAGCCATTGATAAATTGAGTGAAGGGCTTGATGCAGGGCTTGCTCATCAAACTCTATTAGGTGTGACAGGATCAGGGAAAACCTTTACCTTGGCTAATGTGATTGCCCAGAAAAATCGTCCAACGTTATTACTTGCCCCTAATAAAACATTAGCCGCGCAGCTCTACGGTGAAATGAAAGCCTTCTTCCCTCATAATGCCGTTGAATATTTTGTGTCTTATTATGATTATTATCAGCCAGAGGCTTATGTTCCTACAACCGATACGTTTATTGAAAAAGATGCATCAGTCAATGCACACATTGAGCAGATGCGTTTATCCGCAACAAAGGCATTACTTGAACGAAAGGATGCCATTATTGTTGCATCTGTATCGGCTATTTATGGTCTGGGGGACCCTCAATCTTATATGCAAATGATGTTGCATGTTCGACGTGGTGACTTTATGGAGCAACGGGATATCTTAAGGCGTTTAGCCGATCTGCAGTATAGCCGTAATGACATGGCGTTTGAGCGAGGGCAATTTCGAGTTCGCGGTGAAGTCATCGATATCTTCCCTGCTGAATCTGAGTTAGAAGCGGTTCGAATCGAATTATTTGATGATGAAATTGAAAGAATCAGCATTTTTGATCCTTTAACGGGCAGCATTATCCAGCGCGACCTACCTCGATTTACTGTTTATCCTAAGACACACTACGTGACTCCAAGAGAACAGCTTATAGATGCCATAGAAAACATAAAAAAAGAGCTAACACAGAGGAAATCTTACTTACTCGAACATAATAAGTTATTGGAAGAGCAAAGGATTTCTCAAAGGACGTTATTTGATATTGAAATGATGCAAGAGCTGGGTTTTTGTTCAGGCATTGAAAACTATTCTCGTTACCTCAGTGGAAGGGGAGAAGGAGAGGCTCCTCCTACTTTATTTGATTACTTACCCAGTGATGGTTTACTGATTATCGATGAATCCCATGTCACTGTACCGCAAATCGGCGCAATGTATAAAGGGGATCGTTCAAGAAAAGAAACGCTGGTCGAATTTGGTTTTCGTTTGCCTTCAGCGTTGGATAATCGCCCACTTAAATTTGAAGAGTTTGAATCTTTAGCACCTCAAACCATTTTTGTTTCTGCAACTCCAGGTCATTACGAGCTGGATAAGTCAGGTGAAGATATTGCTGATCAGGTCGTCAGGCCAACAGGGTTATTGGATCCCGTCTTGGAAGTGAGACCGGTTGCGACGCAGGTGGATGATTTACTGTCTGAAATTCGTCAGCGTGAAAAAATACATGAGCGAGTATTAGTCACAACACTAACGAAGCGCATGGCTGAAGACCTCACTGAATATTTAACAGAGCATGATGTAAAAGTTCGTTATTTACACTCTGATATCGATACAGTGGAGCGCGTCGAAATTATTCGAGATTTGAGATTAGGGGAATTTGATGTTCTTGTTGGCATTAACTTGTTAAGAGAGGGGTTGGATATGCCAGAGGTTTCTCTCGTGGCAATTTTAGATGCAGACAAGGAAGGGTTTTTACGCTCGGAGCGTTCTTTAATTCAAACAATCGGACGCGCAGCTCGTAATGTCAATGGTAAAGCGATTCTCTATGGCGATAAAGTAACAAAATCGATGAAAAAAGCGATTGATGAAACGGAGCGTCGTAGAGCGAAACAACAAGAATATAACCAAGAAAAAGGAATCACACCTCAGCCACTTGAACGTCGTGTTCAAGACATCCTAGAACTGGGTGAGGCGACGAAGGCAAAAGCGAGAAAACCAAGTCATGTCGTCCCATTAGCTAAAGTTGCAGAACCAGATTCTCAATATCATGTATTAACACAAGCTGATTTTGATAAAACCATCGCAAAACTCGAAACGGAAATGCATCAGTATGCTCAGGATTTAGAGTTTGAATTAGCAGCACAAAAACGAGATGAGATCAGTCGTTTAAAAGAGGCCTTTTTTAAATAACGGGCGATGCTTAATACAGACATTATGTGATTCACTCGTAAAAATGAAGGTTTTTGGATTAATGTCTTCTCTTCGATGCCTTAGAAATGAAAAAGACCAATAAGAAAGACTTATTGGTCTTGTGAAAAAACTTCACAAATAACGTCAGTTGGCTAGGTGACCCCGATGATTTATCAGGATCAATGACATTCTACTCTTATTTATCATGATAATATTGTGATCGAGGTTGTATTAACTGGTCACACGAGCAAAAAGTGTCGTATTATTTTTGCATAATGAAAAAATAACACAAAAAAAAGAAAGCAATATGCAAAATTTAAATGGTATTACAGAATTAAGTGATCATTTCGATGCTTCTGGTTGCTCTTTATTAATGGTAGAAGATACACAGTCTGTCGCTTCACTTTATCGAAGTTATTTGACTCCCATGAATTTAGAGATTGAAGTGGTGAGAACAGGCCGTTCGGCCTTAGCCAGCATCCAACGTCATAAGCCCAGTTTAATGTTACTGGATTTACGATTGCCAGATATGACGGGTATGGATGTATTGAAGGAAGTGAAGCAAAAGTGGCCTGAGATCCCAATTGTATTCATGACAGCCCATGGTTCCATTGATATTGCGGTACAAGCAATAAATTTAGGCGCGGATGACTTTTTAGTGAAGCCTTGTGAAGCAGCAAGGCTTAGATTGACGGTAACTAAAATCTTACAACAACGCAGAAAGGCATCGCCAGATGTGGTAGTCATACCAAAAAGCAATAGACAGGAGCAGCCCGCCTTACCGTCTTCTGACTCTGAACATTCTATTAACTCGAATGATTCTATGTCGATGCTCTTTTCCCTAATCAGTGAAAGAGAGCGCATGGTCTCTATTATGAGTGGAGATAATAATTTAGATTGGGTAGCGGGTGAGTCATGGCAAGAAATGACTCGTTACAACTGGTCTATAGCAAAGCAATCAATGCTTCCTGTCTTCTTGTCTGGAGAGCAAGGTACACCGAAGAAAGAAGTGTTATATGACTATCATTTGGCAGCGTCTAGAGACTCTAATTTATTTATTGTTTTAAATAGTGGTTTATTGAATGACAGTGATGATATAGAACAAATATATCAACGACTGCTGAGCTTTGTAAAAGAAAGACTTGAGCAACAAAGTAAAGGTACAGAATCGAATCAGGTCGTGACTTTGGTGATACCTCATATTCAAAATTTGTCGTTAAATTGGCAGAAAAAGTGGCATGCATTAATGGATACCCCCTATTTATCACAGTTAACGATAAGTGATCATCAAATGCTTGAATGCCAATTAGTACTGTTGTGTGATGGAGATGTTCAATTATTGATTGAAGGAGGTCAGTTATTACCAGAACTGCTTTATGGCTGTTTTGTTCACCATTCGATCCCTTCATTACAAGCAGAACGCAAATGTTTACCGAATATCATCGTTAATGCGCTGAAAAAATTAGAAAAAAAACTATCGCATCAGCCAGCTAGATTATCTTCATCAGCAATAAACTCATTAGGAAGTCATTATTACACTTATAACCATAAAGAATTGATTTCTTTGTTACATCGAATTTCTATTCAGTATCAAGGTCAGGATATCCCAGATAATACCTTTATTGATAGATTGGTAAAGGTATCGCATAGCCGAGACAAAGTGGATATTCCATCTGAATTCGCATTACTCAGGCCTTTGCATATAATAGAAAGAGAGATCATTGAAAAAGTGATTGAAGAATGTGATGGCAATGTACCTATGGCCTCGCGCTACTTGGAAGTCAGTCCATCAACACTTTACCGTAAGGTACAAAACTGGAAAGAGAATGAATAACGTCATCGATGAAGTCGTCATTAACAACCTGATCAAAGAAATAGGACAAGAACATATCCCGGTATTATTGGGTATTTTTACCCAAGAGCTTGAAGGGTATATTGAAAGAACACAGCAACTCACTGGTCTAGAACTCAATCAATATTTAGCCGACATCAGCCATGAATTGAAAAGCAGTGCGGCAAGCTTTGGGGCTAGCCGCCTAGAAAGTCTGGTTTTACTCTTGGATAAAAAAGCAAAAAATGGTGATAGCTTAACGGAACCTAATACAGTGATGAATTTTCAACAAGAAGTCACCCTCGTGCTACGTGAGTTGAAAACCTTTACTGAATGAGATCACAAATGGCTTTATTGAGTTTCTGCCTATCATGACGCCAGTCTCGATTAGCAGAAGCGAGATCGGCAGTATTGATATTCCATTTTTCATCGATATCCTGTGTATTTGACCCGGTTAAGACCTGATCGATGCGTCGGCCATGAACCGCTCTTTCACACCATGCTAACCGTTCTTCTAGATTCATCATCCCAGCAGGACCTTGCTCTGGAGATAAATTGTCAATAAAAATCAGTTTGGCCGTTTGATTTTTTTCTATGGCATCAGTGATCTCAGAGAGCAATAGTGGTGGCATAATACTGGTTAAGAAAGATCCTGGACCCAGAATAATACAGTTTGCTTCGTTGATTGCCGTTACGGCTTCTTTAGTTGCAGGAACAATAGGGTCAATATCTAATCGTCGAAGGGGTTTCGTCATTTCATCGACACTGGTTTCACCCATGACTTGAGTACCATCTATCGCGAGAGCCGTTAAGTCAGCAGGGTGCTCTGTCATTGGGATTAAATAAATATCTACTTTGAGCATACTACGAATAAGATTAATAGCATCCAAAGGGCGTACTGATAAATTATCGAGCGCGGTTAACATTAGGTTGCCCAAATTATGGCCATTCAATTCACCAGCTCCTCGGAATCGATATTCAAACATCATAGAGCTGATTGAAGGCTCAGTGATTAATTGATTGACACAATTTCGGGTGTCTCCCCAGGCAATCCCCCCTTGGCATTCACGTATTCGACCCGTTGAACCGCCATTGTCGGTTGTCGTCACAATACCAGTGGCGTTACCACCGAAGTCTTTTAAAGCGGATAAAATACGGCCTAAGCCATGTCCGCCTCCAATAGCAACGACTTTATTTTTTTTATATACGCACATATTGATAAGCCCATGTAAATAGTATGAGAGAAGTATAACTTCCTTTTAACATAATCAATAAGTCTATAAGAGAATAAAGTGATGAAAAAGTCCTCAGAGAAACAAAAATATGATGATCCTTTGATTTATCACAAAGAGGGAGTAAATAAGAAAACCATAATAACGCCCATTCGATTATACTCTCCCCCAAACAACTCCTAGCTTCTCTGGCTAAGTCATGAGATCATGATATTGCTGGTTAAGCCGTAAGCGAGCTGAGCTTACCAAGGTTGAGAAAGAAATGACTCAGCCTCCTGCATTTGGAAAGGTGTATGAGCGATCATTTATTCAAAGATTCTTTTGAACGTCAGTTCTATTATTTACGCTTATCGATTACCGATGTGTGTAATTTTAAATGTACCTATTGTTTACCCGATGGGTATCAATCTAATGGTATCAAACCGTCTACATTTTTGACTCTTTCTGAAATCAAAAATACCGTATCTGCGTTTGCTCAGTGTGGCACGAATAAAGTTCGTATCACCGGTGGCGAGCCTTCCTTGCGTAAAGATTTTACCCGTATTATCGATGTGGTCGCTAATACAGAAGGGATTAATAAAGTTGCCACAACGACCAATGGCTATCGAATGACAAGTCAGGTGTCGGATTGGCAACAAGCGGGGCTTACTCATATCAACGTGAGCTTGGATAGCCTAGAGCCGCATGACTTTATGAGGATTACTGGACAAAATCGTTTTCATGATGTGATGAAAGGCATTGATAAAGCGTTATCAATTGGTTATGAACAAATTAAAGTTAACGTCGTTTTACTAAAAAACTATAATTCACATCAATTGAATTCTTTCTTACATTGGATTAAAGATAACCCGATCCAACTTCGTTTTATCGAATTGATGCAAACGGGTGAAATGAATGATTACTTTAAAACTCATCATGTATCTGGGGTGTCCATTCGAAATCAATTAATTGCGAATGGTTGGTTACTCAAACCAAGCGCACACGATGCAGGTCCTGCTCAAGTCTTTTTTCACCCTGACTACCAAGGTGAGATTGGTTTGATTATGCCCTACGAAAAAGGGTTCTGTTCTAGCTGTAACCGATTAAGAATATCGTCATTAGGTAAACTCCACCTTTGTTTGTTTGGTGAAGAAGGCCAATCGTTACGCCATTTGATGACGCATCAATCGGATCAACCCGCTTTAATTGAACAAATTCAAGCTTTATTATCAACAAAGAAACAAACCCATCTTTTACATGAAGGCAATGCAGGAGCGACACCGCATTTAGCTTCAATAGGTGGATAAGAGGAACGAACATGGGACATGCACCAAGTGAATTTATACCTGCAAATGTAGCAGTATTAACCGTATCCGATACTCGTACTGAAGAGACGGATACCTCTGGGCGTTATTTAGCGGATCAAGTTAAAGAAGCAGGCCATCAGTTACAAAAGAAAAGCATTGTTATTGATGATAAATATAAGATACGAGCTATTGTCTCTGATTGGATTGCCGATGAGCATATTCAAGTGATTATTTTGACAGGTGGTACTGGTTTTACGAATCGTGATACCACACCTGAATCGATTACTCCGCTTTTTGACAAAGAAGTCGAAGGTTTTGGGGAGCTGTTTCGAGCTATTTCTTATCAAGAAATCGGGACATCAACGATACAATCTCGAGCACTGGCTGGGTTTGCGAATAATACGGTTATTTTCGCACTACCAGGTTCGACAGGTGCTTGTAAAACGGGGTGGACAAATATCATCCAAGAGCAAATAGACTCACGTCATAAGCCTTGTAATTTTATGCCTCACTTAACTGTTTCTCGTATAGGGTAAATGATGACATCAAAATTAACTCATATTAATGCTTCTGGTCATGCTCACATGGTCGATGTATCTGAAAAAAAAGAAAGCGTACGAGTGGCTAGTGCTGAAACCTTTATCTCAATGTCGACAGAGACGCTATCTCTAATCATTGACGGAAAGCATCATAAAGGGGATGTCTTTGCCACCGCTCGAATTGCCGGCATTCAAGCAGCAAAACGTACGTGGGAATTGATACCACTTTGTCACCCTTTAATGTTATCTAAGGTAGAAGTTCATTTAGAAGCTCAACCAGAACACAATCGAGTGCGTATTGAATCAATGTGCAAACTGAGTGGAAAAACTGGTGTAGAAATGGAAGCCCTTACAGCGGCCTCTGTCGCTGCGCTGACCATTTATGATATGTGCAAAGCAGCACAAAAAGATATGATCATTGAAAGCACTCGATTACTCACTAAGAGTGGTGGGAAGTCAGGTGATTTCGTTGCAAATTCGCAGTAATAATCAGTAATAATCAGTAATAATCAGTAATAATCAGTAATAGGAAGAGTGAAAATACACGATGAAAGTTGTTTTTTTTGCACAAACAAAGGAATTAGTTGGCGTTGATAGTCTGAATGTTGAAGAACATTATGCAACAGTATCAGAGCTTAGAGATGCGCTATGTCGTCGCGGAGAGCAATGGCATAAGGCACTATCAGCACCTAACTTGGTTGTAGCGATTAACCATGAAATCATGACATTTGATGCGTCTTTATCATCAAATGATGATGTGGCTTTTTTCCCACCAGTCACTGGGGGGTAAAGTATGACAGTTAAGGTTCAAACTGAAGATTTTGATGTGGGTAAATTATATCAACAATTTAACCATTCGAGCTCAGGAGCAGTGGTCACTTTTGTCGGTAAAGTTCGAGATATGAATCTTGGGGATAATGTGACAGGACTTTTTCTGGAGCATTATCCAGGCATGACAGAAAAAAGCTTAAATGACATTATTGATGCTGCACATACTCGCTGGGAATTAGATAAGACAATGGTCATTCATCGAATCGGGCAGTTGGCTATTGGCGATAATATTGTTTATGTTGGCGTATCAAGTGCACATAGAGGAAATGCTTTTCAAGCATGTGAATTTATTATGGACTACTTGAAAACAAAAGCGCCTTTCTGGAAGAAAGAAACCACAGTATCCGGGGAGCGTTGGATAGAAGAAAGAGAAACCGATAAAACGGCGACAAAAAGGTGGTTAAAGTAATATTTATTCCTAATACTTATATTTAAACCATATTATTTATAAGGTCTAATATGAAGAGGAACGCCGATGTTACAAATGTTGAACATACCTTTGAAAAAGAAGAAGAGCTAGTCTCAACAACGGATCTAAGAGGTGTGATTACCTACGCTAACCCAGCTTTTATTCGAATTTCTGGTTTTACTGAAGAAGAGCTAATTGGTAAAAATCATAACCTCGTGCGACACCCTGATATGCCAAAAGCGGCATTTAAAGATCTCTGGATACATCTAGAGCGGGGTGAAGCTTGGCGTGGCATCGTTAAAAATCGTAGCAAAGATGGTGGCTACTATTGGGTTGATGCCTACGTTACACCCATTATTGAAAACCATAAAACAATCGGCTATCAATCCGTTCGTGTTAAGCCAACTGATCAACAAAAGTTAAATGCATCAGTGCTTTACTCGTCTGTCAATCTTGGTCATAAAAGAGCCACCTATGAATTCCCTCAAAAGATAAAATACGCTACCGCTACGGTGATTGCTTTGTTATTTATGTCTTTAATCATGGCCATTGGAAGTGTGTATACTGGTATCGCATTTATCGTCGCTCTATTGAGCCTATTTTCGCTATTTTTCGATGAATTAATTAGAACACCTAGAGTGATTACCCAGCTGAAAACACATTATGACAGTGTCAGCCGTTTTGTTTTTTCAGGCAAAGGATTACATAGTATTATTGACTTCCATTTAGGGCTCTATTTTGCTAAAAATCGTACGGTACTCGGTAGGTTTGGGGATCTAACTGGAAAGTTACAGGCAGTGGCTCATCAAATGGAAAGTTCTGTAGTAGACAGTAAAACTTCTAGTGAGCAGCAACAGTTCGAATTGACTCAAATAGCAACAGCAATGAATGAAATGTCTGCAACAGCGCAAGAAATTGCCAGTAATACCTCTCAAACCTCTCAAGAAGTCGAAAGTACGTCGATTCAATGTACCAGCGCTTTGTCCATTATTGATACCAGCAGTAAAGAAGTGGCACAGTTATCTAAGGAAGTGGAAGTGGCGGCAGAATCAGCCACTCAATTAAAAGGTGAGGCTGAAAATGTACGTAAAGTCATGGGGGAAATCGTCGGTATAGCTGAACAAACTAATTTGTTGGCATTGAATGCCGCCATTGAAGCGGCACGAGCTGGTGAGCATGGACGAGGGTTTGCTGTTGTTGCCGATGAAGTTCGAGCTTTGTCTACCAGGACTCAGCAATCAGCGGATACGATACAAACGACTATTTCATCGATGGTTGCGATGATAGAAGAATGGGCTGAGGTCATGCTTAGGACGCAAAGCAAAGCCGAAACCTGTAATCAGGCTACTCAAGAAACCAGTGAGGTTGTGGCATCTATTGCTGACAGAATGAATCAAGTTACCGATTTGGCGATACAAATAGCGACAGCAGCGGAGGAGCAGGGTGCTGTTTCTGAGGAGATCAATCGTAATATTCAATCCATCAATACTTTGGCTGAACAAAGTGTGGCGACCGTACAAAATTTAGAAAAAAATGCACATTCTGTAGCAGACTCTGTTGATTACATTAATAATGTAAGTAAAACATTCTCATAGAATTTCAACAATAGGAGGAGTGGAATGCGCACACTGTTCTTTAGTCTTGTCTTTTTTACACCCACCTGGGTATGGGCTGATCACACTAATCACCATAGTGAAGGCTTTCAACGCTTTTTTGCAAATACGAGAGCCTGTCTGTTTCAACGAGAGGTTAGCCAGTGTTTACCTCCGAAATTGAGTAAGACAATTCAAAGTCCTAAGAGAGTATTCACTCAACAAGAGTTTACTCACTTTGTTGGGCAATATACTGATTTTAGGGAAAAGGTGGCGAGTTGCTTTCTCGTTTCAGCCAAAGTAATAGACTCCGGTTCGGACTGGAAAACCTTTTATTCTGATGATGTCGCTTGTAAGGCAGAAAAAAAAGCAGGGCATTGGAAAGTCACAGAGTTTTATCCTTATTCCTCAAAATAAAACGTATCCAAAAAATGTATGGTAATAAAAAAGGGATCTGACTATGTCAGATCCCTTTTTAGATATCAGCTTGGCCGGTAAACCGTAATAGATTACAGTTACATTTTATCTAATGTTTCAATACCTAAAAGATCCAAACCTTGCTTGATGGTTTTTGCTGTTAATGCCGCAAGTTTCAAACGGCTTTGTTTAACGGCTTCCTCTGCATTAAGAATAGGGCATGCTTCATAGAAACTAGAGAATTGTCCAGCAAGTTCAAAAAGGTAAGTACACATTAAGTGTGGTTGACCTTCACGAGCAACGGTTAAGACCGCTTCTTCAAACTGCATTAACTTAGCAATCAATGCTTTTTCTTTCTCTTCAGAAATCGTGATACCACCAGACAGTGAGTCCATCGACACACCGGCTTTTGCAAAGATAGAGGCCACTCGAGTATAAGCATATTGCATGTAAGGGGCAGTGTTGCCTTCAAAGGCTAACATGTTATCCCAATCAAAGATGTAATCCGTTGTACGGTGCTTTGATAAGTCTGCGTATTTTACCGCCGCCATAGCAACTGTATTTGCAATGTGTTTTTTCTCGTTGCTTGGTAATTCTGGATTCTTAGAATCGATCAATTTAAATGCACGTTCTTCCGCTTCATTAAGAAGATCAGCTAAACGAACCGTACCACCAGCGCGAGTTTTGAACGGACGGCCATCTTTTCCTAGCATCATACCAAAGGCATGGTGTTCTAAAGATACAGATTCAGGAACATAACCCGCTTTACGTACGATAGTCCATGCTTGCATTAGGTGTTGATGTTGACGAGAGTCAATAAAATAAAGAACTCGGTCTGCGCCGATCGTTTCATAACGATATTTAGCACAAGCGATGTCCGTTGTTGTATAAAGGAAACCACCATCACGCTTTTGAATGATGACACCCATAGGTTCACCATCTTTATTTTTGTATTCATCAAGGAAGACAACTTGAGCGCCATCGTCTTCTTGCGCTAATCCTTTTGCTTTTAGATCGCTAACAATACCAGGCAGCATGTTGTTATACATACTTTCACCCATGACGTGTTCTCGGTTCAGTGAGACATTCAGGCGATCGTAGTTAAATTGGTTTTGGATCATCGTTACATCGACAAGCTTTTTCCACATCTCAGCGCAATATTCGTCACCACCTTGCAGTTTAACAACATAGCTACGCGCTTTTAATGCAAACTCTTCATCTTCGTCATATAGCTTCTTCGATTCACGATAGAATGTTTCTAAATCAGACAGCTCCATCGAGACTTCACCCGACTCTTTCTGTACTCGCTCCAGGTTTGCGATAAGCATACCAAACTGAGTACCCCAGTCACCGATGTGGTTGGCGCGAACAACGTTATGGCCGAGGAATTCCAGTGTGCGAACAACTGAATCACCAATGATGGTCGAACGCAGGTGACCCACGTGCATTTCTTTTGCTACGTTAGGTGCCGAGTAATCAGCGACAATGGTTTGTTGTTCTTGCTTTGGGATACCTAAACGAGAATCGGCTAAAGCACTCTCTGCTTGAGCTGATAAAAATTCAGTACTTAAAAAGATATTAATAAAACCAGGGCCTGCGATTTCAACTTTACTTGCTATGTCGCCAAGGTCGAGAACATCAATCACTTTCTGTGCGAATTCACGAGGGTTAGTGCCCAGTTTTTTTGCTACGCCCATAACGCCGTTTGCTTGGTAATCACCAAACTGAGCCTTTGCAGATTGACGTACTGCGGCTGGGCTACCTGCTGGTGCTCCAGCGGCTTCTAAAGCTTGGGATACTTTCTCATTGATCAGTGCTTGAATATTCACTCGTAATTCCTCAATTCATGGAATAATTGCTATTCTGTAAGGATACAATAGATACCTCCATATCCTCAAGATTTCGAAGGTCGATGAGGGGGTTTTATTACATTATTTTTCATTTTAATGATAAATCATCATGATTGTTAGCAAGATCCTTTAGGAAAAGCACGATATGACAAACCAATTAGAGAATATCGACGATATTCCAGCATTTTTAATTTCACAATTACCGGTATTTAATCAGCGAGTTCGTGAATTAGCAGATTGCTTAGAAATGAATATTGATCGCATGGACATTGATCATATTGCTCTGCGTATTAATGATATTAATACGGCGAAACGAGCACATGAACAATGGTTGCATTATGGTAAAGAGCTGTCTTGTGCTGAAGTCAATGGCCGTCCGATTGTGATTATTGAATTAGACAAACCTTTAATCCTAGGTGGTTCTACAACACAATGTATCGAACTGCCTTATCCCGCAGAAGGAAAACTGTACCCTGTAGAAGGTTGGGAGCATATCGAAGTCGTGTTACCTCACGATAATCAATGGGATAATTATATCACTCAGGTTGAGCAATCTTTACCCAGTGAATCCTATAGAAAAGAAAGAAAGATTAAGCAAAAAAATTCATCGCCTAGCAGTAAAGGAGAAAGGATTCCCAACCCAACTGTGGCGCTTAAACGCGATAATATCTGTATTAAAGTTCACCCTCATCCTCTTAAAACGATTATTGAATCAGAAAGATAAGTTGGTGAGAGAGACTGATCGTTATCGATATGAAGTGTATTGTATTTACGGAGTAGTTTGAAGGTGATTAAAAAAACGCTGTGTTGTTCCCACAGCGTTTTTTCTTCATTTCATTATGTTAACTCGATTCTTCGTTGTTTTGACAAGTTGGAGTATCAGGGAGCTCATCGACATCTGAATCCTTAGGCTTCAATTGAAACTCTTTAATTGAACCGATCTCTTGCCCAATATGAAGCGAAGAGGTATCCATATGACTATTGCCCTTTGTGTGCATAATCAGTCGATTAGCGGTCCGCGGTTTTAATTCATTGATAATAAATTTAACCATATCAGTTTTAGAGAGTTGATGAAGCTGTTTAGTGACTTGATCTCTATGATTGAAATCCCAGTCTTTATTTCCTATTGATACCCATAAGCGCTGCGCTCGCGTTCTTAAGGCATTATCGGGTGCTGAAATAAGGTTGATTAACCCTTGTTTACTCGATTCCCAGGCTTCTTCGGTCAGTTCAAGAAGTACCAGATAAAAGGCATCTAAAAAGTCATCAATGGCAATGATCAGATCGGAAGGGGCCACATGAGGTGATTGAATATATAAAATAATACCGGGGTGGCGATTTAATGGGAGGTTCCCAGTCCCTACCATGTAACCTAACTGCTGCTTTGTTCGTATTTCATTGAAGAAAGTGGCAGACATTAAGTGATTAGCGAGTGAGTATTCAGCCACACTTTTGGCATCAATACTGTCGGATTGGTAATAAACTACAATAGCGGCATCATCTTGATTACAGGTCAGTTCTTTTTGATAAGAACCTTGCTTGCCGAGCATGACAAGGGGACTGAATGCTTCTTCATAAGACTGTTCAGGGACTCGCAGAGCATCTTTAAAGGTATTACCAATAAAGAAAGCATCAGCGGTAGTCCAATCCCCATAGACGAACATTTCAACATGTAATGTCGATAGTATCTGCTCAACAAACCCTGAAAGGTCATCGATTTCAATCTCTTTAAGCGCGTCGAATAAAACGGGGTGAGGGGGGTTGTTCGGTTGTAAAATACCACTAAGTGCGTTAAATAATTGGGAAACAGGTCTATCTTGCGCAGCGTTTTGCCAGCTTCGCAGTAATTGATATTTGATACTATCAAAGCGATCCTGACTGAAATTACGACTTGAAAATCGTTCAAGGATCATCTTCATTAATTCGGGTTGTTTTTCACTAAATCCTGAAATGACTAAAGTGACGCCACCTTGATGAGAGTACATAGTGTACCCCATCCCTGCGACTTCAGCTTGATAGGTTTCTTCCGCTAATGAATCCAAAAAGATTTCGACGCATAATCGAGTGAGTACAATATTTTTAGGGCTGGATACGGCCGCTGGGCTATCAATTGAGATATAGACCGCCCCTTTCGGAACTCTGAATTCGGTATCTTGTAAATGCCAAAGGCGAAAACCTGGCAAACTTTCGATTAATAAAGGGTGCGGTTGTGGTTTGTCTAATGGTTTAGGTTCTAAAGAGTAACAAATATAAGGGTTTTTACTGGGTAAAGTGAGCGCTTCAACCTGTTGAGTTGAAGTCAGTGTGGCGATCTCATCGTCTGATAATGGGGATACACTGTAAGGCGTATGATACCAATCTGCCACTTTATCACAGGGTTGCCCGTGAGCAAGAGTCACAATACGAGCATTCGTTATCGACATTTTATCGAGAATGGACATCATCTGTTTAGGTGAAAATTCATCCATTATATAATCGCCATAAATGATGTCTTCAGGCGAATATCTTTGCATATTCATCACAATATGACTGGCGAATTCCATTGGCCGAATAGGTTCTTGAAAGCGAAAAGCGGATTCAAGAACCGCCTTTTTCTCTAGATAGCGCCACTCCTCCATCCCTTCTCGTTTAATTAAATCAATATAAGAAAAAAGATATTGAATGATGGTGTCTTTATGATCTAGGCCTATCTCTGTGAGACCAAAACTGATATTAAAATCACGGAAGTTACTGCCACTTAAGCCGCCACCAGCCGTTAAGCTGGTTATCCATCCTTTTTGCTTCAGCACTTGCATCAAACTATCTGGGCCTTCATAGCCAAGGAGATGTGCAATAAACGAAAGCGGCTTAGTGCGGTAATACTGATTCATATTGGGTAGAGGGAAGCTAACAGTGAGCTTCCTGAGCTCTTTTATGGGCTCAATACTGATTTTTATGCTGGTTTCTTTCTCTGTAACATAGGGTTCGGAGGTGACCGGAATAGCTTTTTTAGCATTCGTGATTGGTGAAAAGAATGCATCAACCCATTCTTGCTGTTCATCTAAGGAATACGGAGACACAAGCGTTAAGGTCATGAGGTTGGCCGAGTAATGATCTTGATAGAAATTAATGACCTCATCACGAATGGATGTCTCATTACGATCCTCTAAAGTCGAATGGTTCCCAACAGAGAATTTTGTTAAAGGGTGGTTAGGATTAATGGTTTCCTTAAGAACTTGATGAATACGCCTTGAGTCATCGTTCAGTTTCATTTTATATTCAGAATCCACGGCATTACGTTCTTTTTCTACTAAATCAACATTAAACAATGGATCGATGAAAAAGCGAGAAAAGCGCTGTAAACCCGGTGAGAAAGCATTGTTTGCAATATCAAAAAAGAAGCACGTATGTTCTGTTCCCGTCCAAGCATTGTTGGAACCTCCATGTTGAGAAATGAAGTTTTGAAAGTCATCGGCATCAGGGAATTGATGGGTACCTAAGAAAAGCATATGTTCTAGAAAATGCGCCATACCTTGGCGGTTAATAGGGTCGTGATAATGACCGATATTAACCGCTAAAGCAGCGGATGAACGAGTGGCAGAAACATCTTCTACGAGTAAAACCCTAAGCTCATTATTCAGTACGTGGTAGCGATATTGTTTATTATCATTTGGGCTGATATGCAAAGTAATGTGCTCATGGTTGGAAATTTGACAGAGTCGATACATCCATAACCTAGTGCGGATTTGCACTATCAATCGACAGGAAGATTCATGGGATTAGTGAGTGCGAATCACCCAGTTCCCTATTTTGTTAATTATATACCTTGGTTGTACATATTTCATAATTGTGAATGACTAATTTAACGGGTGTAGGGACAGGTAGGAAACTTAAAGGCCAAAATAAAGAATAAAAGGTTCTCATGATGCCTGATTTTGGTGTATTTTAACTAATAACACACGTTAATAATCCAAGATGTCATTCAGTATTGAACTCGACTTATTTGAGGGGACTAATATGAAAGTTATCGTCTTTCGTCATGGTGAAGCACACCCATTTGCTTCCAGTGATGCTCAACGAGAGTTAACTGATAAAGGTAGGCAGCACTCCTTTCTTGTTGCCCAAAAAGCCTTTGATAAAGGATTGGTGAAAATAGATAAAGTTCTCGTTAGTCCTTATGTGCGAGCTCAACAAACATGGGATGCGATTGCGGATATATTTTCATCGACGCAAGTTGAAACGTGTGATGATATTACCCCCTATGGGGATGCTGAAATGATAGTGCAATACGTCAGTGCCATGGCTGAAGCCGAACAGTTAGAAACGGTATTACTTGTTTCTCACTTACCCGTTGTGAGTTATATGACCGCAGAGTTCGTTAAAGGCATTTCCCCACCTATTTTTCCAACATCAGGTATGGTGTGTTTAGAATTTGATATTCAGCGTCAATCGGGTGACATTCTTTGGAAACTGTACCCTTAGTTCTAATGGCCTAGCTCTAAAAGGCTTAGTGCTAAACGCCGAAGGTTTAATCTTCGGTTTTTTAAGTAAAAATCAGCCTTAACTTTTCGTCAATTCTTTGGCGGTTTCTTGGACTAATTCTTGCATTGTTATGCTTAACACTACCCCATAGGTAGATCTTCGCTAGCAATTGACGAGAAGTCCAAGATATGAATTTATCCCTTCCATTTAAAGGAAAACGATCGCTTTTCTCAAGCAATGGCTTGTTATCGAGTAAAGTCTTTCCTGCTATAGGCGCACCAATTATGGTATTGGCGACCTTAGCGATGGTCGTCTTACCGATTCCAGCATTTCTACTGGATTTATTTTTTACCTTTAATATCGCATTAGCAATGATCGTTATGCTGGTCACTGTCTATTCCAGAAGGCCTCTCGATTTTGCCGCATTTCCATCGATTCTCTTAATCGCTACTCTACTTCGTCTTGCTTTAAATGTGGCTTCAACTCGTGTTGTTTTGCTCAATGGTCATGAAGGTGAAGGAGCAGCCGGTAACGTTATTGAGGCCTTTGGTCAAGTTGTGATCGGAGGTAACTATGCGGTTGGTTTGGTTGTTTTCCTTATTCTTATGATCATCAATTTCATGGTTGTCACTAAGGGTGCAGGGCGAATCTCAGAGGTAAGTGCTCGATTCACGTTGGATGCCTTACCAGGGAAACAAATGGCGATAGATGCCGATTTAAATGCAGGCCTGATTGATCAAGATCAAGCAAGAACTCGCCGTGAAGAAGTGACAAAAGAAGCGGACTTTTATGGTTCGATGGATGGTGCGTCTAAGTTTGTAAAAGGCGATGCACTTGCGGGGATATTAATATTATTTATCAACATTATTGGTGGGCTTTCCGTTGGTATGGTGCAGCACGATGTTAGCTTTGGGCGCGCGATTGAAATTTATACCTTATTAACTATTGGTGATGGCCTTGTTGCTCAAATCCCATCATTACTTTTATCGATTGGCGCGGCGATTATTGTTACTCGTCAAAATACCGAAGAGGATATGGGGCAGCAGGTTGTATTCCAGCTATTTGATAAACCAAAGTCTCTTATTATTACCGCAGGTATATTGGGCATTATGGGGATCGTACCTGGTATGCCTCACTTTGCTTTTCTTTTATTAGCTGCGATCTGCGGGGGAGCAGCCTATTGGATGCATCGCAAGTCAGAAGCGAAAACATTGCAAGGTAGCGATGTTGGTGAAGCAAAAGAAGGCGTCGCGAAAGTAGAGAAAGAGCTGTCATGGGATGATGTGCAGCCAGTCGATACGATTGGCCTAGAGGTCGGTTATCGATTAATTCCATTGGTTGATAAAGAGCAAGGTGGAGAGTTACTTGATCGAGTGAAAGGTGTGCGTAAAAAACTATCACAGGATTTTGGTTTCTTAATTCCTTCGGTTCATATCAGAGATAATTTAGAGCTCACCCCAAATAGCTATCGAATCACCTTAATGGGAGTGGCGATTGGGGAAGCTGAAATTAGACCGGATCAAGAGTTAGCAATTAACCCAGGTCAGGTTTACGGAAATATTGAAGGTGAAAAAGCCATTGATCCAGCATTTGGGCTAGAAGCCGTATGGATTAAAGCGGATCAACGAGAGCATGCTCAAGCATTAGGGTATACCGTTGTTGATGCCTCGACAGTGCTTGCGACTCACCTGAGCCAACTGCTTACGAATAACGCATCACAATTACTTGGACATGAAGAGGTTCAAAACCTTATTGAAATGCTGGGTAGGGATACACCTAAATTGGTGGAAGACTTTATTCCTAATCAACTATCGCTGGGCGTGGTGGTTAAAGTACTTCAAAATCTACTTAATGAAGCTGTACCTATCCGTGATATCCGCACGATTATTCAAACACTGTCAGAGTATTCAAGCAAGAGTCAAGAACCTGACGTTCTTACTGCCGCGACCCGAATTGCGTTGCGTCGATTAATTGTTCAAGAAATCAATGGTATAGAGCCAGAGCTTCCAGTTGTTACATTAATTCCTGAGTTGGAACAGATATTGCATCAAACTATGCAAGCGTCTGGTGGAGAAGCGGCGGGTATAGAACCTGGCTTAGCGGAAAGATTGCAATCTTCATTAAGTAAGGCAACTCAGGAGCAAGAACTGAAAGGTGAACCTGCTGTATTGCTAACTTCTGGAGTACTACGATCAACACTGGCTAAATTTGTTAAAAACACAATTCCGACATTACGTGTACTTTCTTATCAAGAAGTACCCGATGAAAAACAAATAAGAATTGTTCAGGCGGTTGGCAATTAAAGCTGAACCAACTTTGATTTGAAGATTAGGATTATCCAAATTGAAAATTAAAAGATTTGTAGCAAAAGACATGAAAACAGCACTGGCTGAGGTGAAAGAAGTATTTGGCTCAGAAGCCGTTATTATGTCGAATAAAAAAGTCGCTGGTGGTGTTGAGCTTGTGGCAGCAATCGATGCAGAGCAAGTCGCACCAGAAAAGAAATCGATACCAAATCAAAGGTCGGCATCCTATGGCTCGAATTCATACGCCTCAGATCAATCATTTTCATCAGCCAATAATCATGCAGCAGCTGAGCGTTCATTAGAATCTGATCGAGTCAGTCTTGGTTCTAAATCAGCACCCGATGAAACGCTTAGAATGGGGAATACCCAACAAAAAATGCGTGAAGCATTGTATGGGAATGAGAATTCAAATGCCGCATCGGATGAACAAGCATCGATCAGTAATAAATTCTCAGACATGCTCAAGCAATTTGGTCATGCGAGTCATCAACAGAACAAGCGTGAAGCTGAACATCGAGATCGCCAAGTGTCACCAAAATTTGATACTCGTAATCCGACTAATGTCAGTCCATTTGAGAAATTGCTAAAGAAAAACTCGCCGCTATCGAAATTGATGAATACAGAAACTGACGATATTCCACCTTTGGATATGGGAAGTGCACAGCAGCACCGTGACAATAGTGCGTCAGTGAAAAAAACAAATAAAGCGAACCTTCAAGCGCCAGTATCTGCGGATGAAGTAGAAGATATGCGAGAAGAGCTTTTGGCTATTCGTCAATTGTTGGAACATCAAGTATCAGGTCTAATGTGGCAGGAAATTGAGCGAAAAGAGCCACTGAAAGCCATGTTAATCAAGCGATTAAATCGTATGGGGTTATCCGAAGAATTAGCCGATCAACTAGCTGGTTATATCCCCGAAGATACACCACCGAATAAAGCTTGGAAGGCGCTATTAAGTTTGGTTGCTGATCAAATTCCAACGACCAATCATGACATTATTAAAACGGGTGGATTTGTCGCATTAGTGGGCCCAACAGGTGTGGGTAAAACAACAACGATTGCGAAGCTAGCCGCTCGCTCTGCGATGGAGTACGGTCCAGAAAATATTGCTTTAGTTTCGACGGATACCTATCGAATTGGTGCACATGAGCAGCTTGCTATTTATGGTCGAATTATGGGGTGTACTGTCAAGGTAGCTAAAAGCCCTGAAGAGATGTCTAAAATTCTACGTAGCTTGAGCAATAAGAAATTAGTGTTAATTGATACGGCAGGGATGGGGCAGCGAGATTTACGCCTAACAGAACAACTTGAAACCCTGATGCATGAAAGTGGTGCCAATATTCATAGCTATTTAGTTCTGCCGGCAACAGTACAGCGTAATGTTTTACAGGAAACATTAGAGCATTTTAAACATATTCCTTTATCTGGGTGCATTATGACTAAATTGGATGAGTCATTAAGCCTCGGTGAATTTCTTAATATGGTGGTCGAAAATTCCCTTCCAGTTGCTTATATCGCGAATGGTCAGCGTGTCCCTGAAGATATCATCTTGGCCAAGCCTAAATACATTGTCGCAAAAGCGAACGAACTTCTCGATAGAACACACGAAGATAAGCCTCATTACTGGCAAACCGCAGTAGAGGGCAACTAACAATGGCAGATATGATGGTAGATAACGTACAGTTTGACCAAGCAAGTGGTTTGCGTCATATGACCCCGCCAACGACAACGAAAGTGATTAGCGTGACTGGTGGAAAAGGGGGCGTTGGCAAATCTAATGTAACCTTAGGTATGGCGATGTCAATGGCTAAACAGGGTAAAAAAGTCATGGTTCTAGATGCTGATCTGGGGCTGGCTAATATTGACGTCATGTTAGGCATTCGACCGACCTACAACTTAGGGCATGTGCTCTCTGGAGAGTGTGAACTTGAGGATACGGTTGTTGAAGGTCCTCACGGAATTAAAATTATCCCAGCAACGTCCGGCACACAAGCAATGACCGATTTAATTCAGTCACAACATGCCGGTTTGATTAGAGCATTCAGCACATTAGAAGACAGTGTTGATATTCTTTTAGTGGATACCGCCGCAGGCATTTCAGACATGGTGGTTAGCTTTTCACGAGCAGCCCAAGATGTCGTGATTGTTGTCTGTGATGAACCCAGCTCTATCACGGATGCTTATGCATTGATTAAATTACTGAGCAAAGAGCACGATGTACAGCGTTTTAAAGTCGTTGCCAATATGATCCGAACCTATCGAGAGGGTAAAGAGCTTTTTGCTAAATTATCGCTTGTGACCGAACGTTTTTTAGATGTGAGCTTAGAGCTTGTCGGCTGTATTCCATTTGATGAAAATGTTCGCCACTCGGCGAAAAAGCAAAAGATTATTGTTGATGCTTATCCTGATTCACCAGCTGCATTGGCAATCAACTCTTTAGCGAATAAAGCGATAACTTGGCCGTTACCTAAAGTGGCCAGTGGGCATGTTGAATTTTTTGTCGAAAAGTTACTTGCGACGAATAACGTTGTGAAATGTTAATTCTTCCTAGGACTCTTATCAATGAGGGCCAACAGTGTGAATAAAGCGTTAAATTATGATCAATACGCCAATGAAAATAGCCAAGCTATATTCTTAGAAAAGTACTCTGTACTTGTCAAGCGTATTGCTCATCACCTGATGGGGCGTTTACCACCGAGCGTTCAAGTGGAAGATTTAATACAAGCAGGAATGATTGGGCTGATTGAAGCTCAAAAAAACTATGATGGCAGTAAAGGGGCGAGTTTTGAAACTTACGCCGGCATTCGAATTCGCGGATCCATGTTGGATGACATGCGTAAAGGCGATTGGGTTCCTCGTTCTGTCCATCGTAATAACCGAGAAATTAATCAAGCGATAGCGAATCTAGAGCGTCAATTGAATCGAGACCCAACTGATGTAGAAATTGCTCAATTTCTTGAAATGTCGTTAGACCAATATCATGCTGCATTAGCCGATATTAATTGTTCTAAAGTGATTGGTATTGAAGATCTGGGAACATCGGACGACAGTGTAGCCTCATTAGCACAGGATAAAAATACCCCCTTTGAGGGCGTGGCAAGTGATAACTTTAAAGTGGCACTTGTGGACGCAATCAAAACGCTTCCAGAGCGTGAGGCGTTAATTTTATCCCTTTATTACGATGAAGAACTTAACTTAAAAGAAATCGGTGAAGTGATTGGTGTCAGTGAATCCAGAGTGAGCCAAATCTTAGGTCAATCCATGCAAAGACTAAGAGTGAAATTGAATGCGTGGTCTGACGTGAAAAAGTTCAGTTTTGCTTAGTAATTAGTTTACAAAACAGCAAGATAAAGTACAGAGATACACTAGAATTAAATGACGAATAATGGCAACTAAACGGCTTAGATGCTATCACTATAAAAATATGTATAACAAAGTAACAATATCGATACCAGAATCGAATATTGGAGGCTATTTTGGATAAGAATATCAGTATTTTAATTGTGGATGACTTTTCAACCATGCGTCGTATTGTAAAAAATCTACTACGGGATTTAGGATTTAATAATACACAAGAAGCTGATGATGGTTTAACGGCTTTGCCTATGCTGAAAAAGGGTGGCTTTGACTTTGTTGTAACCGATTGGAATATGCCAGGAATGCAAGGTATTGATTTATTAAAAAAAATTCGTGCCGATGATGAATTAAAGCATTTACCGGTATTGATGATCACTGCTGAAGCGAAAAAAGAGCAAATCATTGAAGCTGCTCAAGCTGGAGTCAATGGTTATATTGTAAAGCCCTTTACAGCGGCAACATTGAAAGAGAAGTTAGATAAAGTCTTTGAGCGAATGTAAATCGAATAATGACTTAAGTTAACTCTTTGGTTAGTGCTTTATTGTGTGTAGCAGTGTAGTTATATTTCTATAAAGCTATATTTCTATAAAGCTATAAAGCTATAAAGCTATAAAGCTATAAAGCTATAAAGCTTGTAGTTATGACGTTATAAAGGTGAATAGTTGTGTCAATATCACTAGAAGAAGCAAAGCAAATTGTCTCCTTACTTGAAGGAGGAAAGCAAGATGAAGCAAATCATTTACTTGCTCATTGTGCTTCTCGAGATGATACCGCACAAGCGATCCTAGATAAAGTTGGGCAACTCACACGAAATATACACAGTTCGTTGAAAGATATTCATATCGACCGACGAATGAGTGATTTAGCCAGTATCGAGATGCCTGAGGCAAGACACAGCCTGAACCATGTGATTGATAAAACCGAATTAGCAGCGAATCGTACGATGGATGCAGTGGAACACTGTATGCCCATTGTTGATGAACTACGTCAAAGTATACAAAATATAGAGCCTTCTTGGCGCGCGTTAATGAATGGCGAGCTGGCCCTGAAAGATTTTAAATCCATGTGTTATGAAATGAATGATGCCATTAGTTTATACGATGCAAGTCATGGACGCTTAAAAAAACAGTTAAGTGATATCCTCATGGCACAGGATTATCAAGATTTAACCGGACAAATTATACATAAAGTGATCGCTCTCGTTGAAGAAACAGAGAATAAGCTGGTGAATATTCTAAAGGATTTTAATATTGACGATGACGCACCGCAGGTAATGAGTGATAGCGAAAAACTGAAAGCAGAAGGCCCTATCTTGCGAGATAAAGAGAAGAAAAACGCCGTCGAAAACCAAGATGATGTGGATGATTTATTATCCAGTTTAGGCTTCTAATTAATATCAAATTTTTCATTGAATAAAATACATTGCTGCCAATCCCGTAGCGGTGCATTTAATAAAGCTGAGGCGACTCATGAGCTATGAACTAGATGAAGACATTCTTCAGGATTTCTTAATAGAAGCAGCAGAAATCCTTGAGCTACTTTCTGAACAACTTGTTGAGCTTGAAAGTAACCCAGAAGATTCAGAGCTGTTAAATGCAATCTTTAGAGGTTTTCATACGGTTAAAGGCGGTGCTGGCTTTCTTGCATTAAATGAGCTGGTTGACACCTGTCATGGTGCTGAGAATGTGTTTGATATTTTACGTACAGGTAAAAGGCAGGTTACGTCTAGCTTAATGGATACGATGCTTCAAGCACTTGATACCATTAATGTTCAATTTTCTGCGGTACAAGAAAGAGAATCGATGGAAAGTGCGACTCCTGAGCTTCTACAAGCACTAAAAATCCTATCGCAGCCAGAAAGTGACGCCGAGTTAAACGGTACGAATGAGCAAGCCGAGGTTTCGAATTCCGTTAACCCGACGAATGACATGCCTGATAATAATGCTTCTTCACACGATTCTCTTGATACTGTCTCACCAATTGATGAAATCACCGATGATGAATTCGATAAGCTCTTAGATGAGCTTCATGGTGAAGGTAAATCCCCTTCATCTGATATTACCGACAGCCCCGCCTCTTCTGATGAAATTACAGATGATGAATTTGAAGCCTTATTAGATAATCTACATGGTAGCGGTAAAGGTCCAGCATCAAAAGCAGACCAAGCAGGAAATGATGACATTACCGACGATGAATTTGATGCATTATTAGATGAATTACATGGTGTTGGCAAAGGGCCTGCAGCGAAGGATTCTCCAGAAGAAAACACGGATGTATCGAGTCCCTCGAATGGCTTAACCGATGAATTAATGACCGATGATGCGTTTGATCAATTATTAGATGAGCTTCATGGGGCAGGAAAAGGGCCGGCTAAAGCGAGTGTATCTAAGACAAAAACGTCAAACGATATGTCACCCACATCCGAATCAAAGCCAGACGTATCCACATCATTGCCAACGAAAAAAGCTAGAGCGGATACGCCAGCGAAAAAAGCGGCTCCCGTTGAATCAACCGTTCGAGTCAATACATCGACTTTGGATACGATTATGAACATGGTGGGTGAGTTAGTTTTAGTTAGAAATAGACTGATTAGTCTAGGTATGCATTCTAATGATGAAGAAGTCTCTAAAGCTGTTGCAAATTTAGATATAGTCACTGCCGATCTTCAAGGCGCTGTAATGAAAACTCGGATGCAGCCCATCAAAAAAGTATTTGGACGTTTCCCTCGGGTGGTTCGAGATCTAGCAAGAAACCTCAATAAAGACATCAAGCTGACTATGGTCGGGGAAGAAACTGATTTAGATAAGAATCTAGTCGAAGCGCTATCCGATCCATTGGTTCACTTAGTGCGCAACTCGGTTGATCATGGTATTGAATTACCAGAGGAACGTGTAGCGGCTGGTAAGTCGGCCTCAGGAACGGTGACCTTGTCCGCTGCTCAGGAAGGGGACCACATTTTGCTTTCTATTGAGGATGATGGCAAAGGGATGGATCCAGATAAACTTCGAGGTATCGCAGTATCACGAGGAGTAATGGATGAAGATGCCGCTTCTCGCTTGACGGACAAAGAATGTTTCAACTTGATATTCATGCCTGGTTTTTCAAGTAAAGAAGAGATTTCTGATATTTCTGGTCGTGGCGTAGGGATGGATGTCGTCAAAACAGCGATTAATACACTTAATGGCTCTATTGATATCGATTCCACGATGGGATCAGGTACGATGATTCAAATTAAAGTACCGCTGACCCTTGCTATATTACCGACATTGATGGTCGGTATCGCAAATTATCCTTTTGCTTTGCCTTTAGGAAATGTGAATGAAATTTTCCACCTCGACCTGACAAGAACCAATATTGTCGATGGGCAATTAACGATCATTGTGCGTGAAAAGTCGATACCTTTATTTTACTTACAAAACTGGTTGGTTCCTCAGGCGGGCATGGTTGAACCTAGTCAGGGCAAAGGGCATGTCGTCATTGTTCAATTAGGAAGTCAACGTATTGGCTTTGTGGTTGATACCCTTATTGGTCAAGAAGAAGTCGTCATAAAACCGTTAGATCATGTATTACAAGGTACGCCAGGAATGGCTGGTGCTACGATCACCAGTGATGGACAGATTGCACTGATTTTAGACATTCCAAATCTCTTGAAGGCGTATGCATCAGCATCTCGCTTTTAATGCAAATAGTTTGCTCTAGTTAACAAGAGGCTGTATGGCATATAAAGTATTAGTCGTTGATGATTCAAGCTTTTTTCGACGCAGAGTGAAAGAGATTCTCAATTCAAACCCTCAACTTCAGGTTATTGATACGGCAGTCAATGGAGAAGAGGCCATTGAAAAAGCGTGTGCTCTAAAGCCTGATGTGATTACGATGGATATAGAAATGCCCGTCTTAGATGGTATCTCTGCCGTTAGAGAAATCATGAAGCGAGCACCAACGCCGGTATTAATGTTTTCTTCCTTGACCTATAAAGGAGCTCAGGAAACGTTAAAGGCATTGGATGCTGGAGCCGTAGACTTTCTACCTAAAAAATTTGAAGAAATCGCTAAAGATCGTGATGAAGCGACGGCTCTTTTACAAAAAAGAGTACTGAGTATTGTGTCTTCATCGGTGCCTCGTCAAGCGATGGTTACGTCCACAGTAAAGACACAATACCCCCCGAAAAAAGAGACGCCATTAAATACACAGTCTGAGAAGCAAGCAAGCCCAGTCACTCGGGGAATATCTCAATCCGAAACTCGATCTCAGTTTCAAACGATAGATAAATCTAACAGAAATATTCAGTCAGCACCTAATACGAGATCGGTATCCAATTTCAGAGCATCAGGGAAGCGTTATAAATTGACGGCGATAGGTACGTCGACAGGAGGACCTATTGCATTACAAAGGGTATTGAGTCAATTACCACGACATTACCCGCATCCCATTGTATTGATTCAACATATGCCAGGCACTTTTACCAGTGCCTTTGCTGAACGCTTAAACTCTCTGTGTAATATTGATGTGAAAGAAGCGGTCAATGGCGATATTCTTAAGCCAGGGGTTGCTTATTTAGCCCCTGGTGGTTATCAAATGATGCTAGAGGGAAGTCGAACTTGCGCCAAATTAAAGATATTTGATGCAGGGGATAAACTGACTTATAAGCCCAGCGTTGATATTACGTTTGGGTCTGCCGCTAAAATTTTTGGTGCGGAAACATTATCGATTATTTTGACTGGAATGGGATCAGATGGATGCGATGGCGCTCGTCTTATTCAGCAATCCGGCGGCACAGTATGGGCTCAAGATAAAGCCAGTTGTGTCGTGTATGGTATGCCTCAAGCGGTGACCGTTGCAGGGGTCTCTTCTGAAAGCCTTGCATTGGATAAAATAGCAGAGCGCTTGGTCGTTGAACTTGGTTTACAGCCTAAAGGATAAATCATGAAAATCTGGAGTGTTGCAAATCAAAAAGGTGGCGTTGGGAAAACAACAACAGCGGTAACCTTAGCGGGCATTTTAAGTCAACGAGGTAGCAGAGTGCTTTTAGTTGATACCGATCCTCACGCTTCAATGACGACGTATTTAGGGTATAACCCCGATGAATTAAAGAACAGTTTGTTTGATGTTTTTCAGCTCGATCTTATTAATCACTATAATGTTTCTCAGGTTATTTTGCAGTCTAAGATGGAGAATATTGATATTCTTCCGGCTCATATGTCTTTAGCGACATTAGATAGAGTGTTGGGTACAAAACAAGGAATGGGCCTGACATTAAAAAAAGCGTTGTGGTCGGTTAAAGATGACTATGACTATGTTCTTATAGATTGCCCTCCTATATTAGGCGTGATGATGGTCAATGCGTTAGCCGCCAGTGATCGCATTCTTATTCCGGTACAAACCGAATTTTTAGCCGTAAAAGGGCTAGAGCGAATGCTAAAAACCCTGTACATCATGCAAAACTCGCGTAAAAAGTCCTTTGATATCACGATTATCCCGACAATGTACGACAAAAGAACAAAAGCATCACTTCAAACCTTACTTCAGCTCAAAAATGATTACCCAGATGAGATTTGGCCATCAGCGGTGCCTGTTGATACCAAATTTCGAGATGCCAGTTTAAAGCGTTTGCCTGTTTCGCACTTTGCACCAGGATCGCGAGGCGTGTTTGCTTATAAGCAATTATTAATTTATTTATCTCGGATAGAAGACAATGGATAAATTAGAAGGAAAGTTAACGAGTGAACAAGCGCTCGATGATTACTTTTTTGCTTTGCTTGACGATATGCCGACTGATGAGCTCTCGGATGGAGGCACACTAAGTCGTGATGATGTCAATATCTCTCAGACTGAGTTTGATGTACAGCATCAGCAATCACCGATACAAAGTCAGTCCTTTGTTGAACGTCCTTATGCTGATGATGTCGCTGACATAGAACGGATCCAAGCAGTAGAAAAGCTGTTGGAACATATTGATGCATCTGTTATTGCACCAGCTCTGCCAGAGAGTAATAGAACCGATCCTATTCTTGAATCGACAGAAAAACACGACGTATCAGTATCTTGCGATGATGCCCTTGCTGTTAAAGATTATGAAACTGTTATTAAAGAACATGAGGCAGCTGTTAAAATTCATGAAGTTGCAGTTAAAGATCATGAAATTGAATCATTAGAAAGTATTCAAGAGTCACTGGATAATAAAGATTTGATTGGAGTGGGTGAATTACCCATTCATACCGAATATAACCCTTTATCAATAGAGCCAAAAGAAGTGGCCTTTCAGGCATTATTTTTTACGGTTTCTGGCGTTACTTTTGCGGTCTCTTTGGATGAATTAGGGGGGATTAAGCAATTTGAAGAGCTTAGTCATTTAATTGGAAGACCAGAGTGGTACTTAGGCTTATATAGCGAAGAGGTTGATAAAAGAATTGAAAAGTACGATGTGGTTGATACGGCTCGTTGGGTAATGCCGGATAGAATCGATAGTGAAAACTATAAAGATAATTATAGTTACTTGATTCTTCTAGGGAAAAGTCAATGGGGCCTTGCATGCGATTCTCTTATCGGAACTGAACTGATCGCTCCTGATGAAGTTCAGTGGCGAAAAAGTGAAGGGAAGCGCCCTTGGCTTGCAGGAATGGTGAAAGAGAAAATGTGTGCTTTAATTCATGTAGACGCATTAATTTTCTTATTGCAATCAGGGTTGGATATTTCGACTCTTGAAACGATGGATTCTTAAACGATCGCCCCTTATAAGTGTTAATTTTATAAATGCCGTGATCGTAACCTAGCTCATTTTAATACGTCGTAATGATGCGGTAATCGCGACAGATAAACGAGGACATTATGGTAGATGATAACCATACCAGCCTAAATAGTGGCGCCAAACAAGATGAAGTGTATCAATGGGTCACTTTTCAACTTGATAATGAAACCTACGGTGTCAATGTGATGCAAGTGCGAGAAGTGCTGCGCTACAGTGAAATAGCGCCAGTACCAGGGGCTCCGCATTATGTACTGGGGATTATTAATCTGCGTGGTAACGTCGTCACAGTCATTGATACCCGTGCTCGCTTTGGTTTGTCACAGGGGGAAATCAGTGATAATACTCGAATTATTGTGATTGAAAATGAACAGCAAGTGATCGGTATTCTAGTGGATAGCGTTGCGGAAGTGGTTTATTTGAAATCGTCTGAGATAGACAGCACACCAAGTGTCGGTACAGATGAAAGTGCTAAATTTATTCAAGGGGTGAGTAATCGAGATAATGAATTATTAATTCTTGTTGACCTAAATAAATTATTAACCGATGAAGAATGGGATGATGTTTCGTTGTTATGATGATGGATGCACAATTAATTAATACTCTTTTATTAGGCGGTATAACCGTTGTTACTTTGGGGCTAATCATTGTATTGCTTCGTACGCGTTCTTACTTTCAAAAGCGAACCGAGCAATCCGAATCTCGTCAAATACAGCTACAAGAACAATTAATCGAAGCAAATAAACAGATACTCGAAATGCGTTCACTATTGGTTGGCGTTGGGCATGGCCTCAGCGATCAACAGGATATATCGAAAGCCTTAACAGAACGTGTGCAAGCTCTTGAGCTAGCTGATGTAGACGATAAATTGTATTCACGAGCCAGTAAAATGGTCAAGTTAGGTGCAGATGTTGATGAACTTGTTCAAGAATGTGAGCTGCCACAAGCAGAAGCAGAGCTCATGCGATCACTGCAAAATAAAATTACAGGTAAAGAAAGTATCCCGCCACTTGAAAACAAGCCTCGCAGGCGGCCTAATATAAAAAAATAGTCACTTTTAATTTAAAATCGCTCTTTGTGAGCGATTTTTTGTTTAAAAAACTTTCTATTGCTATCCAGTCTGTGATTTTAAGTAGTCGAATTTTTAAGGCTTATGTTAGAATTTACCAGATGACTTTCTATTTGTGCTATTTATGCTGACAGTTAATGACCTAACCATGATAAGGGATGAAAATACCTTATTTACCGCTCTCTCCTTTAATGTTAACTCGGGTGATCTCATTCAAGTCGAAGGCAGAAATGGAACCGGTAAAACAACTCTCCTACGTATTATTTCAGGGTTAGCAACACCCGATGAAGGAACCATTACCTTTGATGGTCAGTTGATTCAGCATGACCGAGAGCACTATCACCGAAATTTACTGTATATCGGACATCATACCGGGGTTAAGCGCGATCTCACTGCCTATGAAAATTTACAGTTTTACGTCACGCTACATTCACCAAAAACGCAGACTCAAGATGCTATTTTTTATGCGTTAGCAAAAGTAGGATTGGCAGGCAGAGAAGATGTGTTGGTTTCTCAATTGTCAGCCGGTCAGCAAAGGCGAGTAGCGCTTGCTCGGTTATGGCTTAGCGAACATAGGTTGTGGATTTTAGATGAGCCATTAACTGCAATCGATAAACAAGGTGTCAAAGTATTAGAGGCTTTATTTGTCGAGCACGTTAAAAAAGGCAACGCGATCTTATTTACCACTCACCAAGATATTCTCACTGAGAGTGGTTACCTCACTCGAATCAGTTTAGGGGAATCATCATGATGACATCATTTTTTGCGATTATGCGACGTGAATTACTCATGGCGTATCGCAGACAAGCCGATGTATTGAATCCGCTTTGGTTCTTCATTATTGTCATTACACTCTTCCCATTAAGCATTGGCCCTGAACCGCAGCTTTTATCTCGAATTGCAGCTGGTATCGTATGGGTGGCGGCTTTGCTTTCTGCTTTACTTTCTTTGGAGCGTCTATTTCGAGATGACTTCCAAGATGGATCTCTTGAACAGTTGATGTTGATGCCACTACCGTTATCGGTGGTTGTTATTGCTAAAATCATTGCTCATTGGGTGCTAACAGGACTGCCCTTAATTATTATTAGTCCGCTATTAGCGCTACTACTGTCTCTCAATTGGGATGTTTGGCTTGCGGTGGTGTTGACGTTATTAATTGGTACCCCAACCTTAAGTTTCATTGGTGGTATAGGGGTCGCATTAACGGTTGGATTGCAAAAAGGGGGCGTACTATTGAGCTTATTAATTCTTCCGTTGTATATTCCCGTATTAATATTTGCAACATCGGCTATTGATACTGCATCCCTTGGTTTACCTTATACAGGGCAATTGGCTATTTTGGCGGCAATGCTGACCGGTTCTATCACATTAACACCAATAGCGATTAGCGCTGCTTTACGCATTAGTGTGAATTAATCGGTGCCAGCGACAACGAGTAAGTATATTAACGGAAATAAAAATTTGAACTATAAGCAAATTTTTTGTCTATAAATGAAATATTGGTAATGAGAATACGCTTTGTTACCTTTTCTTGATTATAAATAGGTGCTCTTCATGTGGAAATGGCTCCACCCTTATGCAAAATCTGAAACAATGTACCATGTGTGTGGTAAATGGTTACCATGGTGTGCAGGCTTAGCATTGATTTGTCTTACTATGGGAACAATATGGGGATTAGCTTTTGCGCCAGCTGATTATCAGCAAGGTGACAGCTTCCGTATCATTTATATTCATGTTCCTACTGCAATCTGGTCGATGGGGATTTATTCTTCGATGGCCATTGCTGCTTTTATTGGTCTGGTTTGGCAAATTAGATTATCCGATCTTGCTGTGCAGGCGATGGCTCCAATTGGTGCGGTATTTACGGCTTTGGCATTAATGACCGGAGCCGTTTGGGGTAAACCAATGTGGGGAGCATGGTGGGTTTGGGATGCAAGATTAACATCCGAGTTAATATTACTATTCCTTTATCTTGGTGTTATTGCGTTGAGCCATGCATTTGACGACAGTAAAACAGCGGCAAAAGCGGCTGGTATCTTAGCGATTGTTGGTGTCGTAAATCTTCCAATTATCCATTTTTCTGTTGAATGGTGGAATACCTTGCACCAAGGGGCCACGATCACTAAATTTGAGAAACCTTCGATATCATCTAACATGCTTTGGCCACTGTTATTGAATATTTTTGGCTTTGCTTTCTTCTTTGCTACGGTAACGATAATTCGTCTTAGAAATCAAATTATCAGTCATGAAAGTCATAGAGCATGGGTGGTTAAATTGGTCACAGGTGTAGACAGTAAAAAAGAAAAACAAACGAAGACCTCTGATCGTGACAATAAATAAAAGGTAAAACATGATGCATTTTGACTCTTTTCAAGACTTTTTAGCCATGGGAGGTTATGCCTCCTATGTTTGGTCTGCATTTGGCCTTACTTTTGGGGCACTTTTTCTTTTATTATGGGTCAGTATAAAAGATTCAAAATCTTTGAAGCATGAAGTTAAGCAAAAGCTCGCCCGAAAAGAACGAATCGAGGCGGCTAAAAAAATGGAGAACACCCTATGAACCCCAGGCGTAAGAAAAGGCTCGGAATTATTGTTGCCATTTTCATTGGTATTTCGACCTCTGTAGGGCTAATGCTATATGCACTAAATCAGAATATTGATTTATTTTACACGCCTTCTGAAATTATCAATGGTAAAGACCAGACAGGCATTAAACCTGAAAATGGTCAACGATTACGTATAGGTGGCATGGTCGTTAAGGGATCCGTAGTTCGAGACTCTGAGTCATTACAAGTCAGTTTTAAGCTATTTGATGCTGGTCCTGAACACGTAACAGTAACCTACGATGGTATCTTGCCGGATTTATTCCGCGAAGGGCAGGGGATTGTGGCACAAGGTGTTTTAGTTGATGCGACAACAATAGAAGCATTTGAAGTGCTTGCTAAGCACGATGAAGAGTATTTACCGCCAGAAATTGCTGAAGCAATGAATAAAAATCATAAGCCGCTTGAATATACGGATAAACAGACAGAAGGAAATGATCAATGATCATTGAGATTGCGCACTTTGCACTGATAATTTCTTTAGCATTATCGGTGTTGCTCACTGTCCTGCCTTTGGTCGGTGCGACCAAGAATAATATTCAGTTGATGAATACGGCGAGACCACTGTCTTGGGGAATGTTCCTTTTACTCGCCTTTTCTTTTGGGATTCTTCTTTGGGCATTTTACACCAATGACTTTACTGTCCAGTATGTCGTGAGTAACTCGAATACTCAATTACCTTGGTATTACCGTTTAACCGCGGTATGGGGTGCGCATGAAGGTTCATTACTCTTATGGGTGTTGATTCAAGCCGGTTGGACGGTCGCCGTTGCGACATTTAGCCGTGGCATGCCACAGGAATCGGTTGCACGAGTGCTTTCGGTAATGGGTGTCATTAATGTTGGCTTCTTATTATTTATTATTGTTACCTCAAATCCTTTTCTTCGTACACTACCTAATTTCCCAATTGATGGTCACGATTTAAACCCATTGCTCCAAGATCCCGGCTTAATTATCCACCCACCCATGCTGTACATGGGGTATGTGGGTTTTTCAGTTGCGTTTGCTTTTGCTATTGCCTCTCTGATGACAGGGCGACTGGATACGGCATGGGCTCGTTGGTCTCGACCTTGGACGACTGCGGCTTGGACTTTTCTAACTATGGGTATCGCACTTGGCTCTTGGTGGGCTTATTATGAGCTTGGCTGGGGTGGCTGGTGGTTCTGGGATCCTGTAGAAAATGCGTCTTTTATGCCATGGCTTGCCGGTACTGCTCTCATGCACTCATTAGCTGTGACGGAAAAACGCGGTACATTTAAAGCATGGACAGTATTATTAGCTTTATCCGCTTTTTCATTAAGCTTACTGGGTACGTTCTTAGTCCGTTCAGGTGTATTAGTATCGGTGCATGCTTTCGCATCTGACCCTGCTCGCGGTATGTTTATTTTAGGCTTCCTTGTGTTTATTATCGGCGGCTCTCTACTTCTCTTTGCACTCAAAGGATCGTCTGTTCGGTCTCGAGGTAGTTTCTCATTAGTGTCCAGAGAAAATGCGCTGTTATCAAATAACGTCCTATTAATCGCTGCGTTAACCGTTGTTTTAATCGGAACACTCTTACCACTCGTTCATAAACAGATTGGTATGGGCTCAGTGTCCATTGGTGCACCATTCTTTGATATTGTCTTTGCATGGTTGATGCTTCCTTTTGCTTTTGTCTTAGGCATTGGACCACTATTACGCTGGAAGAAAGACGATCTGAGTCAGTTGAAGAAACCGATGTTAATCTCGGGCATCCTATCTTTAGTCCTTGGCTATGTGATGGTGCTTTGGTTGGCGCCTTTCTTTAATGGCATGGCTTACATGGGGTGGGTAATGGCCATTTGGATCATCACCTTACATGCTTATGAAGTGTATGTTAGAGCGACACACCGATATTCATTTGGTGTCGGTATTACCAAATTACAAAGAAGTCACTGGTCTATGGTCATGGGACACCTTGGGTTGTCGGTTACCGTCATCGGTATTGCAATGGTGCAAAACTTCAGTATTGAGCGCGATGTTCGCTTAGCGCCTGGTGAGCACTATCAAATCGAAGGATATGACTTCCACTTTAAACAAGTTAGAACCCATGTTGGACCTAACTATGAAAGTTATATTGCTGACTTTGACGTGGTGTACGGTGAATCTTTGATTAATACCTTACACACCGAGAAACGTTTTTATACGACGGCACAATCAGTCATGACCGAAGCTGCGATTGATAAGGGCGTGAGTCGCGACCTTTATATTGCGTTAGGTGAACAACTGAAAGGCAGCGATGCATGGGCAATACGTATTTATTATAAGCCGTTTGTTCGTTGGATCTGGTTTGGAACAATATTGATGTCTATCGGTGGTTTCTTAGCGATCTCTGATAAGCGATACCGTTTTAGAAAAACATCAAAGCCCGTTGCAAAGGAAGCATAAGATGAATAAAAAACTCTTATTTTTACCTCTCGTTGCTTTTTTTATTTTGGTTGGCTTTTTTGCTTTGCAGTTGTCTAAAAATGCAAATGGTGATGACCCAACCAAATTAGAATCTGTTTTAGTGGGTAAGCCAGTACCTCAATTCCGCTTAGAGGATTTAGCTGAACCGGGTAAGTTGTATGACCAAGCCATTTTTTCAGGTAAACCCTTACTTCTTAATGTATGGGCAACCTGGTGTCCAACGTGTTACGCCGAACATCAATTCTTAAATGAGTTGGCTGAGAAAAACGTTAAAATCATTGGTTTAAACTATAAAGATGATCGTTCAAAGGCGATTAATTGGTTAAACCAACTAGGTAACCCATACCTAATTAGTTTGTTTGATGGTAATGGCCTTCTAGGCTTAGATTTAGGAGTGTACGGTGCTCCAGAAACCTTTCTTATTGATGCTCAAGGTACGATTCGTTATCGCCATGTGGGTGATGTGAATGCTTATAATTGGTCTGAAACATTAGGGCCAATGTATGAAGACTTACTCGCTGAATCGAATACGAATGAACATACGATTAATGGGGAGTTTTAATAATGACTTTTCGATCTTTAATCTATAAACCATTACTGTTATTACTCCTTAGCCTGGGTTCTGCATCTGCTTTTTCAGCCATTCAAGTTTATGAATTTGAGTCACTTGAGCAAGAAGCGCAGTTCAAAGAGTTAATTCACACGCTGCGCTGCCCAAAATGTCAAAATAATACGATAGGCGATTCGGATGCTGAATTAGCTCAAGATCTTCGTCAAAAAGTCTATGATATGACGGTACAAGGGCAATCAAAGGATGACGTCGTTGACTACATGAAAGCACGATATGGCAACTTTGTTACCTATGATCCACCGTTTACTGTTTCTACTGCTATTTTATGGCTTGGCCCAATATTCATATTATTGACCGGTTTTAGTTTGATAATCTTACGATCAAGAAAAAGTGCATCAACCACAAAAGGGCAAGAGCAGTGGAGTAATGCTAAGGAGCAGCAGCTAAATGCATTGCTGGAAGAACAAGATGATAAGAAGGGAGAGAAATAATGGGTGAATTTTGGTTAGCCAGTATTGGCTTGTTACTCATCAGTAGCCTATTTATTGTCATTCCTTTAATTAAAAAAGCGCAATCGCGTGATGATATCTTGAGGGATGACCTCAATAAAGCATTATATAAAGACCGATTGTCTGAGTTAGATGTCGAGTCCCAGTCAGGTATCGTCGATGATCAAAAAGCATTGGTTGTTGATTTAAAGCAATCTCTTTTAGATGATGTTCCTCGTCAATCAAAGCCAGAATCGCAACAGCTGAATAATACCGTCACCATTGTTTTATCATTATTACTGATGGTTGGCTTATCTTACGGTGCTTACTCTCAGTTTGGTGCGATGGGTGATGTTAAACGTTGGCAAAGTGTTGCGGATGAATTGCCTAATTTATCGAAAAAGCTCATGCAGCCCAATGGCGTTCAGCTCACTGAGAACGAGTTAAATGATTTAACTTTAGCACTGCGAACTCAGTTACATAAAAAGCCTAATGATGCGACAGGGTGGCTATTATTAGGTCGCTTAGCCATGTCGAATCGTGATACTCAAATGGCTATGGCGGCGATGGAAAAGGCGTATAAATTGGACCCGACAAGTACAGGGGTTAAATTAAGCTATGCGCAATCTCTTATGATGTCTCAGGACTTAGCGAATTCAGAAAAAGCACGAGCATTGCTACAGAGTTTACTCAATGAAGAAGATGTCGACATTCGAGTATTATCACTGCTTTCTTTTGATGCCTTTGAAAGACAAGATTTTGCAAAAGCCATCGAGTATTGGGAAATGATGCAAACGATGATTGGCCCGAATGATGAACGTTATGGCATGCTAACTCGCAGTATCGAAAGTGCGAAAGCTCGTATGAGCGAAGATCGCATAGAAAATATTCCGGTAGAAATTACGGTAAATCTAGGTGTCGACGTGACTGTGGAAGTGAATTCAGTCTTGATTGTTTCAGTACACAGTGGAGATGGTTCTCCGATTCCTGTTGCCGCAGCAAGGTATCAACTAGGGCCATTTCCAACGACGGTGACCTTGGACGATAACAATGTGATGATTCAAGGTCGTCATATTGCTGAACTCGAGAATGTTATCGTAAAAGCGCGTATTGACCGTGATGGTAATGTGTCATCAAGGGAAGGGGATTGGTATGGTCAAAGCGAAGTGACGCCTTTAGGGCAGTCAGTGAGTGTGACTATTCAATCTCAATATTAAGAGTTAAATGCGCAATAGATTGAATTTATTGAGTATCTAGAATAAGAATGACTATGCTTAAGGATAAGCATTAGCGATTGATAAGGAAGTGGATATGTCTATTGGAGTATCGAAGTATATTCTGATTTTATTCTTTAATTCAATGTTGATCGGGTGTAGCAGTGCACCCGATGAATCAGATGTACAGGATTCACCTTCAAATAATGAGTCTGAGCTCATTGTTGATAATGAAGAGACGTTCTCTGATGAAGACCAGCATTTTAATGATGATGAAGTCTCTGATCCCCTAGAAGGTTTTAACCGAGCTATGTGGGATCTCAATTATGAATATCTTGACCCTTACTTCGTTAGGCCTGTCTCTCTCGCGTACGTTGGTTACGTACCTCAACCGATTCGTACTGGTATTCTAAATTTTTGGTCTAACCTCGATGAACCTTTCAGCATGGTCAATAATGCCGTGATGGGAAATGGCCAAAAAGCGGCGGATCATATGATGCGCTTCCTGGTTAATACCACTTTTGGCCTTTTAGGGTTTATTGATGTTGCCTCTGAAACTGGGATTACTCGTCGTGACGATAAAAGTTTTGGTGATGCGTTAGGGCATTATGGTGTCGGAAATGGTCCCTATGTGATGTTACCTGGGCTTGGGCCTAAAACAACCCGAGATGCGGGTGACTATGTCGATGGTACCTACCCTGTATTGTCTTATTTAAACTTTTGGATGTCAGCGGCTAAGTTTGCTTTTGAAGGAATGGAGTCGCGAGCAGCGGTCGTGAATCAAGAAGCCATGCTTCATAACTCCCCTGATCCTTATATACTGGTTAGGGATGCTTATATCCAACATCAAGACTTTAAAGCAGAAATAGAAGTAGAAGAAACATACAATGAAGATGAAGAAGATCTCTATGATGAATTCCTTGATGATGAATTTGGAGATGAAGCGTTTTAAAGTGAAGAGTTTGAAAGTGAGCGTTATAAAGTGAATAGTTTGAAAGCAAAGAGTTTGATGACGAATTCTAACGTTTATCGTCGAGAGGAAGTGAAATGAGGCTGTTACTTGCCATTTTACTGCCATGGTTGGTGTTCTTTACCATAGGAAAGCCATTTTCGGGTATTATTTGCTTATTATTACAACTAACCCTAATCGGCTGGATACCAGCAGCAATTTGGGCAACCTATTCTTTGAGCCAATATAAAACGGAAAAGAAGATAGAAAAGGCATTAGAAGAAAGAAACTAGTGTGATGATATTCTTTATCTAAGGCGATAGTAAAAAAGCGACCAATAGGTCGCTTTTTTTATTAGAGTGTCGAGGATTTAGAACTCTCGATTGTACTGAAGGCCGTAAAGTATGGCATCTGCTCGAGTGGTTGCAATAACGCGTGTTGAAGCGGCTCCAATTTGAGTTTCTTCTGTCACATCTTGATCTTCGCCCATTAAATAGGTGAAGCCAAAGTCGATAGAAGAGGCTTTGCTTAACTGATAGCTAAAGCCACTTGAAAACCACTGACGATCTGAATCTGGAACCGAAATAGATTTAAGCTCATCTTGTGCACTGGTATCGTACATATAACCAGCACGGAGTGTCCATTTCTCATTGAGGTACATTGTTGTACCTATTGAGTAATGCCAGCCATCTTGCCATTGGTACGCTTTATCATAGGAACCATCACCAGCACCAAGAACGCTTTGTGTTACATCTAGGCTATCAAACTCTAAGTTTTCAAATTCACTCCATTTGATCCATTGAATACTGTAGTGAAAAGCAAATTTAGAATTGTCTAAACGATGGTAGCCAGAGAACTCGGCCATATCAGGTAAAGCGATAGTGACTTCTTGCCCTGCATCATCTTCAGCGGTAATTTCTGGGCTATAGCGATAGGATAAACCATAACGGTGGTTATCACTCACTTCATAAACAAGGCCCGTATTAAGACCAACGCCCCAACCATCCGCTTCATCGACATTAACAAGAGAAGACTCTGTTATCGTCGTTAATTCTCGTTTAATAGTTCCCTGAGCGTAGATAAGATCCACACCAGCACCAAGGCTTAGTTTCTCATTGAGGCGGTAGGAGCCAGAAAAACCGAAATTCAGTGTTTTCAGATCTGTAATACCGCCGTATTCAGTCGCAATATAATCATCTTCAAATTCTGTTTTAGTACCGAAGTTTGAATAAATATTTGCACCGAGTGAGATTTTATCGTTAAGAGGCATAATGAAATGCAAATTTGGCGCGATAGAAGTATCACCAATAGAATCAGAGTCTTCTAATGCATATTCGTTATTTAATAATCCTGTGTACGTTGCATCTTTTACTTCAATTTTGGTTTCTAATACCTCAAAACCCAATGACAATGCTTTTTTATCAAATAAACTCATTGCAGCTGGGTTTCTCGCCATCACTGAAGCGTTATCGGCGATAACCGCATCACCCGCAAAAGCTCGACCAATACCGGTTGCAGATTGGGCATTCAATTGAAAGCCAGCGGCCATTGACTGCTGAGAAACCAATCCCGAAGCAACGCCAATACTAAGGGCTAGTAATGTCTTATTTAATTGGTGTCGTTTATTCATGTTTCTTTCTCCTACAGCGAACTTTGATCTATGGAATGAGCACGCTCTTTGTTGTCTATGTAGGTAAGTTTAGACACAGCTTGAGAAAATGTGAGTATTTTATAGGAGAGTTCAAGTAATAAATTGTTGAAAATGTGATATAAAAAAGCCTCATCGCTATATTTGCGATGAGGCTAGAAGATTTTTAGTGAGGAGGGGATTAGATATGAATACTCATTGCGTTGAGTACTTGTGCTTTTATCTCATCCATATTCTCGCCTTCTTCACCAACAAAGATTAAGCTGCGATCATCGATAGGAACGATAGCCCCACTCATGCCTTCTTCAATGAAGTTTTCAGGCTTATCTGCGTTCATGCCGGTTAAAAACATATTCACTTTGCCTTTCTTTCCTTCAAAGATCATATGAACCGCGTGCTCACCGCCAAATCCACAATGATTAAGGTAAGAAATAGAATAAGGGAAGCTGCCTTTCACAGAATGCCCAAAGGGAGACATCTTTGAGTTAACCTGTTGAATTGAAGCACCTTCGTTCATTTTACTGGTAAACGCCGCTTCATGCTTAACATGTTTAACCGCTTCTTCAGCAATACTTGCATGGGCGGGTGTAACGACGACATTTCCCCAGTTTAGCTGTCCAGCGAGTAAACCCACTACAAATGCGACTGATGCAGCAACTGACATCGCACGTTTAGTAAAACTTGGGCGTATCACGTTATTCGTTTCAGCACTTTGCTGGGCATTGTGTGAGAATAAAATCTTATCAGCAAGGTCGTCAGGCACATCAACATTCATTGCCTGTGAAATACGCTTATCGATATCTAAAGCGTCATCACTCAACTTTTTGTTTGTATGACTGTCTTTTATCGCTTGCTCTATATCCGCATCTCGGTATTTAGGATCGGATAAAATTTGCTTACGAAATTCTAATTCATCCATTTTTTTGTCCTATTAATTCGTTTTCAGATTCCAGTAACTCTTTTAATTGGTTACGAGCTCTAAACAGACGCGTCATTACTGTATTCTTATTAAGATCCAGTATTGAGGCAATTTCTTCACCGCTGAATCCGCCGACCACTTGTAAAAATAACGGCTCTCGATATTCGACATCAAGGCTCAATATTTGTTGTTGCAACCATTCTGATTGATGGTGCGGGTCGTCACTGGTATAGGTGTCATCACTATGATCATCAATATCAACAAGATCAAATTGCTTACGCTCAAATCGACGTGCATTTTCACGTCTTAAAATCGTAATAAGCCATGATTTAGCGGCTTTTTCATCGAGTAAGCTATCGAGTGATTTCCAAGCGCGTAAACACGTTTCTTGCACTAAATCTTCAGCAATCGTTCCGTCTTTACATAGCCAATAAGCATAGCGGTAAAGATCTCGATGATACGCTCGAACCAGGGTTTCGTATTTTTTTTGTCTGTCTATATCAGAGTTGACCTGACTATTAGACTTTTTCTTCCCAAAAAAGTTAATTATTGACACAAGAGCCTCCACACTGCTCTATTTATTGTATTTATTCTATTTTCTGAGTGATGAACACAGAGGTAGCGAGTCGCTAAGGGATCAACTTTATCATGGATACGGGTATTAATCAGTATGATGATCTCAAAAATAGACATGATGTAGGGTAATCATGGCGAGCACTGTGGTGGTAATGTAAGGCTTAATTGGATTCAGCATTGTCAATGCAGTTCAACATAAGGGTGGGTGACTCACGGTTAAGTGGGTATTTAATAATCAGTCTGTATATACTTTTTAATAATACTGCTAAGACTTGGAGCCAAAATGCCATTATCAACGCAATCAGGGAACAGAGTCGCGATCGTCTCTGGTTTACGAACTCCCTTTGTCAGACAAAACACAGACTTTAAACATTTGGCTGCGGTCGATTTAGGTCAAATGTTAATTGCTGAAATGTTAAGGAGTGATCAACTTAATCCTCAGTGGATTGAGCAAGTGGTTTTTGGTCAGGTCGTTCAAATGCCAGCGGCTCCGAATATTGCGAGAGAAATCGTATTAGGAACAGGAATGCCTACCTCAACGGATGCGTACAGTGTAACTCGCGCCTGTGCAACCAGCTTTCAAGCGGTTGCCAATGTTGCTGAAAGTATCGCCTCTGGACGAATATCCTGTGGGATAGCAGGGGGAGCTGATTCGAGTTCAGTATTACCGATAGGCGTCTCTAAAAAATTAGCCGCGACATTATTATCACTGAGTAAAACAAAAACACTGTCTCAAAAGCTGTCTTTACTAAAAACGCTAAGCGCCAAAGACCTGCTTCCTGTACCACCACCGATAGCCGAATACTCAACTGGGCTTTCTATGGGGCAAACTGCCGAACAAATGGCGAAAAGCCATGGTATTTCTCGTGAAGAGCAAGACCTCTTTGCACATCACTCTCACCAACGAGCCGCCTCAGCATGGCGATCGGGTCACCTCAATGAAGAAGTAATGATGGCGTACCCTGAGCCTTATCACTCTTGGATTCATCAAGATAACAACATTCGCTTTGACTCTAACTTAGACAGTTACGCTCAATTGAAGCCCGCCTTTGATAAACGTTTTGGTTCCGTCACGGCAGCCAACGCGACTCCCCTAACTGATGGCGCTGCAGCCGTATTATTGATGAGTGAAGAAAAGGCCAAACATTTAGGGTTGGATATTCTAGGGTATATCCGTTCTTTTGCGTTCAGTGCGATAGATGTATGGGAAGACATGCTCATGGGGCCTTCTTATGCCACACCACTGGCGTTAGATAAAGCGGGTATCACGCTGAAAGATTTAGATCTCATCGATATGCATGAAGCTTTTGCGGCACAAGCTCTCGCCAATCTCAAAATGTTTGGTTCGACCAAGTTTGCTAAGGAGAAGTTGTTGCGAGATGAAGCCATAGGAGAGGTAGACATGAGCAAGTTTAATGTCCTTGGAGGCTCCATTGCCTATGGCCATCCATTTGCAGCAACGGGTGCAAGGATGATTACTCAATCCTTAAATGAATTACGTCGCCGAGGAGGCGGGTTAGCGTTAACTACCGCCTGCGCTGCGGGTGGATTAGGTGCAGCAATGGTCTTGGAGGCGGAATAATGAACGAACATCAATTGATAGAGTTAGATTCAACGGTATTTCAGCTTGCCTTCACTCCTTATGATGAGAGTCAAACACAACACCAAAACATGAAGATTGCGTGGCTCACGATGGATGTGCCAGGTGAGTCAATGAATACGTTGAAATCCAGCTTCGTAGACGATTTCACTCAAATTCTCACGATCCTAAGAGAGAACGCCTCAACCTTAAAAGGGCTCGTTATTCAGTCAGGCAAAGTCGATAATTTTATTGCGGGTGCTGATGTTCGTATGCTTGATGCTTGCCAGAGTGCGGAAGAAGCCCAAGCTCTCGCCACAAAAGGGCAGCACATCTTTTCACAAATTGAGGAACTTCCATTTCCAGTGGTCTCCGCTATCCATGGAGCGTGTTTAGGAGGAGGTCTAGAGTTAGCACTTGCCTGTGATTATCGTGTGGCAACGGATCATGATAAGACAAAAATAGGGTTACCAGAGGTACAGCTCGGGTTATTACCCGGTTCAGGAGGCACTCAGAGATTACCACGATTGATCGGATTACTTCCTTCGCTTGAAATGATCTTAACAGGTAAGCAGCAACGGGCTAAAAAAGCTAAAAAACTCAATATTGTGGATGAAGTGGTTCCACAAGCGGTGCTATCTCGTGCTGCGAAAGAGCAATTAGAAAAAGGGAAGCGAGAGTATCAACCGGTAAAAGAATTGGTTTCAAAAACCGCATTATCAAGAAATTTCATTTTCTCTCAAGCGGAAAAAAAAGCGTTTGAAAAATCCCGTGGTAATTATCCTGCGATTGATTCTATATTAGCGGTCATAAAGCATGGTTTAGATCATGGTATGGCTGCGGGGCTCGAAAGAGAGGCAATGGAATTTGGTCAATTGGTGATGAGCTCACAATCAAAAGCGTTGAGAGGCCTTTTCTTTGCTACCACTGAAATGAAAAAAGAAAGCCAAGCTTCTTTGGCAAAACCATTGAAAAAAGTGGCTGTATTAGGCGGTGGCTTAATGGGAGCCGGTATTGGTTATGTGACTCTCGCGAAAGCGAAATACCCAGTACGAATCAAAGATGTGAGCCCTGATGGGGTACTGAATGCTCATCGATATAGTTTTAAATTATTGGAAAAGTTGCGTAAACGTCGCGTACTTAAACCAGCCCAAGTCAAATCAATGATGCATTCCTTAAGTGGCTCGGTTGAGTATCGAAATTTTGCGAATATCGATATGGTGATTGAGGCGGTATTTGAAGACGTTAATTTGAAGCAGTCGATGGTCGTGGATATAGAAAATCACTGTCATTCAGAAGTGATCTTTGCGACGAACACATCTTCTATTCCCATTCACCAAATAGCTGAAAAAGCCAAGCACCCTGAAAATATTATCGGATTGCATTACTTTAGCCCAGTTGAAAAAATGCCTCTGGTTGAAATTATTCCGCATGTCGGCACATCGGATAAAGTCATTGCGACCACCTTAGAGTTGGCGAAAAAGCAAGGTAAAACGGCGATCGTCGTAAAAGACAGTGCGGGTTTTTATGTTAATCGAATTTTAGCGCCTTACATGAATGAATCCATCAAATGCTTGCTGGATGGTGAACCTGTAGAGCATATCGATGAAGCTCTGTTAAATGATGGATTTCCCGTTGGGCCTTTAACGCTTTTAGATGAAGTGGGGGTGGATATCGGTGCAAAAATCACTCCAATATTAGTCAATGAATTGGGAGAGCGTTTCAAAGCGCCGGATAATATTTTTGAACAGCTCCTAAAAGATGAACGTAAAGGGCGTAAATCGAATAAAGGCTTCTACCTGTATCAGACATCCAAAGTCGATTTGTTTAATGTCTTACCCGGTAAGCGAAACAAGAGTAAACAGGTCGACAAAAGTGTTTACACATTACTGAATGTGACACCAAAATCCGCTCTCTCCCAAAAAGACATCGCCATGCGCTGTCTACTCCCAATGCTTAATGAAGCCGTTCGCTGTCTCGATGATGGCGTTATTGCAAGTGCACGGGATGGCGATATCGGTGCTATTTTTGGAATCGGGTTCCCACCATTTACTGGAGGGCCGTTCAGATTAATGGACGCCATGGGGATCGAACAAGTCGTGAGTGAGATGGAGAAACACAGTGTGAAATATGGCCGCCACTTTGCACCTTGTGATGGATTATTGCGAAGAGCTCAATCACAGGAAAGCTTTTATTAATGAGTTTTCGAAAATAAATAACGGTAATAAGTAACGATAATGAGAAATATTCTCAATCTATTGATGACTTTTTTTGATGGTAGAGATATGGTTATGAGGCATCGTGTTACAGTGAATCAAAACATCAATTACAAGGATAAGAAATGGACGCTTTAGAGCTGTTATTAAATCGTCGTTCCATAGCAAAGCTATCGGCACCCGCTCCGCAAGGAGAGGTTTTAGAAAACATCGTTAAGGCGGGCTTGCGTGCGCCAGATCATGGCAATTTAACGCCGTGGCGCTTTGTTATTTCTGAAGGTGAAGGATTACAGAAGCTGGCAGACATATTAGTGGCAGCAGCGAAATCGGATAATAGCGAACAAGCGGTCATTGATAAATTAAGCAAAGCGCCATTTAGAGCACCAATGGTGATCACGGTGATAGCGAAAGTGAAGCCACATGATAAAGTGCCTGCGATTGAGCAACATTTATCAGCAGGTTGCGCGGCTCAGGCGATGCAAATGGCTGCCGTCGCTCAGGGTTTCCAAGGATTTTGGCGTTCAGGTCATTGGATGTTCCATCCTATGGTGAAATCGGCGTTTGGTTTAGAAGGTGAGGATGAAATCGTCGGCTTCTTATATCTTGGTACGCCAGAGTGTACACCAGCAAAAGTACCTAATAGAGATATTAAGAAATTTGTTGAATATCTATAGTAGCGGAATATGACGCTGATAAAGAGGTGTTATTAATTCGTATGAAGTCCGGTTTTTACCGGACTTTTTTTATGTAAAAAATAGCGGTTTAAACATCATATCTATCATGGATTTATAAATTTAAGGCGTGGATAGGGGTAAAAATCCTCTTGTTGTAATTTGTATATCGGCATGGCTAACGCTACCTTTAGGGGGTGTGATGCACGACAGGGATGAAGGAGAGTCAACGTTTCAATAACCCCAGTGAGAGGAGAAGTATGATGTTAGGTTCTCACAGATATGAAGAGTATTTGGACACCCCAAATACAGTGATAAATAAAACCATTTTAATCGCTGATGACGATGATATCTTCCGTCATGTGGCGAGTTCTTTCCTTGAATCAATTGGATATACTGTTCTTGAAGCTGAAAATGGAATAGAAGCGTTGAAAGTGTTGCGTGATCACTCCATTGATTTAGTCTTGTGCGATATTGCGATGCCACTATTGGGTGGACTTGAGCTTGTCGAAGAGATCAGTCACGAATATCCATCATTACCTGTTGTGGTTGTGTCAGCGACCGAAAACTTATCCGATGTGGCTCAAGCACTCAAACTGGGTATTAAAGACTTTATTACCAAACCCATCACGGAATACAAACAGTTTGCCCAATCGATTTCGGAAACATTTGAAGCGACAGAAGATACCGACTGCAGCGTACAAGATTTTTCAACTGCTTGGTTTGGTGTCGATGATGGCGAATTACCTGGGGAAAAAGAGTTACACTGGCACCTAACGTATTTACAACAAAATCCGAATATTGCTCGCCAATTATTATTAGCTCTGTTACCTGAACAAGATTCCGTTCAAGGTGTGTGGCAAAGTAATTACCGTATTTTGCAATCGACTGAGTCGATGCCGTTGATCTTTGACTACACCTGGTTAATGCATGGGCAATTGGCCTTTTATCTGGTGGATAGTGAGAGCGAGAAGGGCGATCATAATGGTGAGTCGGTCGCATCAACCTTGATGATACGAGCATTATTCCATGACTACATGCGAAATCTAAAAGAAGATACGGTCAAAATGAGCGATTTATACCATGTCATTACGAAAGGGTTTCATGGTTTAGAGTGTGCTCAGCCCGTTAAAGCGGTACTTGGCGTTGTCGACTTTGTGGGGCAAACAGTCGAAATATTGCCAGCAGGTCTCGATATCCAATGGGAATCAACCCAAGATAAGTTGTCTAACCATGTTATGCATGGCACACCAAGGTTAGGTGAAACTCAAGTTGAACATGTGATAAAACAGTACCCAGTTACCGCCTTTAACACCTTAACGTTAAATGCACTAGGCCTGTATAACTTTCGTTTTGCACTCAAGAAAGTGTAAACTGACTCACTTCTTTTAAAGGCGACGAATAAGGACAAATATGACATTAAGGAGCAAAGGGATAAAGCTTGCTTTAATGATATTGGGTTGTTTATCTCTTGTATTAGGGGTTGTTGGTGTTTTTTTTCCGGTATTACCAACAACTCCTTTTGTTATTCTTGCTGGGGCATGCTTTCTCAGAAGCAGCCCTAAAATGAGCCATTGGCTACAAAACCATTCAACTTTTGGCCCTATTTTGCTTAACTGGCAAAAGAACAAAGCCATAGAAAGACCCATTAAGAAAAAAGCCATTGTCATGATGACCGTGAGCTTCAGTTTCTCCATTTACCTTGTTGACCCTATTTGGCTGAAAGTGTTTTTATTCGTCCTCTTTCTGTTCCTAGCGATCTGGCTATGGCGATTACCTGAAGGGGCTCAAACTAAAGTTGCTAAGTAACGAAAAGCTCGCTAGCATTACCCTCATAAACCTCCTAACACCATTAAGTGGAATCCATGGCAGATAAAGATAAATTGAACCTGATTGAAAGCAGCATTAAAACCATTCCAGATTACCCAAAACCGGGCATTCTATTTCGTGATGTCACCAGCTTACTGGAAGATGCCAAAGCCTATCAGGCAACGATTGATTTACTTGTTGAAAAATATAAAGACATGGGCGTCACTAAAGTCGTCGGTACTGAAGCTCGTGGCTTTCTATTTGGTGCTCCGCTGGCTTTAGCGTTAAGCGTCGGTTTTGTTCCTGTACGTAAGCCAGGCAAGCTACCAAGAGCCACCATTGGGCAGAGTTACGAACTTGAATATGGTACTGATACACTAGAGATTCACACCGATGCGATTGAGCAAGGTGATAAGGTGTTGGTTGTTGATGATTTATTAGCAACGGGTGGCACGATTGAAGCAACGGTATCTTTGATTCGTCAGCTAGGTGGTGACGTTGAGCATGCCGCTTTTGTCATCAACCTTCCAGATATCGGTGGTGAAGAAAAACTGAAAGGTCTAGGCTTGAAGGTATACAGCTTGTGTGACTTCCCTGGCCACTAAACCGATTCTGTATTGAAAAGCTCCACTTAAGTAGAATGTACTTGGGTGGAGTTTTTTGTTTTAAGGTAGGACCGATAACCTCATAACGTAAGTGTAATCGAGTTATGAATTTTATAGCGCTTATGGTTAAATAGAGCGTGTTTCGTTGATGATGAATTTAAATAGGATAATGTAATGGCGTATCTGGCTTTAGCTCGGAAATGGAGACCTTCCCAGTTTAATCAAGTCGTTGGTCAAGCGCATGTATTGACCGCGCTAGAAAATGCACTGAATCAAAATCGCTTACATCATGCTTACTTATTTAGTGGGACACGAGGCGTCGGTAAAACCACCATAGGGCGCTTGTTAGCCAAAGGATTGAACTGTGAAACCGGCATTACATCCACACCCTGTGGGCAATGTCATTCCTGCCAAGAAATTGACCAAGGGCGCGCGCTTGATCTGATTGAAATCGATGCGGCGTCACGGACTAAAGTAGAAGATACTCGAGAGCTATTGGATAACGTTCAATATAAGCCAACCCACTCTCGCTTCAAAGTTTACTTGATCGATGAAGTTCACATGCTGTCTAGGCACAGTTTTAATGCTTTATTGAAAACGCTAGAAGAGCCACCAGAATACGTTAAATTTTTATTAGCGACGACGGATCCTCAAAAGTTACCGGTCACGATACTTTCTCGTTGTTTACAATTTCATTTAAAACCCATACGTCAACATGACATTGCAACCCAGTTGCAACAGGTTTTGAATAAGGAATCGATTCCCTTTGAAGAAGGGGCTATTGATACTTTATCTCGTGCTGCCGATGGCAGTATGCGAGATGCACTGAGTTTAACCGATCAAGCGATTGCTCTCGGCAATGAGCAAGTGTTGTCTGATCGCGTTCATCAAATGCTCGGTACCTTAGAAACCAACCATGCTTTACACCTGCTGAATGCGATTGCGAAAAAAGATGCCGCTGAGTTGCTGGCGGTCGTGAATCAATTATCGGAAAATGGGGTTGAGTGGGATGGCGCATTATCGCAGTTAGCGCAGCAGCTGCACGCTATCGCAATGCATCAAATGTTACCTGATACCTTAGCTGAAGGAGCGAACTCAGAAGAGATAAAAGCTTTGTCTGCTCAGTTAACGCCTCAAGACGTACAGTTGTATTACCAGATGTCGATTAAAGGTCGCCAAGAAATCGCCATAGCCCCGTCAGATCGCGTAGCGATTGAGATGATCTTGTTACGTATGTTGGCATTTAGGCCAGGCACGGCGAATGTTTCGAGTGTACTCACTACGGCTAAACCTGAATCTATTGCATCGGCTCCTCAACCAGATCCAGCTGCGCCGCAAGAGTCTGTTGCACCAAATCAACAAACGATATCAACGACACCCGTAGACACATTTAACGATCAGCCTGAATACCCGAGTTCGCAGCCAGATTACTCGACACCGCCACCGGAATACTTGCAAGCACAAGCAGAACAAGCGCCTGTAAGAGATGAGCCATATCCAGAACCGAGCAAGCTTGAATCCATACCAGAGCGAAGTGCACCTCCTTCTATCGGTCAGCTAAGAAATCAACTTCGTTCACATCGAAAGGGTATGCGACAACCCGACGATGGGAATATGTCTTCTCAGGGGACTTCTTCTCAGAGAAATGCGTCTTCTCATGGAAATGTAGGTTCCATTGATCACAAAGGGTCGAGAGGCACTGATAATGGAAAAAAGTTAGGTAACGAATCGGTACTCGATCGTATCGCGAGTCGAAAGATTGAGCGTAACTCAATCATACCTGCTCCTCAGTCTGAATCATCGCCAACGGTGTACCCGAAAGAGAACAGGCATTCACCGGCAGGACCTCGATACAATGAGGTCAGCTCTACCGTTCCTGTTGAATCGGCAGAACCTTATCAGTGGAAGCCTTCGAAACCAGCGGTAAAATCAGAACTCGCGGAAAAGAAAGAGCTGACGCCAACACAGATAAAATCGGCGCTGGAACATGAAAAAACACCCGAGATGACACAAAAACTGGTACAAGAAGCGCGCCAGTTAGATGCTTGGTCTGATACGGTCACGCACCTTACAACGGCCAAATTGGTTGAACAGATTGCTTTAAATGCGTCCTTTAAAAAAGAAGGTGGGAATATCTACCTAACGCTTCGAGAGAAGCAAGCGCATTTAAATAAGCCAGCAGCTCAAGAAGAGCTTCAAAACGCATTAAGTCACCACTTAAATGAACCGATTCAACTGCATGTTCAGTTAGGTTCAGAAGGGGAGACTCCGTTAGAAATTAGGGAACGGTTGTACCAAGATAAATTGAGTCGTGCGATTACACGATTGCGAGACGATTCAGCGGTTCAATTTTTAGAACGCCAATTTGGCGCGACGTTGGATATCGACTCCATCCGACCTATCTAATACGGGGGACCAGATTGCTGTTGATAGCAGCAAACAGAGAGATAAATTGGTTCTATGTCTTGAAAGTGGTAGCGATAACCCCAATAGTGTATTCATTGATACAAACCCTATATTGAGTCATGCACATCGTGTATTGATTGAAATAATAGACTGACCTGTAGAGAGAAGATTATGTTTGGTAAAGGTGGTATGGGCAACATGATGAAGCAAGCCCAGCAGATGCAAGAGCGTATGCAAAAGCTTCAAGAAGAAATCGCGAATATGGAAATAACAGGTGAGTCAGGTGCTGGCCTTGTTAAAGTAACAATTACGGGCAGCCACAGCGTACGTCGAGTTGATATCGATGATAGCCTGATGGAAGAAGACGAAAAAGAAATGTTGGAAGATCTGATTGCCGCGGCATTCAATGATGCAGCTCGTCGCGTCGAAGAAACACAAAAAGAAAAAATGGCCTCAGTTACTGGCGGAATGCAACTTCCACCAGGCATGAAAATGCCATTTTAATGAAAACCAGTTACGCACTGGAACATGTGATGGAGGCCTTACGTTGCCTGCCTGGGGTCGGCCCCAAGTCAGCTCAACGTATGGCCTTTCATTTGTTACAGAGGGACAGAAAAGGTGGGCTTCAACTGTCTGAGGCATTAAGTCATGCAATGACAGAGATTGGGCACTGTTCGGAATGTCGTACATTTACCGAAGAAGAGCAATGCTTTATCTGTACCAACCCCAAGCGAGTGGCCAACGGTCTGCTTTGTGTGGTTGAAAGTCCATCTGATATCGCAGCAGTTGAAGCTACCGGACAATATTCGGGTCGCTACTTTGTGCTGATGGGGCATTTATCCCCTCTAGATGGTATTGGCCCAAGCGATATTGGTTTAGATACATTTGCCTACCGTCTAAAAGCGGGTGGGATCACTGAGGTTATTCTTGCGACCAACCCGACGGTAGAAGGCGAAGCCACCGCACAATACATTGCTGGTCTTTGTAAAGAATTTGAGGTGCCGGCGAGCCGTATTGCACATGGTGTCCCTGTTGGCGGAGAGTTAGAGCTGGTGGATGGCACAACGCTATCTCACTCACTGATCGGCCGACAGAAACTGAGTTAATATCAGTCACTGAAACCAAAAAGAGAAGCCTCATCGCTTCTCTTTTTTTATGCTATTTTTTACGACCAGATAGAAACTGAGCGTTACGTAATTTTCTCTAAATAAATCAGATTATCCATGGCTTCTTTATTAGTATCACCACAGATACTGTGTTCAGCTTTAAACTGATGACAAACCGCTGGGCGTTCTTTTTTACCGAAAATAGAGCACAAGTTCTCATCATTCAAGTACTGACACCGTACATTGGCCGGCTTATTTAATGAGCTGATACTTGGTGCGATACAACACGCACCACATCCTAAACGACACTCCATATTACGACCTTATTAAGTTACCGATGAATTCACAGGCGCAGGATAATAACAGAAGTGGTCAATACTTGCACGATAACTCGTCAGGGAGATTGAGCGACTACAACTCAACGGAGTCTACAGGTAATTAAAAATGGCGACGCTTAAAAAACGTCGCCATTTAGGGCACTAATCCTTTTTCATGGGGTTTAGTGAGTTTCAGGCTTTAAACGTGGCAAGCCTAATGTTTTGTATACTTCATCCATGACAGGATCGTAGTCACCAATCGGGGCTTTATCCATTTCAAATGAACCACAGATATCATGACCACAATCCATCTTGATGTGTGAATTCTTCTTGTTTGATAGAAGAACAATCATAAGATCATTTTCACGGTCAATTAATGTTGCCGTACCGACCCAGCCAGAATGACCAATGGTCGTTTCGCTTGCATAAGGACCAAATAACCAAGACTTATTGAAGCGTTCATTATGGTTCCAACCTAGGGCGTAACCAATATTAGTATCTGTCCCTGAAGCGTTAGGGACGCTTGTAGGGTTGGGAGCGGTAAATTCAGCAATAACTTCAGGTGAGAAGTATTGTACACCTGCATATTCACCGTCGTTGATCATAAGAGACATAAGCTTCAGCATATCTTCTGCAGTCGATAAGATACCCGCATGGCCGGCTACGCTACCCATTGAGTAATAAGCTTTCTCATCATGGACTTCACCACGAATGGTTTCTGTACGGATGTTGTTGAAAGTCACTTGGCCTTCACGAGTATTACCGTAAGTCTCAGACGCTGCAAATTGATCGATAGAATACGAAATACCATTAGCTGGGCTATCCATCAGTTTGTAGCCGGTATGTGTTAGCCCCATTGGCCCGTAGAATGTGTCTTGCATAAACACATCTTGACGCTTACCTGTAACCGTTTCAATGATTTGACCAAGTAGCATAAATCCAGTGTCAGAATAGGCAAATACGGTATTACGATCATGTACAAGCGGTACCTTTTTCATAATTTCGAGAGTGCGAGCACGATCCTGTGAATAAAATTCATCACCTTCTTCACCAATGTGGAAGTCATTCACTGGTGCATGACCAGAGGTATGGTAAAGCAAATCGCGAATGCTCATTGCATTTTTACCTGTTGCTTCAGCGTTTTCAGCATCAGCATAACCATTTAAATGATCAGATACTTTATCATCCAGTGAAAGCTTACCCTGTGTTATGAGGTACTGAATCGCATAAACCGTACCGTACATCTTTGAATTAGACGCAATACCAAAGATGGTGTCGGCAGTGACGGGATCAAGTTCGCTTGCTGGAAGGCTAGGTTCATTATTATGATCAGTGCTTCCTAGTTCACGCATTGGGGTATTTTCATCATGAATCTGTTTGTAGCCATAGGCCCCAAGCTTAATGATTTCGCCTTTATACCAAACACCAACCGTTGCACCCGGGAAGCCATTATCAATATCATCTTGCATAAAAGCATCAAACCGAGAAAAATCGTATTGAGTTGATTCAGTATTGGTTTCAACATTTGCTCCATTATTAGAGGATGAGTTGAAGTATAAAAGCGTGGTAAG
>JAOICL010000109.1 GCA_028131545.1 Vibrio sp. | reverse complement strand
CTTATCAAGGCGTCTACTTTATCGGTACCACTCCACCAAAGGTAGGTACCGATCCTGATACTGTTTTAGATATCGCCAATAAATTTTCAGCGCGCCTTTCTGAGTTAGAATACGATGGAACCATTATCTACGATATTCAAGATGAAAGTACTCGAACCTCTGTACCCCGTCCATTCCCTTTTAAGCATACAATTGATTCTCGTGTTTATAGCCAACACATTAAACATCTAACACAGAAACCGACCATTACTTATAAAAGTGTCACTCAGCGAGGCAAAGCTGAGTTTGAACAATGGTTAGAAGAAGCCAAAGAATACCACCTTGATCATTTAGTATTGGTGGGTAACCCATCGTCGGAAAATACACTTAATTTCACTCTGTCAGATGCTTATAACACATTAAAAGAACATGCTGAAAAAGACATTCATTTAGGGGGAGTCACCATAGCGGAAAGACATACCTCAAAGAAAAATGAACACGAGCGCCTTTTCACAAAAGTGGATCAAGGTTGCCAATATTTTATTTCCCAAGCGGTTTACGATGTACAAGCCACTATTAACTTGATTACTCGTTATGCTCGTCATTGTGCTCAACAAGGTGTTGAGCCTAAGCGTATTATTTTAACTTTTGCACCTTGTGGTAACAAAAAGACATTAGAATTCATGGAATGGCTAGGCATTGCCGTGCCAGAAGCGACACAATGGCGACTACTCGACTCCGAACATACCCTAACGGAATCGATCAAAATCTGCCAAGAAAACCTGAATACCATTTTGCAAAGTTGCAGTGATTACGGAGTCCCTTTGGGTTTAAACATAGAAAGCTTAACAAACCGTAAAAAAGACATCGATGCCTCTATCCATCTCTATAAACTACTGAAGCCAACCATGGAGCTATGTTTAGCGGAGAAGCTACTGGAATTGAAAGTGGCTTAAGCGTATCAATTTAATAAAANACCGGTCATACTAACATGACCAAATCCCTGTATGCCTTAGATGATTGTGTATGATAGAAATAAAGCACCTAAAAACAATTGCGACCTTAAAAGACAGTGGTAGCCTAACCGCTACCGCCATTACTTTGCATATGACACAATCGGCCCTTTCTCACCAGCTAAAAGATCTCGAGAAAAAGCTGGGGAGTCCCGTCTTTTTACGAAAGACCAATCCGATTAAGTTCACACCAGAAGGTGATGTTTTACTGGGGCTTGCTGAAAAAGTATTACCACTAATTCAAGAAGCACAATCAGAGTTATCAGAGTTAAAGCAAGAAAGCGGCGGACGCTTGCATATGGCATTAGAATGTCATTCCTGCTTTCAATGGCTCATGCCATCCATTAAAGAATACCAAACACAATGGCCAGAGGTCACGCTCGATCTTGCTTCTGGTTTTGGGTTCGATCCACTTTCAGCCTTAATGACAGGTGACCTCGATCTTGTGATCACCTCTGATATACAGCCTCGATCGTATATTCATTATGAGCCTTTGTTTGATTTTGAGATCAAACTCATTACTTCACCAGAGCACCCTTTGAGTCAAAAACGATATATTGAGCCAGACGATCTCGCGAACAGCTTAATGTTATCCTACCCAGTGCACAAACAACGTTTAGATATCGTCAAACATTTCATGCAACCTAAAGGCGTAGAACCAAAGCAATGGAAGCAAGCCGATAATACGCTTGTCATGATTCAAATGGTCTCTGCAGATTTAGGCGTAGCGTCATTACCCAATTGGGCGATAGATGAATTCATGAAACAAGGAATGATCTCTGCGATGCCACTTGGGAAGGATGGATTATGGCGACGCTTATTCGCTGCTGTACGTGTGAGTGAAAAAAACAAACCTTTTATTCAAGCTTTCTTTTCTACGGCACGCACTCGCTGTAAACAACATTTAACTGGCATTAAAATGCCATAATAGCCGAATCGCGCCATGACTCTTTATTAGTTTTCATATATTACTTTTCATATACGACTTTACCCCTTTTCATAATCGTCGTAATTAACGTCGATAATTTATCGAATGTGGCGGTTTGAGAAGAATTAGGACGCCAAACTAAACCAATATCTCGATAAGCTTCTGCTTCTGGTGTATCGATCACCACAAGATTCTCATGCATTGCCAAACCATGGTCGATCGCCATCTGAGGAACAAATGTTGCTCCCATCCCATTCGCCACCATTTGCACCACAGTATGTAAGCTGGTCGCTGAAAATGGATTGATCTTTTCTTTTTCTGTTAAGCGACAAGCTGATAAGGCATGCTCGGTTAAACAGTGTTCTTTTTCTAATAAAAATACAAAATCATCGGGTAAATCACTATAACGAAAGGGACGAGGTAAATCACGGCAATGTGTTTGACTGATGATCATTTTAAAGGGATCTTGTCCGACGATTTGACTTTGCATCCCTTCTATATCAACCGGCAATGCTAAGATCAACACATCTAACTCACCGTGCTTTAATGCCGTTAAAAGATTGGCCGTTGTGTCTTCTTTTAGTAATAAATTCAGTTGAGGGTAGTCTTCATTCACTTGATTGACTAAATCACATAATAGAAAAGGCGCGATCGTGGGGATACAGCCAAGTCGTAACTTGCCCTGCATAATATCCCCTTGAGAGTAACGGCCAAGATCAATCAAATCCTGCCCTTTTGCCAGTAACTCTCGACCTTGCTTCACTACTTGCTCCCCCACTAAGGTAAATACCAAAGGACTTTTCTTATCCTTCTTCTCATACAATGGGCAGCCAATGGTCTCTTCTAAATTTTGAATT
>JAOICL010000108.1 GCA_028131545.1 Vibrio sp. | reverse complement strand
AGCCGCGAGAGTGAGTGATGATACTGCTTTTTTTCATGAAGGGAGACTTGTGGAGTTCTCTGATACCGATACATTGTTTACGGCTCCACAGCATCTTAAAACCGAAGATTATATTACAGGTCGATATGGATAATAAAAGTCATGAATAAGACATATCAAGCGACAGCTTTTAGGCAGCATATCTCGGGGCGATTTAACCATGAGATCGAATCTGTTCGTTCTCAAGTATTAGCGATGGGGGGGTTGGTTGAACAACAATTATCCTATGCGATTGCTTCAATTAAAGAGAATAATATTTCATTGGCACAAAAGGTGGTCGATAGTGACTCTACCGTCAATGATATGGAGTTATCTATCGATGAATCTTGCGCGCGAATCATCGCCAGAAGACAGCCTACAGCTCGAGATTTACGTTTGATTATTTCTATTATAAAAATTATTACGGATTTAGAACGTATCGGTGATGTTGCCTCTAGTGTTGCAAAAATGGTACTTAATGGACATCGCTTTGCTGAGCAAAGTTATGCGATATCTTTAGAGCCATTGACCATGCAAGCTATTGCGATGTTACATAAAACATTAGATGCTTTTGCACGTATGAATGTGGAATCAGCGGCTACGGTGCATCAATTGGATGAACAGCTGGATAATCAATGTAATGAGCTAACTAAAGAATTGATCGAACGTATGAAAGAGAGCAGTGATGATATCCCTCAAATATTGAATGTTATGTGGTCAGCAAGAGCAATGACTCGTGTAGGAGATCGTTGTCAAAATATTTGTGAGTATATTGTGTATTTTGTTACAGGGAAGGACATTAGACATAAAGGAGAAAGTGGGTTTAAAGAGGTAGACTGAGCTACCTCTGTATCAATAAAGTTAAGCGATGTTTTCGCTAACTTCATCATCATTGTCAACCAATTGTGGTTTTACAACGGTAGCTTTTCGTTTTTTAGCCCCTAAAGCATAAAGAACTTCTTCTTTATTTTTAGCTAAAAATAGCGCTAACTCTTCCTGAGTTACTTCATTGTTTACCAGCTCACTTTGTGCAAGTAAACCAAATAACTCATCTGCCATATCGAGCATTTTATCATAAGCATCAGCTTCTGATTTTGAGGTAAAAGTCATTTTTTCTTCTCCATTTCGCTCGACAACATATTTAACGATAACAGGCATAGTGATTCCTTTAGTCATTCTTTACTGTATTTTTGGACAGTATAAAGTGATCTAATAAGGAAAAACAAGAGAAGAAATAAAGTGGCCAGCAGTAATTATTGTATTTATATAGGGCTGCTTGGCCACATTAGGGTAGGTTGAGGGACCTTTGTTTTTATTATTGGTACTGCTCCTGAGAACTCCTTGAGAGTGAATTGCATATAGACTGCAACTCAGAAAGCAACAAGGCAATCTTATAGCGGTTTAGCGATAGTTACAGTGATGTGAGTCCCATTTTAAAAAACGATAAAATGAAAAGATATAAGACATAACTAAATGATCGTGCTTAAAATTTTAGACTTACGTTGATAGTTATAGAGATTTTGCTTTTTAGTCGGTAAAGCATCGACATTAATTTCGATAAAGCCTTGTTCTCTAAACCAGTGCAAACTGTGTGTTGTTAAAACAAATAGTTTTTGAATTCCTTGCAACTTACATCGCTTTTTCATGTGCTCAAGCAGAATTAACCCTCGATTCCCATCTCGGTATTCTGAATGTACAGCGACGCACCCCATTTCAGCCATGCTTTCTTCTGAATAGGGGTAAAGCGCGGCACACCCAATAATCAATCCATCTTTATCAATAACACTAAATTTTTCAATTTCTTGTTCTAGCTGTTCTCTAGAGCGACGAACAAGAATACCTTCTTCTTCGAGTGGTTTGATTAAATTTAGGATACCTCCAATATCATTGATGGATGCATTACGTACTTGTTCAGAACTCGCCATACAAATTTGAGTTCCAATACCATCAATGGAGAAAAGTTCTTGGATTAAAGCACCATCTTGTTGATAGCTCACAAGGTGAGAGCGTGGGATGCCAGCTCGACATGCCATAATGGCAGCATTTAAGAAGCGGACTGAAGCTGGGATAAGATTGGAACTGTTATCTATATGATGCCTATGAACGATGCGTTCAGCTTCGTGTGGGAAGATTTCAGCTAATACATCGCCACGATCATTAATAATGCCTTGTTCGGAGCAAAAGCCAATGAGTTTATCGGCTTTCAATTTAACGGCCACTTTTGTAGCCAGCTCTTCAGAATGTAGATTAAAACATTCACCGGTTACTGAGCTAGCGATGGGACCTAACAAAACAATACTGTTTTGGTCGAGAGCTCGATTGATTCCATCGATATCGATGCGACGTACTTTTCCACTATGGCAGTAGTCTATCCCATCATCAACTCCGAGAGGTTGAGCAATAATAAAGTTACCACTAATGACATTAATTAGCCGTGGGTGTATTATTAAGACGGCGCGATAACTTAGATGTGATCGATAATTGCAATGCCCCAGCGGCTTGCATGATAAAAGGTAAGGTTGACTCTTCAGTTACTCGAATTCTTTTATGGTAAGGAGTGGTAATATTAAACTTATCTAGTGTGGCATTAATTTGAGGGCGAGCGCCATAGACGAGAACAACTTTGATACCAAGGCTGTGTAATAGAGCGATATCACTGATGATATTATCAAAACGATCACTTAAAATCGTTTCTCCATCCAAAATGATGACCATGGTTTTATGACGGTGAGCATTGACATAAGGTACCGATTGTCTGAACCCTTCAAC
>JAOICL010000107.1 GCA_028131545.1 Vibrio sp. | reverse complement strand
TATCCCAACTCAATAAGGCAATAGCAAAAATACCCCATTGAACAGATTCGAAAATAAAATTTATCCATTTATCATTAAACAATAATTCCCCTACTGCCAAGCTAATAACAACACAGACTAAACTAATCACTTTCCATGATGTACTGGTCAATGCCACACCTCGTAAAGGTAACCAAACCAACCCAACAATGGAAAAGCTAAGTAATAAGACCGATAACAACTTAGTCCAAAAGTTATAGAGCAGAAAATCCATTTAATGCCTCACAGTACATAACATCTCGCTTAACGGGAAAAATATGCTTGGCTATACTTTTGAACGAAGTGAAAAATGCCAAGCGTATTTTTTCCTCGTTCAAGTGTTTGTTAGTTAGCTATTCCCAAGGTTCCACTGTAATGTCAGGCCAACGCTTACGATAACCATCGACCATCTGATTGTAGTTTTCGCGCGTCATTGCAATGGGATTTGGCTTTACCCTTTTATTGAATGCGTCAGTTAGCCCATAAGGTGAATAAATACGCATGGTACCGTGTGAATTAAACCTAAATCCGATCGCAAATGCAGATAGCCAAGAATCGATGCCCTGCTCTACTTTTGTATATGCAGGTATAGTTTGACCAAATTTATAAGGGTACCATTCATGAACACGTGCTTGGTTTACCACATCAATTGAGACTTCATGCTTCACGATACTGTTAATTCTGCTTTTGTAACTTTCTTCATTAGATGTACTAGCGCTATCGAAGTAAACAATATCGAAGTCCTTAACGTTCTTGAGTGACCTTTCACCTGATAGTGAGTTCCAAATCAGTTGTGTGACTGAACCACCGGCAATGAAATAGTCAGGTAATCCAACCTCAATACATGCTTGAGCAGTTTCCATTAGCTCAGGAGTATTTCTAATTAACTTTTCTAGTTGATGTTCTAACATGGTCACCCTGCCAACTAACGCCGCAATAAGCGGACTAAAATAGTAGGTTATAATGTGTAGCGAAGCGAAACGTAACCCACTGTTTTTGTTTCGTTTAAACGCCTTGTTAGTAGGCTTATGTAAACTGCTTACGTTGTTGTTCAGACCGAGGCCAAATGAAGCTTCGAGTTTGCTTTTTCCACCCCTGCTTTTCATAAAACCCTTCTTTACCAACCTCGGAAGTTAAAGTGGTAAATGAATACCCTTCTAATGAGTTTTTAAGAGATTTTAGAATAAAGCGACCAATTCCGTTACTTTGATGATCTGGGTGTACAATCAAATCGACAACTAAACCATAAAACTTCCCATCATCTACGGTACGACCAAACCCAACGATTTTATCCTGATGGTAAGCAAATATGACATAGGAACTAGTTTCAAAGGATAAGCATACATCCTCAGGAGAGCGTTTTCCCCAGCCAACTAAATCAATAATTTCAGAAACAGTTTCCCAACAAATGTTTTCAACCGAATCTATATAATCAATTTTCATATAAGTATTGCACTCCGATTGCCTACTAACGCCCCGATAACGGGCAAAAAACGTTTGGTATAAACTGTCCATCCCAAAAATGCTGAACGTTTTTTGTCCCAGTTTATAGGCTTGTTATAAGCGTTTTGATTTTTGTTGCTTTATATGTTTATTCTCTAGGTAGTTCGACATAAAAAAGCAGATTATAAAGCAACCCATTAGTTTGCTGTCTCACCCGAGTACAATACAAGAAAATTAATTATAACTACTGCAATTGCTATTCAAGGACTACATAATAATATGTACTTGAATGCACCTACTTTTCGGTGTTTTGACCAAAATGTTTTTCGTCAAAGCTTCGCCGCTCAAATAAGCTCCCTTTGCTATAGTATGACGCGTTTATCAAAGCCAAACCTATAGTGAAAAACCAAAACTTATCAGGTGGTAAAACATCTACCATTGAGCCAACTAGAAAGCCTGATCCTAGCCCCATGCATATTTTTTGTATATTTATCATTTTGCATCCTTATTCGTGCAAAGACCACAAAACATATGCACATTTAGCTTATAACATCCCGCTTAACGGGAAAAATATGCTTGGCTATACTTTTGAACGGAGTGAAAAATGCCAAGCGTATTTTTTCCTCGTTGAAGCGTTTGTTAAGATTCGACTTTCTCAACTAATGCTGATAACTCCTGCCTACCTTCCAATACACTGGCTCCGACTGAGTCCATATTCAAAGCAAGTATCTACCTTTTCGCTAATACAGGATTCCATGCCCTTCTCTTCATACATGCACGCATTATACTTACAAACCATCATGAACTCTGGGTTCACAGTCAGCTCTTCGTATGAATTAACGTTATACACACGAAGCCAATGGTTAATAGCGGTTTCAACTTCACTGTCATTCATGACTATACCGTTATCAGCTAACTTTTTCCCCATGCGTCTAGCTTCAATTAGCATCGCTTCACTATCTGTTTCGAGCGCACACATTACGTCGAAAGCGTATTGTTGCTTTCCTACGGTGTCAGTACCTGAATCCATGAATAACCAAAGAATCAATACGACTAGTATGCCTATAGCGAACTCTTTCAACCCACCCCCCTTAACCAGTGACCTTCTGATAATGAAATACTCACAAGAAACTTAACACCCGAATAAAGGGCAAAAAACGCTTGGCTATAATTTAAAGTGGAACGAAAAATGCCAAGCGTTTTTTGTCCCATTCATGAGTTTGTTAGCATATTTACACTATTTTCAATTCGTTCCAGATAGCTGATCTGAAAGCTTTTTTAAAGAAAATCCCATCACAGAGAACATAATACCAAAAACTACTCCCTCATTAGATAAAAACCTAATACTCGGAATGGTTTCAAATAATATCGTAATCGCTACAGATAAAATCAAACCAAATACAGAATAAGTTAACCAGATTTTTGTAGACGTATTCATAATGAGATCCTCCTTATAATGCTAACACCCGAATAAAGGGCAAAAAACGCTTGGTATAAAC
>JAOICL010000106.1 GCA_028131545.1 Vibrio sp. | reverse complement strand
ATCTTATTCGCTTACGACTTATCATCATTAAAACGAACTCTGTATTTTCCTATCAAGGCGTGCGAATCGCCCCTCGATAACGTGGGTCAAATAATATAAAAATAGGCAAAATGAATGTCATAGATTTGTTTGAACTTTGTACGGAGTTTGTCATAAGTCACATTTTCACCCCATAAAAAGATAAAAACAGATAAATCCATCAAATAAAACCTAAAAATAACCTTTTCTACAAGCCGCAGTAAAAGGATTACAAAAGTACATCAGGATTATCTTGTAGAAATTCAATAAAGCACTCTGACATAGAGTAGGGAGAAATAAATGGCGGGGATACTTGCTGTAAAATCGCGTTATAGCCTTCCTTTCCTTTCATCGTATACGCAGAAGAAGTCCCAACATAAATGCGATCCTCTTCCACCTTTTCCCAATCATCACCGTTAAACCACAGGAGGTTTTCAACTCGTTGTCCAAGGGGGGCATCGGAAATATACGTAAATGAAAGGTGATGTGCATAGGGGTAAGAACCCGTACCGGTTCCTTCAATCCCATTATTCAGTGCATTATTAATGGCACCTTCGATAATGAGCCTTAACGTGGCTCCATTAACATGATACACACCAATAGAAACCGCAAAGGGAAGTATATTTCCGGTAATGTCAGCTACCGTGACTTTACCAGAATTAAGGGAGCTGCGGACTCCACCTGCATTATGGATGGCGAAATCAACCAATATACCTTGCTTATTTAACATGTAATAAAAGCTACGCGCAATGAAAGGCGCAAGATCACTGCCCCCCTTCCCTTGCTTTATATCTTTAGGGAGTCTTACGTGTCGACGAGCGTATTGGTTATGGGCAATGATCTGCTTTTGTAGCGCTCTTACTTTAGGTATGTACTTTGACCAAAGTAATTGATGTATTTGAGGGTCTTTTCGACAAATAGCCACATTGGGATGATGATACAATAATTGCATAATGTCATTGGAAGGAGAATATGGCATATAGTCATGATTGCCTGTCTCTTTCAAATCCTGCGTTGCTTCAACATGTAATTTTCGAGAAAAGAGGAGTTCATTTTTTCCTTTGAAGTCAGTGACCTTACCGTCCTTAGAAAAGGATATTTCACAGTGACCTAATGCTAATGCATTACAACCCGATTGAACAACATAGGTATCCTTTATATGGACACCATAGGCCTCTTCTTTACCTAGCCCAAGTTTCGATAGGTCACCTTGAAGTCGATGACTATGCCCACCAATGATCAAGCCGATTCCATCAACTTGACCAGCGAGCTCTTTATCTTCTTCATAGCCAAGGTGACTAAGAAGAATAATCTTATTAATGCCCTCTTTATGTATTGCTGCGATAGTTGCTCTAGCCACTTCAAGTGCATTAATAAAAGGGGTATCTGGATCGGGGTTTGAGATATCCGACATTTTATCCAAACTTAAACCAAATATAGCGACCGGTTCATCTTGGATCACTTTCGTAATCCAATTGGCACGTTGGGCCTTAGAATTGAAAGCATGTATATTCGATTTAACCGATAATCTCTTTGGCTTATTCTTATCTTCTTGTGATAAATCCCAGTTACCGGCCAACAGTGGGAACTCAATACGCTCTAAAAAATCGGCAACAGGAGCATTCCCCATATCCAACTCATGATTACCTAATGTCATCGCATCAATACGAATGGCATTCAACAAATCTGCATTAGCCATCCCCTTAAATAACGAAAAATACAGAGTCCCTTGAAAACAATCACCAGCATGTAAGAACAAAAAACCTCTTTTTTGTAAAGCAGCTTTCTTTTTTAATTCATTTTTACGCGTTGTAATACGAGCAAATCCCCCTGTACTTACAAAGGGACGAATGTGTTCATTGTGTGTCTTTAGATCTAATTGAATGAGCGTTGGCTCAAAATAAGAATGTGTATCATTGATATGGGCAATGGTAATCCGTACCGATTTATTCATCAAAGCACTCCTTTTAGCTCATCTGATTCATCATTTCTTTTTATAAGTATAACGAGAAATAGTGGTTCACCAAATTCATAGTGTCACTAACAAGTAGTTTCACTAACAAATAGTCTCACGAACAAATGATGCCACGCACAAATGACAGCCACATTTCAATATGAGGTGTATACTTAATCGAGTATCACCAAACAGGAGACACTATGCGAATAGATAGAGTCGAAATCTCAGGCTTTCGTGGTATATCTCGACTATCGCTATCCTTTGATCACCTTACAACGTTAATCGGTGAAAACCTGTGGGGTAAATCATCCTTACTTGATGCACTTACTATCATGCTACCAACCAATGCATCTCTGTATAAGCCATCTCATAACGACTTTCACGTTGATCATGCCCTATCTCATCCACCGTACCATCATTTTCAGATCATCATACGATTCGTAACCGAGCATAAAGAGGAAAGATCGCTTCGACGTTACCGAAAAATTAAACCCGTATGGATAAAAAATCAGAATAACGAGAGTATGATTCTGTATCGTTTTAGTGCAACGAGAATCGATAATGCCATCAATAGTCACTATGCTTTTTTGGATGCACAAGGAGAAACTCTACAACTCCATGATCAACACAAGCTTGCTCAAGAATTAATGACCTTACATCCTATTATTCGTCTTCAGGATGCACGTCACAGTCAAGAAAACTCATCGCAACCGTTTCATGAACGCCTAGAGAGGCGCCTTCATAATACATCAAGGCGTTTAGTTACCGCGCCAGGTATGGTCAATAAAGGCGAAATGAAAAGTAGCCTCAACACACTCAAAGCTCTCGTTGAACATTACTTTTCTGTCGATGGCTATTCTCACCTGTCAGAGAAAGACAAAGCCAAACTTCCAGCCGATCACAGTGACCAACACTTAACCATGTTGATACAACAAGCAAAAAATAAACAATCTCGCTTGTTGCTGTTAAGTATGATGAATGCGTACCTATTAGCTAAAGGTCCAACTG
>JAOICL010000105.1 GCA_028131545.1 Vibrio sp. | reverse complement strand
TCATCGCTCTAGCCCCTATTGCAACGCCTGAAATTGTGATGCACTACTCTGACATCATACAAGCATTTGGGGGCAACGCTGAGTTAACGAGTGAGCATATGGATAGTCGTTCAATTCTCATGGCTTGGATTCTAGATCTAGCACAATACAGTCAGTTTTTCGGAATCATATTTTTCTTCCTAGCAGGTTGGGGAGTTGTGAGATACAGCAGCGTTTCACCTACCATTATTTTAAGACTGATTTTTATCTTAATGATCTCAATCGGTATCTCAAGATTCGATAAAGTTTACACATACATATCTATTCAATACGTTGGTGCTTCTAATCAAATCATTTGGAACGCTTCTGACCATAAACAAATAGAAAAGCTTGGTGAAGATCCATTAACAGACTTAGTTCCTGCCATTCAACAAAACAGCACTACAATGTCTCAACTATTTCACTACATAGAATTGATCAACATAGTTTCAAACAATGAAGCGTTTGATAGTCTGTGGGGAAGTAAAATAGAAATTGATACTACTTACAACAAATGGGGATTTGACATAAAGAATCCTACCATTGCAGAGGCATTAGATTACATAAACGAGTGTTCTTATACAGATTATGCAGTCGTAGACAACGAAGTAAGTTTACATATTAAGAACCTAAACTTTTCTTCAATCGTTACAGAAGTCGAGTTCAATTCTGGCGGTGAAACGAAGAATTATAATTGTCACCCTAATCACTACGGCAACTCAGTTATTCTTGCAAAATTAATTTTCAATACTCCGAATTTAGTTAAGAACTTTATGCTTGCAAATTTCTCTACTTACATGGGAACGGATCTAACTTGGAAAGATGAGTATGAAACAATAGGTAATAAACTTGTTGGAACATTAATGTTAGAAATTGAAAAAGCAGAAGATACAGCAGCGACCAATCCTGAAATCATTTCTGAACAACTTCAAATGTCTCAAGATGCAGCAGAAGAAGCAAGACTAACAGGTGTTGATTATACAAAGACTGACGCTTATCTAGAACTTGTAGAAATGCATAAATTGAAGATGGGTGACATATTCGATCATAAAGAAATTGAAGGACTTACGAACATTGCGAACATCGCTTACCGTGGAATCTCTCTTAACCATTACAACGGTGCTGAGTGGTTTAGTTTAAGCGGTGAAAAAGATTCAATAATTTCTGAAAAACGAATGATGGGATACCACGTTTTACAACCTTATCTTAGAACAACAATAAAACTTGAACTGGAATCTCAATGCGCTAAAACCAACGGTGCAGGTTTTCAAACTCGTGATGATTACGCTACTAGGTTTAACAACATGATTGCTGAATCTGATTCTATTAAATTTAAAGATGCAGGTTCGTTTAGTCTGAAAAGTGATGTTCACTGTTACAGATTCAATGATGACGGTTCAATAGTTGCAGGTGGTGATTACGAGACAGTAGATGAACTAGACGCAATGATCTCTGACAGGTTAAGAAGTATAGATATTTATCAAGCAGCGAGAAACCAGGCTGGTCTTGATTTGATACTAGGTGATGAAGAACTAGATAAGTCTCTTCAACTTGAAGCCCTAAACTCTCTTCGCCCTACATTTACAGACGCTATGAAGAGTTACACTGTGTTGACTGACTCTAAACAAGAACTTGCAGGTGCTCTATCAACTTTGCAAGACGCAATGGCTTATGAATCTTTAGTGAATTACAACACTAACCTTCCTCAATATTATTTCAATTTCAAAAAATTTAATACGAACGGGAAAAGCAAAACTCTAGAAGCTGATGCTACGGGTCGTGGATTACTAAAATATGATTTTAGCAATTTCTTTGAAGTTAACTCACTTAGTTTTGTTGAAGATGCTAGAGCATTACAAGACAACGCTGAAGGAGCTGTTGCAAAGATGGCACGTAGTGAATGTCCAATCTATGCCGATGGTAAATGTCGTGCAAATTTATTAGCTCTCAACATGTCTTCTTACTCTCATATGTATGAGCAAACTAAAATGCTTATGATGTATGAAAAAGGTGTCGCTCTTGGCTCTGGCGTTTGTGATGTGGTTGACAAAGGTTTTGAAAATACGTTGGGGGGTGTATTTGGTAAAGTGCGCTATGTTACTCCTATCGGAGTTGGCTGTGCTGTATTGAACCTTGCTAACGCAGGTAACGAAGTTTTCATAAAACCGATTGAAATTTTATCAGCTATTGCAACTGGCTTTTCATTTGTAATGAGTCTAGTTCCTGTTCTACTTGATTTACTAAGAATGTATGCACCATTTTTACTTATGATTGTTCCTGCTGTTCTTATTACAGTTACATTCTGGGTTGATATGATTGTCGGTGTTACGAAGTTTGTATTCTTCTCAAGACATACAGAAAAAGATTTCTTAGAAGCAATCGACTTTAAGAATACTTTTAGAGCTTGTCAGAGTGTCGTAGTAAGTTTAGGTGCAAGTTTATTTATCTACTTTATGATAACAAGACTTTTAACTAGTGAAATGATCGGTGGTGCTACTTACGATAATATGTGGAGTGGTTACAATCATACAGTTTTAGAAAGTATATCTAGATCATTCATAACAGTATTTGTGGTTGGTATTCAAATTTGGCAAATTGCAGTTCCGCTTTCTCGTAGAGTTTGGACTCAGATTATGGATATAACAAACACCAAAGGTCAAAACTTTGATAATGACTTTGAGAATTTTGCAAAATCGTTAATGCTAGGTTTCGGAATGGGTGCTGTAGCTCAATTTAAAGCGATGAACAACGGAATAGATAAATCTTTAAATAATTTAGTTACTCCTAAAGAAGATGATGATTCTAAAAATACACCGCCTTCATCTGCTACTGATAAAGAAGCTCAAGCTAACAAACAGTCTGTAGATTCTGATGAAGATGAAAAAGATGAAGATGATGTTAATGTTAGTGATGTGGATTCAAAAGAAAAATCAAGTTCTGATAAAGAAGATGATGATAAACATTATCCAGAAAGTAGAAATTATGAAGTTGAAGGAAGTCCGATAGTTTCTAAAGATA
>JAOICL010000104.1 GCA_028131545.1 Vibrio sp. | reverse complement strand
TAGGAGAACAACGCGCGAGAGACCTATTAAAGATTCGTGAAGGTGTGACATTAGAAGTCATAGACTGTTTAACATCAGAGCAACAATCCCAACTGACTCATATTTTAGAAACGGTACTCACCAAGGTGACAACAGACATCGTGGATGCTCGCGGATCATGTCGCTTATGTGATGAATCCATCTGTAAAGATAAAGGCTGCCCTATTGAACGCGGAATGCATTAAGTTACTGTTAATTCGCCACTCTCTACCTAAGCTATCTTAGCTATCATTTTAATCCTATTTGACGTACAACTACGTACAGCTAATCATAAGCTAACTTACACAAAAAGAGACTCAGATCACACTTAAGGTGTCTAACATTGTTACATGGATAATGATTAGTTTGATAATCATTATCATTGGCATTTATATTCAAATGTTGTCGAGTTTATAATGCAAGTCCAAACACTCCCTTTTGCTGTATCCCTTTTATCGCTTTCAATATTCAATACTTTCGCTGATGATGGCACTAACTCTGAAACAGTGACGGTTTCAGCCACTCGTTATTCTCAAGATATAGATAAAATACCTGGCGCGGTCAGTGTGATATCAGAAGAATCGTTAAATGAGCAACGCATTATTTCTGACGATTTAACCAGTGTCATTGCTACGATGGTTCCAAGTATGACGCCAAGTCGTCAAAAGCTGTCTAACCAAGGTGAAAATTTACGGGGTCGTACCGCACTTATCATGGTTGATGGTGTGCCGCAAAACAACCCTCTGCGCAATGGTAATCGTTATGGTTACACTATCGACCCTTCTATGATTGAACGTATTGAAGTCATTGCCGGTGCGAGTGCTGTGCAAGGTATGGGTGCGACAGGCGGCATCATCAACTATGTGACTAAAGGTGCTAAACACGGTGATGATTGGAAGCAAACTGTCGGTACTCGTTACACTAGCGCTTTAAAAAACGACAGTGATGGTTCTAAAGTCTATTACAGCGTGAGTGAATTTGAAAACGATTACGACCTTTTCCTATCTGGTGCTTGGCAACAACAAGGTCTTTACTATGATGGTGAAGGCAACCCCATTGGTATGAACGCAGTACAAGGTGAAACACAAGACAGCACAGCTACCGACGTTTTTATGAAAACAGGTTATAACTTCGGGGATCATCAAGAACAACGCTTAGAATTCATGGTCAATACATATGAACTCGAAAGTAATGATAACTATACCGCTGTTAATGGCGATTTTGAAAATGGTATCCCTGGTACCGTTGAGAAAGGTTCCCCAGACTCCGACAGCATTACCAATGAAGTTCAGCTGTACAGTATGAAGTACTCTCATAATAACCTGAATGACGGGTTATTCTCGGCGCACCTTTTCTACCAAAACTACGATGCCGTTTATGGTGAGGCTAATTAGGGAGCAACTGAAACCATTTCTGACGACCAAGGCGTGATTTCATCGCAAAAAACCGGATTAAAACTCTCACAAGAACAGTACGATATCATTGGTTGGGATGATACCTGGGTTGCTGGTATTGATCTTTTAAATGATGAAACCGTTCAATCTTTAGACAATACTGACCTACACGTTACACCTGATATGGAATACCAAAGTATATCTCCATTTATTCAAGGTGATTTCGAGGTTACTGAGCGTTTACGACTATCTGCAGGTGTACGTCATGAAGACATCAGTATCAATGTAGACGATACAACGACTTTATATGGCTACGGTAGCAATGATGTTATCGGAGGCACAAATGACTATTCTGAAACTGTTTTTAACATTGGCAGCATTTACCAATTCACAGAAAAAGTAAGTGGCTTTGTTAGTTTCAATCAAGGCTTTGGGCTACCGGATTATGGCCGTGTGTTACGTGGTACTTGGGGTGACGACCCTTCGGTTAATACACCGATTGATTTCAACTCCATGTCTGAGGCTAAGCCAGTTGTCACTGATAACTATGAAATGGGCTTTAATTTCCGTGGCGATAAGTTAACATTGGGTGCAACGACTTATATCTCTATTGCCGAAGATGGGGCTAATCTTGTGCTTAATGGCGACAATTACGAAGTTGAACGCCAAAAAACAGAAATTTGGGGATATGAGTTAACATCAACGTATCAGTTGTTCGACTCAACAATGCTACACGTTTTATACTCACATATCGAAGGTGAAGTGGATACGAATGGTGACAACAGCGTTGACTCAAAAATGGACTTACGTAATACCTCACCTGACCGATTGATGCTTGCAGCTAATCACTCTTTCTCAGAGACAATAAAAGGTCGTATTCAATACAATCATTTATTTGATGAATCTAAAGAAGAAAATGACGTTGGATCGGCACAAAGTTTCGATGGTTACGGTTTATTTGATTTATCGACTCAATTCGATTTTAAAGAAAAAGGTCGTATTGCATTGGGTATTGAGAATGTGTTCGATGAACAATACATTAATTACTTCAGTCAAGTTCGTCAAAGCGATGCCTACTACTTCTCAGGCCGTGGTCGTACTATGAGTGTGAATTACGAAGTCGATTTTTAACCCCCCTATTTCAAGACTGAACTTTGACTTAACATATTATTTTGAATAACTTTTATTTGAATTCGCTAGCCCCATTGTAAAGCTTTATAATGGGGCTTTTTGTTATATCGAAATATGCTTATGTCGTTCTAAAATTCATCTCGAGTATCACGTGCTTCATAATTCGGAAAGTCAATCTCAATAATACCCTTTTTATCCAGTGTGAATAAAACACTTCCTCGTTCAACACCTGTTTCCTGTATACCTGAACAACCTAAAAATATCTCCCAATCAAAAGAATAACTGAGTCGATATTGGTCACCATCAATATACGATACACCCTTTATTTCAATACCATTAACGTTATGAGCCATGTCATCTATGTGAGACAGTTCAGGGATCAATTTTCGTTCAAACTCTTTTTTATTCTCAGCTAAAAAAACAGCTAACTCACCACAAATGTGTGAGCCACCTATATTGGAATGAGATAACGTTGAAAAAAACATATGTGAGGGCTCCAAACAGA
>JAOICL010000103.1 GCA_028131545.1 Vibrio sp. | reverse complement strand
AAGTGCACCTGCTGCCTTGCCATTATAAAGCTCAGCTTTAAATGGTGCAGATTTTACCGTAATCATTTTCAATTGAGAACTACCAGGTGCTTTAGTCATTGCTGAACTTGCGTGACCCTTTGCAGTTACTTTTACGTTGTTGGTTGTCTTTACATCAGAAACGGTAGCTTGTTGGTCTGCTGTCACATTCTGTACAACGACATGTTGACTACTTTTCTCTACAGGTACTTCTACAGGAACCTGTATAGAAAGCTCGACAGAGTTAGCTTCTGATTTTTCTTGGCTCACATTACTATCAACGGTAGTGTCAGTGATCTCTGCTATTGTTTCAGGCAGTGAGTAATCCTTTGAAAGCGGTAAAATGATCTTACCCATAGAAGCCTCAGGAGTTGCAACTGCAGCCATTAACACTTCAGTTTTTACTTCATCCAGCTTTGGAGTATGTTCATTGTTATGCTTACGATATTTTGGCTTATACAAGTCATATTTAGGCATAACTTTACCCATCGACATCTCTGGAGATGCAACACCACCTTTTCTTAAGCGGAATGGGTTAGGTCTACGATCATTGCCACGACGACGACGTTGGCCATTTGCTCGTAAATGACGAGGTGAACGACGGTTACGTTTTTGTTTGTGACCATTATCTTGTTGTTGAGCTTGCTCGTTCTCATGTGAGGTTAAATCAACAGCAGTATTGGTTACTTGGTTACCATCTACTGGCGCTTTCGTTACATCTTGAGCTACTGGTTGAGTACTTTGCTGTTCAGTCACATCTTTCTCTGTAGCTGCTAGCTTTGACCCTTTATTTGAGCGAACCGAACCTTTAACCGTACGACGTTGACGACGCTCTTTAACACGAGGTTGTCTAGGTGTACGTTGCTGCTTTTGTTCTTCTGTTTTCGCTTCAGCAGCAAGTTGGCTGCCTTCTTCAACAAGCTTGCTATTTACTGGAGATTCTTTTTTCTCTACGTGTGTTTCTTGCTTACGGCGAGTGTCTTTGCGGCGATGATCTGGGCGATTGTTTTCACCGCGATTTTGCTGTTCGCTTTCAGAGTTTGTTTTACGGCGACGATTATGAGTATGTTCACGACGCTCTTTAGTACTACGCTGCTTTGAATCATGTTTAGAATAACGACGTTGAGATCGCTGTTCTGATTCTTGTGTTGTTGATTGTTCAGCGACTACTGTATTTTCAACGACTTGATTTGATTGTTCTGATTTAGACTTCTCAGTTGCAATCGCAGCATTTTGGAAGAAAGAACCAATAGCATTAAAGACTTTACCTAGGAAACTAGTTGTTTTAATTGGAGCACTAACGTCTGTATTCGCTACTGTTGATGTAACAGGTGCCGGTGCTGGTATTGATTTTGGAGATGCAAAACCTTGCAATGCTGGTTCTTCAACTTTACGAACCCTTACTTCTGGTTCAACAACGTCACGGCTTTCCGCTTCTTTCATTACATCTAGTTTTTTAGGTAGGAAGTAAGAAAGTAAATCTAGCTCTTCACCATTTCGAACTCGAACAACGTCATAGTGAGGTGTTTCCATCTCTGGGTTTGGTACAACAACGAGCTTTACATCTTGGATTCGTTCAATGTGGTTTATTGAACGACGTTTTTCGTTGAGTAAGTAGGATGAAATCTCTACAGGAACAACAGCAACAACTTGAGACGTATTATCTTTAAGCGCTTCTTCTTCGATTAAACGCAGTACAGATAGAGCTAAAGATTCATTGTCACGGACAATACCTGTACCCGTACAACGAGGACAAATATGGTGGCTTGCTTCAGCTAAAGAAGGGCTTAAGCGTTGACGTGACATTTCGAGTAAGCCAAATTTAGAAATACGACCTATTTGTACGCGAGCTCTATCTAAATGCACAGAATCACGTAGACGGCTTTCTACTTCTCTTTGGTTTTTAATTGGGCTCATGTCGATAAAGTCGATAACGACTAGACCACCTAAATCACGTAAACGTAGTTGACGCGCAATCTCTTCTGCTGCTTCTAGGTTTGTGTTTAACGCCGTTTCTTCAATATCACTGCCCTTCGTTGCACGAGCGGAGTTAATATCAATAGATGTTAAGGCTTCTGTAGGATCAATAACAATTGAACCACCTGAAGGTAAACGCACTTCACGTTGGAATGCTGAGTCGATTTGGCTTTCTATTTGATAATGAGTAAATAGAGGTACTTCACCATCGTATTTCTTTACACGGCTAGCAAAATCAGGTCTTACAAGCTTGATATGGTTAATAACACGCTGATATATCGTGTTGCTATCAATTAATATTTCACCGATATCGGGGCGAAGATAGTCACGAATTGAACGAACAATAACGTTACTTTCTTGGTGAATTAAAAATGGTGCATCTTTAGAGCTGGATTCATTTTGAATCGCATCCCAATGGTTAATAAGGATATTAAGATCCCACTCTAACTCTTCTGCACTTTTACCAACACCCGCTGTTCGTACAATTAAACCCATGCCTCTTGGTAAATCAAGAGTATCTAGCGCTGCTTTTAGTTGAGCACGTTCCTCGCCTTCGATTCGACGAGAAATACCACCTGCTTTGGGGCTATTAGGCATAAGTACTAGATAGCTTCCTGCTAAAGAAATACGTGTTGTTAGGGCTGCGCCTTTATTACCACGTTCTTCTTTATCAATTTGAACAATGACTTCTTGTCCTTCTTGAATAACATCTTTGATGTTATGGCGACCTTGATTAGAGTAGCCTTGAGGGAAGTAGCTACGTGCTATTTCTTTCAATGGAAGGAAACCGTGGCGTTCAGCGCCATAGTCGACAAACGCAGCTTCTAAACTGGCTTCAACTCGAGTGATTCTACCTTTATATATATTCGCCTTTTTAGACTCATGTCCTGGGCTTTCGATATCAAGGTCATACAGTTTTTGACCATCAACCAGTGCAACACGCAACTCTTCTTTTTGAGTCGCGTTTATAAGCATTCTCTTCATTATTTATTCTCGTAATTCTTTTGTTTGCAACTCGAATTATCTATTGGGGCACAAGCGAATCTAGCTAAGCTTGATAAAGCGTTAGCCTGCTTCGTGCTCACAATGTTATTGAATTC
>JAOICL010000102.1 GCA_028131545.1 Vibrio sp. | reverse complement strand
ATTTTTAGATAGCTGGCCATTAATGCTCACTATCGTTATTGGACTGGTGATCGTGAATTATATGGGACTATCTAAAACTATCCCCGATGGTGATTATGTTCTTGGTATTTCATTTAGTATTGTTATGTCTTCATTTGTTATCATTTTATTTGGCCAAGGGTTGGTTGAATATAACTATACCTACACATTATCCAATAAAGGTTTAAAAAGGAAAAAAGTGGGTGGGTTACCTAACTGCTTTTATGCTGGCTCATCTGGTGGGCAGGTGATCATGAGCATCTGTACCATTATGCTTTTGGGGGCGTCTATATTAGCTGGACCACTTGCATTATTTGGCGCGGGTGGTATGGCTTGGATGCAGTATTCTATGATGAAATCAGCCTCCTCAAAAAAGGATGATGAAGAGGAAGAAGAGCATATTCAGACGTTTATAGATATTGTTCCTCACCATCAGTTTGTAGAAGCAGAGTATTTCCTAAAGAGAAAAGTAATTATTTTATATCATCAGGAAGATGACTTATCAGTGTACAGTCGTGATGAAGATGGAGTGCGATATGAAGTTGTCGGACGTGGGCAAAGGCTTAACGCTATCGCACTTTTTTTTGATACAGAGCAACAGTTACTTGAAATGAAAAATGAAATGGAAAAAATATTTAAAATAACCATTTCAGAAGCAATCAAAACAAATAAAGATATGTTCTATCTTACAGGTGCTCCAGAACATTTATTGGACACTCCAGTTATAGGTGGGTCGTATAAAAAATCTGAGATCATCGAGCTTAAAGAAAAAGGTGCTAAACCACCTGAAGCAATGACGATTAAAGAGGTTAGGTTGCGTAACCAAGCATTATTAGAGATGGATTAATATTGTCTAATTTTTCTCTATGCGATAGCGAACAAACACCGTCATTAGTATAAGTAAACCTATATCGTTCTTTAACAATGAGTTATACAGCCCCTTATTACTGAAACCTCGGTAGTAAGGGGTTTATTTTTCTTTATTCACATCATACTACGAATGATCAGGAATCAATCGTCGATTTCATCATAAATTTAATGTAATTGGCATTAGATTAAAACGGTTGTTATTAAACATGATAAATCGAAAGGTTTTTTCTATGAACTTATTTGTAAGAGATACTTTAATCGAGGCTACCATGTTTGTGAAAGTACACTTTCAGAGATGAGGGAAACTCGGCTAAGGTTTAATTTATCCCAAGCTTTATTAAACCCTAATTATTTTTTTGATATGGTAAGTGTGATTTTGAATAAGAATTCATATTTAAAAGGCACTTTAGGACAAAAGCGACTTACGAAGTGAGGTGTTTTTGTTTTGTGTCGCGATAAAATAATTACAAGGTTATGCTGCGGGTAGAAAGTAGTTTTTGTTGGTACAGTAGTCTGAAAATGTTGACGTAATATGGAGGCTTAAGAGTTTGATCAATTGAATACGGTTACCTAATTGAGTAACATTGAATCTGCGACCGATATTTATAGCCGTCTCTCTGCCGTGCGCAATTGCATTTCTGTGATCTTTTATTTCCGAGATCAAAAAATGCTGAACGCCGTCAGGCAATAAGTCTCCTTGTATTTGAAAAAACTTCCATACGTTTTCTATTTGTTGAATTGAGATGTTCATCGCTCCCCCTGATGGAAAAACCGAACTATCAATCGAGTTGACACTTTCATTTCTAGATATAGTGTCAATTAGAGAGAGCCTTTTTTCCCAGACTTTACTAGGCCCACATTCTCTCAGTGCTTTAAATTGAGAGTCTAAAAGAGTGCACAACAAAGGGCTCCTAAACTGTGATGGGCGAGCATTCTCCCTCTCGATGACTTCTAGAGTACGAGATACAGATTGTGTCAAAGAAAACTCTAATGCGGCATACATTAATACAAACACAACACCTTTTTGGGTGCGATAAAAGTCTGAATTGATTACTTCATCCGGTAGGTTATCAGTAGAAAGATACTCGTAAATCGCATCTATTGACCGAAGTCTACTTAGCACCCCGGTTTCAATATCTTCAAACATTTTCAGCAAACCTATCAAAACAGTATTTGATACGATCTCGAAGCCGAGGACCGGAGTTGGTAGGTCCAGTCGTCAAACGGCGTAACTCTTCATCATTAATCCACTCAACAACATTGGCGTTACTAATATCAATCCCTTCCTTAAGGGCATCGGCAGCACCAATAGTTATCGCCTCAAATAGTACTTGAGGTGTACTGGATTTGTTACCTCTTTTGATACCATCCGGAAGCAACTTTCTAAGCTCTGTAAATGTCGCTTCGAATAAGCCTCGATATTTTTTGTAGTCAAACTCGGAAGTAGAAGTTGCCATAAAGTCGTTTAAAAATTTTTCAACACTATGTATGAAATTATCTCGGTTAATGAGGTATGCCATGAATTTAAGGACTAATTCTTCTCGAGTGCCGTCTTTCGCCTTGGAGGTCGATAAGTTTACGACGGTATTAAAGTCCTCATTTTGGGCTAAATCAGTTAAGAAGTCGTTAAAGGGACCTCTAAATACACAAGCTCGAATTTCTTGTGGAGTTAGTTTGATTCCACCTGTGTTTAAACGTTCAAATAGGTCGAATCTAACCTTGAGATCGCTTTTGTCACTTAACGTAGTTACTTTTAGAGGACGCAAGCTAAACTTAAGTTTGAGTGAATGAGGTAAGTCAGAAAAGGTTGCATCATTAAACTCGGATAAAATTTCTAATCCCTTTAATTTTAAAGGTTTTCCTAGCCCAAATTTTTTAATTTGCTCTTCATCACCACAAAAATGTATCAATGAGTTTAATCGTTGAACACCATCAATCAGCTCCCAAGAACCATCTCGATTTGCAGCCATAAAAAGGTTTGGTATTGGAATACCGAGTAATACAGATTCGATTAATTTTGACTGGTTGCTTTCCGGCCACCTAAATTGTCGCTGGTATTCTGGTGCAATGTTAATTATTGATTCATTAGCCATGGAGATAAGCTCTTTCACTGATATATCAAAAGAGTCAAAATCTACCTTTCTTGTCTCTTTATCTAGCTGATTCATATAATCTTTCATTGTACTTCCCAAAATTCAACACTATAGCGTAAATTATACATTTTAGAATTGGTGTAGTCGAATTTTTCAGAAATGG
>JAOICL010000101.1 GCA_028131545.1 Vibrio sp. | reverse complement strand
TGACGGATGATGTTCTCATTCCTATGAATATGGTAGCCTTCAGTTGTTGTGGTGGATTAAATGGTTAAATGATGACAATACTTTCTGAGCATAATAACGGCTCGAAAAAACAGACTGATTTTCTTTGCTCTATGATATTAAGTGAAAGCCGAAAGGTTACGGATATTTATAGCACTTATCAGCGGGTGTTTAGACGTATAAATAGCGATAGTGAGTTAAAAGAAATTCAATCAAAGTTATTAGACAAAGCGTTAATTAGAATCTTAGAAGGGCAACAGAATACGTTGTATTTAACCCCTCTGGGGTGGAGTTTGGCGATAACGGCGTTAACAAAAGAGAACTTTTATCTGTATGCTGATTATTTAGAAGATGCGGTTAACTCTGATGGAGGTGGTTACGCGCGTTTTTATGCTTATTATTTTCATCATGAAATTCTTTACTTTGTCGATGGTAACAAGATTGAGCAGGATGTGAATGACAATTTGCAGTTGCTGACTCAAACATCAACATTATGGTATCAGCCTTTGTTACCTCGTGATATTCACACAATCGGTGATTATTATTTATCAACATGGCATACATTAACCACAACATCCCAGAATAATGAATTTTTCGTTAAACTATCGAAAGAACTTAATCAACAAAAACAGGTCGTTCTGCCGGTTTCAATGAGGCAAGATAGGTCTCTTTTTAATAAAGAAACGATTTCCTTTTTGTTCAAATCACCGATCAATGAATCTTATTTGAATCGCAGGAGTGAATTGACACTCAACCAGAATACTCGATTGAGCCTAACTCACCTTGTGGATTTATTCATTCTTAAAAATATTCAGCCAGAACTAGCCGATAAGATCAGCACTGCTTACCTTGATATACCGTCGGTACAGGATAATATTCTAGGTGCTTCTCCTTGGTTAAAGGAGCTCCATTACCTCGACATGTCAGAGAGTGAATTAGTGGACATTTTTTATGACTCAGACATGTGGGTACGATCCATTGTAACACCAGAAGGCATTAGTTGGGGGCGTTTCGTTCTTGACCTTTTACAAATGTGTCGAGTGAAAAATAGAGAAGAGCATCGTTATTTTTTTGAGGGTTTAAAAGCCAATTCTGATGTTCAACATATCTTAACCATATCACCTGATTTTGCTTTGATTGGTATGGTACAAAACCTACTGACACAGTTAATCGATGTTGATGCTGAGGCGTGTCATTATCTTGATAAGCCAAATCCATGGCGTTTATGGATGCATAATGTGGAATCCCTTCTTTCACCTGAAGCTGCCATACATCAAGAGCGCTTAATGTGGGTTATTTCAGATTTTAGAATACTCAGTGCGAAGATTCAGAAGAAAGGCAAAAAGGGGTGGAGTCAAGGGCGAAAAGTTGAAATTGAAAAATTAAGATCCCATCGGTATTCTTATTCATTTTTATCTGAGAGTGATGATTTAGTGATTGCGCATTGCTTAGCGCAAAGTCGCTATTTCTCTAGGGCTAAAGGGGTTGCCTTAGATAAACCCTTATTGTTGGTGCTGTCAAACTGCCACAATATCATCGATGATAATGGTCAACCTATAATGATTGTTCCGGAGTCATCGTTACTTGTTCTAGGAGAGAAAGAGGGGCTTCTTCATTGTGAGCGCTACCCAAGTTTCAAGCAAGAAGAATCCGTACTTTTAACTGAGCGTACAGAAGGCATTTATACCTACTCTTCGCTCCCTCCACATATTGAAAATTTCTTCTCACTGGCAAATCATATTCCTCCTGTTCCTATCGGTCATGCAAGCGGGCTTATTGAGCTGATGGGGCAGGAAGTCGATTGGTACAATCAAGTTGAACGCAATGGCAGCATTACTCAAGGAGAGTGGGATTGTGAGCCTCACCTATGGGTAAAATTCGATTCTACGTATGTTTTGCTATCGATAGAGCACCAATCGGCGGATAATCATATTCGTACTTTGTCTGGGCAAGGGGATAAGTGGTTATTCGGTCATGGGAAAACATGGTATCAGAGAGATATCGTGCAAGAAAATGAACAAGTGAAAATGCTTGAGCAGCAGCTCACACTCACGCCACCTCAAGATAATGGTGTATATCGTGTTGAGCAACCCAGGCTCTCTGAATTGATACTGAAACTTGAGGAGTTGGAAGGCGTCAAATTACACTGGCATAAAACGAGTAAAAAAGTCACAGTGCTGAATCAAGATAGAGTCAATATGTCTATTTCTCAGCAAGGAAATTGGTTTAGTTTATCAGCGGATGTTGAGCTAGATGGTGGGATGATACTTGATTTACAGAAATTGCTAGAGGCAAGAAGAACAGGGTATATAGACCTTAATGATGAGAATAGGTCAATAGTACTCAATGAGTCATTGCGACAACAGCTGAACCTTCTTGATAGTGTGCTTAATGATGACCTGCAAGTTGATGCTCGTTTGGCTTATCCACTACAAATGCTGATTCAATCGATGTCAGTAACGAGCGACAAAGGTTGGCAAGAACTCGAAGAGCAATGGAGTGAACCTGTCGAAGTGGTACAGGAACCATTGTCTATGTTACGAGATTACCAGCTTAAAAGTGTTCATTGGGCTATCCATCTATTGTCTAATGGATTTGGGGCATGTTTAGCTGATGACATGGGGCTAGGTAAAACACTTCAAGCCTTGAAGGTAATCGAACACTTTCAAGATAAAGGCCCTAGTTTGGTTGTATGTCCTAAATCGGTATTGCTTAATTGGCAGCATGAGAGTGCTAAATTCACAAAGAATTTAGTGGTGATTGATTTAGAATCAGAGTCAGACAGAGTGGGGGCATTGGCGAAGGCGACAAGTGGTCAAGTGGTATTGGTGAGTTACGGCCTTATCCCTCGTTTATCAGATGCTTTGCAAGATGTGAATTGGGCAATGATTATCTTGGATGAAGCGCAGCAGATAAAAAACCCCGCTGCACAGCGAACAAAGGTGCTCGTCAATTTACAGGCTAAGTATCGTTTGACCTTATCAGGTACACCTGTTGAAAATCATTTAGTTGAGCTTTGGAGTCAGTTTTCATTTTTAAATCCGGGGCTTCTGGGAAGTTTAAAGCAATTTAAAGCCAAATATGCTCAAGCGGCTAAAAATGATCAAGATATGCTGAGGCTTAAAGCTTT
>JAOICL010000100.1 GCA_028131545.1 Vibrio sp. | reverse complement strand
TGCGCGGTAATGACGAAGTGTGATTTATTGTTTGTAAATAAAAAACCCTCCACAATGCATCGCATCATGGAGGGTTTAAGTTGAAGCAAGAGTTAATTTACAAGGTTGTTCACTTCTGAATTTGAATAATAATTATCATCTGCATGGATTTGATCGATTTGATAACTTGTATCCACAAACCAATCTCTTACTTTAATTGTGCTTAATTCACCTGCGACACCGATGATTAAATCATCATCACTACGTGTAAATATCAAATCTGCACGTTTAGCCACACCATCAAAATAAATTTTATCCCAGCCATAATACCCCGTTAGCCAGTTATCTTTCTTAATGATTTCAGCACCTGAAAAGCCTGCTGGAAACATATAATTATCATCACCCAGTTCCCCTTTCATAAAGTTAAATTTATCGGTACCCGCCAATAACGTGTCATAACCTGCGCCACCATAAAAGTAGTTATTACCTGTGCCGCCGTCTAGCGTATCATTACCACCATGCCCATACATTCGATCATCACCACCGAGACCACAAATGTAATTATCGCCAGAGCCACTGTCCGTCATCACTAAATCCACTTCCTGATGCTCACCAAGAAACCAATTATCAACACGAATGGTCGAAGCGTTATTGATTGTACTGATTAATAAATTATCACCATCTTGCTCAAAAATAAGATCAGATAGCAATGTAACTCCTTGAAAGATGATACGGTCCGTTGTTCCATCTTCATTATCATTCCATATATTACCGCTACTGTAATTGTACGGGATAAAATAATCATCATTCCCGTTACCACCACTTAAGAAATTCCAACCACCTTCGCCTGCGTAAATATCATCATCGCCATTACCAGCATGAATACTCGCACCATCCGCTTCGGCATAGATAGTATCATTGCCGTCTCCACCTTCTATGGTGTCATAACCTGCGCCACCATAGATAATGTCGTTACCGCCTTCTCCTTTTAGCGTATCTTTACCACCAGCGCCTACTAATACATTATCGCTGTTATCACCAATGAAAATATCTTCATCTTCAGAACCACAGTAAAGCGTACAGCCATTCGGACCTTCAGGAAGACTTCCACCACTAATTAATGCGTTAATTTGTTGTGAGCTTATGTTGCTCGTATCGGTATAAACAAAATCAACGGTTCTATCGGTACTTTCATCAAACCAATTATCAACACGAACAATGTTCGTTGTGCCACTGGCTTCAATAATTAAATTTAATCCATCTTGCGAAAAAATAAGGGAGTTAACAGAAGGGACATTCGCAAAAATGATTTTATCGATAGTAGAGCTTTCATTGAGGTTATTTATATTGCTGCCATAATACCCCAGTGGGATGTGGTATTCGTCTGAACCAGAGCGACCAATCATGTACGCCCACCCTGAGGTGCCTGCATACATTTTATCATTGCCAGAGCCGCCATCTAAGGTTGCTTGCCCAGCATCGGAGTAGATCACATCATTACCATCTTCACCATACAGCTGGTCGTAACCATCACCACCATGTATGGTGTCATTACCACCGCCAGCATTAACTACATCATTACCACCGAGTGCCCAGATAACTTCAGATTGGTCCGTTGTACCTTGAACGGGTACATCATCTCCTTCTGTACCACAAACATCACCGTTATCGCATCGATCAGTTGGTACTTCGCCGCCACCGCCTGAGCCATTTCCATTACAATATAGGATAACTGCACCTCCTATCTGATTTGATCAACAACGCCGCTTTACGCCATCCATAAATTTGAAATTCATAGAGCGATAGCTGTTGTGCGGCAGCAGCGACACCAACTTTACCCGCTAACTTAAGTGCTTAGGCTTTAAATTCAGGAGCATATTTGGCTCGTGTTTTCTTCGTTGTCATAGTTCACCTCGTTAGTGATTATACTCACTTCAGTTCGATATCTTCTTCTTAGATTTACCCATAACATCACCATACTTCGACTACATGAGATCAGATCGCAGGACTGAGAAAAAGTTCAACTAATTTAGTCAACAGCGCCGTAGCGAACTGATAGATATCTCCAAGGAACCCCCTGTGTAAAGCACCTATAAAACATGGCGTTAATAATGATGCGATGTTCATGCATAATGCCAATCAGCTTAACTGACTGGCATTATGCAAATACGAGGGATTGTTCATTTATGAAGAGAGGAACTGAATTAATACATGTAAATAGCGCCTCTATTTTTATTATTGCTCTCTTCATTAATATTCGAACCAGAGTGCTTATCTGAGGTAGCAACAGACAGTAAGTTTTCACCATCAAAAGACCATACTAAGCGATTACCGAATCCATTATCATATTGACCTGAGAATGGGGAGTCCATCGTTTGAAAAGGAACTAGATCATCATTCTCAATGGTAAATGTATCAATCCAAGCATTTACCTGACTGTCATCATCGCCAAACTTTTCTTTATAAGAGACCGCGACCTTTCCACTCTTTGATAGTGCTATAGCATTAGCAGATCCAATCTCATATTCAAATCGTTTACTTAATGTATTGTTTGATAAACGATAGCCAATTACCCAATCATTATTAGCTTCATCTGCTTGGATCAAAACCGTATCATCATTGACATGTATCGACATCACTCGCGTACCACCGTAAGAGAAATCATGCATATCAAATATGCTGATATTTTGATTCTTAATCCAATTTTTGCCTTCTCTTTTTAATAACGCAATCCCTGAAGTTTGATTATTCCAAGATTCAACAATAAGGTAATCACCATTTTCTGTTGCTTTAAAACCTGTTGAGGCTATGTGAAGATCATCAGAACTCACTAATTGAGATATTTTCGTCCAAACACCATTTTCTTTTTCAAAAATACCAATTTCTCTAGAGTTATGATCGTTGAACGAATAGCTTGCAAAAAGAACCTGCCCATCATCAGAAATAACGATATCATGGACAGCATCAATAATTCCCACATTAGCATTAATATTTTGTTTCTTCACCCAGCCATCATTACTCTGACGCCATTCAGCGATATTACTAGCAGGGTAATTCTCTTTATTGCTCACAGATATGATTGTTTTTCCATCTGCCGACATCTTATCTAGGTAACCAAATGACTTAACACCTTCAGACTTCCATTCATTATCGGCTTTCTTATAGATCATATTTTCCTGACCGCCATTAACAAAGATGGTATTTCCATCTGAAGAAATAGTGGTTATATCAATTTCATTATTCTGGTAATTGCCAGTGTCATTCAACACACCAATAAGGTCTTTTGATATATCATCCATTGAAATAACATTAGAACAAGATTGAGCTTGCCCCTGCTGCGCATGAATAAAATATTCCGACACTGATGCCTGCAACGCGCCACCTGTTGGTGCGGTTGCCGAA
>JAOICL010000010.1 GCA_028131545.1 Vibrio sp. | reverse complement strand
CAGTCCGCACAAAAAATGCATATTAACTAAACGATCTCTGATGAAAATAACACCAAACTCTATCGATGAACTATTAGAACGAGCAAGATCGATCGCAGGATCCTCCCTTGATGATCTAGCGATCGAAGCAAATATATCAACTCCTAATGATCTAAAGCGCGATAAAGGTTGGATTGGACAATTATTAGAGTGGCATTTAGGTGCGCCGGCGGGTAGTCAACCAACTCAAGACTTTGAACATTTAGGCGTTGAATTAAAAACGTTACCTATCAGTTATACCGGTTCTCCACTAGAAACGACGTTTGTCTGTGTTGCCCCACTTATTGGTGTACAAGGGCTAACTTGGGAAACAAGTCATGTCAGGCAAAAATTATCCTGTGTTTTATGGGTTCCAGTACAAGGAGAACGAGAAATTCCCTTGGGTGAACGTCGTATCGGCTTCCCTTTTTTATGGTCTCCTTCTCCAGAAGAAGAAGAGCAACTAAGACAAGATTGGGAAGAGCTTATGGAAATGATCGTTTTAGGTAATGTAAATTCTATTACGGCACGAGTTGGGGAAGTCATGCAAATTCGTCCAAAAGCAGCTAATGGGAAAGTAAAAACAGATGCTTATGGTGAAACAGGCAAGTTAATTAAAGCACAACCTAAGGGGTTCTACTTAAGAAAAAACTTTACTCAACATATTTTGAACCATGTATTTAATCATGATGTAAAATAAAAAATAGACCCAAATAACATAAAGAAATAGAACCGAAAAAGATTCAAACTGCCTCAATAAGCAAGCATCTCTTGTAGTGATTTGGGTATACATTTAATGTGTAAATAAGGACAGTTCAATATCATAATACCGTTGAGGATCTGGGCTACCACATTCATCATAAGTATTATGTAACCTTAAATAAGCACGTTGCGCTCCTAACTGCATAAGCGCCTCTCTGACTTGATCCATTGATTCAAAGTGAACAACTTCATCATCAATTCTAATCGGCTCAAGTTGATGCTTGTACTCTACTGCAAGTAAATACTGGGGTAAATCAGAACAACCAATCACAAAGATCTTTGGAGGTTGGTAAGAGTCCTTATGATACCCATGTATCCATTTATCAAGTTGATGTTGCTGCATAACTACTACCTCCTGACTAAAGAATAGACAAGCATCACATTTTTACATAATAAAAACGTGAATTTTACCGTACAAAAGCAGTAATAAAATGCTCTACTTTGTCATTTAACTTGATCGAGCTTAATTGAGATGAAAAAAAAGCTGCTAGAAAGCAGCTTTTTTCATCTCAAAAGATCAATATAAGCGATCTTTAAAACAATTACCCTTGAGGTCGCATTGCTGGGAACAGGATCACATCACGTATAGTATGCGTATTCGTAAATAGCATAGCCAGGCGATCAATACCGATACCTTGCCCTGCTGTTGGCGGCAAACCATGCTCTAATGCTGTAATATAATCAGCGTCATAATACATCGCTTCATCATCACCTGCATCTTTCGCATCAACCTGAGCTTTAAAACGACTATCCTGATCTTCTGCATCATTAAGCTCAGAGAAACCATTAGCCACTTCACGACCACCGATAAAGAACTCAAAACGATCCGTTAAGAATGGGTTATCATCATTACGGCGTGCTAACGGAGAAATATCGGTCGGGTAGCCCGTAATGAAGGTCGGTTGAATCAATTGAGGTTCCGCTGTTTCACCAAAAATCTCTTCTAATAACTGACCACATGTCCAGAAAGTTTCAACATCAACATGCACTGATTTAGCGATAGCAACCATATGCTCACGATCTTGAACCTTATCATAATCTAGTGCTTGAATTTCAGCATGATCAGGGTTGTAGTGTTTGATCGCTTCCAGCATACTCATGCGTGTATATTGACCACCAAATTCTACCGTTTCTTCACCGTAAGGCATCGATGTTGAACCAAGAACTTCTAGTGCAACCGCACTTAACATCTCTTCGGTAAGATCCATCAGATCTTGATAGTCCGCATACGCCATATAGAATTCCATCATAGTGAATTCAGGGTTATGACGTGGTGATAAGCCTTCGTTACGGAAGTTACGGTTAATTTCAAATACTCGATCAAAACCACCAACAACTAAACGCTTTAGGTAAAGCTCTGGAGCAACACGAAGATACATATCGATATCAAGTGCATTATGGTGAGTGATAAATGGACGAGCTGTCGCTCCACCAGGGATCACATGCATCATTGGTGTTTCAACTTCTAAGAATGTTTTTGATGCCATGAAATTACGAATGGCAGAAACCAACTTAGAACGAATAATAAATGCAGTACGAGAGTCTTCATTAACAATTAAGTCAACATAACGCTGGCGGTAGCGCATTTCTTGATCGGTTAAACCATGAAATTTTTCAGGCAAAGGACGCAATGCTTTAGTCAGAAGTTCATATTCAGCCATATCAACATAAAGGTCCCCTTTACCTGATTTACATAGCTCACCCTTCACGCCAATGATGTCACCAATATCAAGACCTTGATATTTTTCTTTCAGTTCTTTTTGAACGGCTTTTGCAGCATAGGCTTGAATACGTCCAGAGGTTTCTTGTACAACAAGGAACGGACCACGCTTAGCCATAACACGACCAGCAATCGCGACTACTGTCTTCAGCTCAGCTAATTCTTCTTTGCTCTTTTCACCGAATTCAGCTTGAAGGTCACCAGCAAGGTGCTCACGACGAAAATCATTAGGGTGACCATTTGCTTTACAGCTTTGACGAATATGGTCAAGCTTACTGCGACGTTCCGCAATCAATTTATTTTCTTCTTGATTGATCTGGTTTTGATTGTTCTCACTTGGAGCTGCATCAGTCATTATTAATGTACCTTATTAAATTGATATACATTGATATGTCGGTAAAAATTACAAGCCCGATTTTAGGCTAGCTTCAATAAATTTATCTAAGTCGCCATCAAGAACCGCTTGTGTATTGCGGTTTTCAATGCCTGTTCGTAAATCTTTAATTCGTGAATCATCTAATACGTAGGAGCGAATTTGACTCCCCCAACCGATATCAGATTTTGCATCTTCGTTTGCTTGTTTTTCAGCATTTTGCTTTTGAAGTTCTAGCTCAAATAACTTCGCACGAAGCTGCTTCATTGCTTGATCTTTATTCTTATGCTGTGAGCGATCATTTTGACACTGTACAACGGTATTCGTTGGCACGTGCGTAATACGAACGGCTGATTCCGTAGTGTTAACGTGCTGACCACCGGCACCAGATGCACGATACACATCGACTCGTAAATCCGAAGGATTAATGTCGATATCAATGTTGTCATCAATTTCTGGGTAAATAAACGCAGAGGCAAATGACGTATGACGACGTCCACCTGAATCAAATGGTGATTTACGAACCAAGCGATGAACTCCGGTTTCTGTTCGTAGCCAACCATAAGCATATTCACCTGAAATGCGTACTGTCGCTGATTTTAAACCGGCAACATCACCTTCAGAGACTTCGATCACTTCAGCTTTAAAGCCTTTTGATTCAGCCCAACGTAAATACATACGCAGTATCATTGAAGTCCAATCTTGTGCTTCTGTACCACCTGAGCCCGATTGAAGGTCGATATAACAATCAGATGCATCATGATCACCAGAGAACATACGACGAAATTCAAGTTTTTCTAATTTCGCTTCTAGTTCTTGCAATTCTGGCTCAATTTCATCAAATGTTTCTTGATCTTCTTCTTCAACAGCAAGCTCTAGAAGACCTTCAACATCCTCTGTTCCTTGCTCTAAAAGATCGATCGTTTCCACAATCGCCTCTAAGGCTGCACGCTCTTTACCTAAAGCTTGTGCTCGCTCAGGCTGGTTCCATACATCGGGTTGCTCTAATTCTGCATTAACTTCTTCTAGACGCTCTTTCTTAGCGTCATAGTCAAAGATACCCCCGAAGGATATTATTACGTTCTGCAATATCCTTTAAACGGTTTTTAATTGGATTGATTTCAAACATATCGACTCAAAAATAGAATGAATTTAATCGAGTAATTCTAATCAAAAATGTGATAAAGATACAGAAAAAAACGTATACTTTGCTTAAAACAATAAAGAATTCGTAAAGACAGATGAGTACAAAAGGTTTTTCTTTTAAGCAATTTAGAATTCATAACAGTGAGGCTGGAATGCCAGTGAGTACCGATGGTATCTTATTAGGGGCATGGGCTGATCTGACTAATGCGCATCATATTCTGGATATAGGTACTGGTACGGGGTTATTAGCGTTAATGGCAGCTCAGCGTAATATAAATGCAGAGGTGACCGCGATCGATATTAATCAACAAGCTGTTGAAGCCGCTAATCTAAATGTTGAAAAATCACCTTGGAAACAGCGCATTCATGTTCAACTGCAAGATATTTTACAGAATACGCAATACCGTATTGCGGATCATATTATTTGTAACCCTCCTTATTTTAACTTTGGTGAACAAGCCCAGCGCACTCAAAGAGCCATGGCTCGACACACTAACACCCTACCTCATAATCAATTATTGCAGGCCTGTGAACAACTTCTCATGCAAAATGGGCGAGCAAGTTTTGTGCTACCTATTTATGAAGGACATCAATTCATCGCTCTTGCCAAGATACATAATTGGTCTGTCTCTCGGTTATGCTCTATAAAAACGACTCAGCATAAAGAAGCAAGTCGGATACTAATAGAGTTATCATTTAACAGGAAAAACGTTACAACAGAAGAAACTGAACTCATTATCCATAATCCCTCTCACGAGCTAGGATATAGCACTGAATTTATCGCATTAACACACGCATTTTATTTAAAGATGTAGCGTGATCTATCTCTCATTAGTATACTCTGTGGTAACTATAATTCTTTATCCCCTTATTCTTTGGAGTAACTGCAGTGATCAGAACCTTTGCTGAACTTGATCTAGACCCATCTTTATTAACCGCATTGGATAAGATGGGCTTTGATCGTCCAACTGAAATCCAAGCACAAACGATTCCTGAAGCTCTAGATGGGCGTGATCTTCTTGCTTCTGCGCCAACTGGCACAGGAAAAACCGCTGCTTTTGCTTTACCAGCACTCCAATATTTACTTGACTTCCCACGCCGTAAGCCCGGTCCTGCTCGAATGTTAATTCTGACGCCGACTCGTGAACTGGCAATGCAAGTCGCCGATCAAACCAGAGAATTAGCAAAGGGAACAAAACTTCGTATTATCACCATTACAGGGGGTGTTCAATATCAAGAGCACGCTAATGATCTAGCGGCAACTCAAGATATCGTTGTTGCGACGCCAGGTCGATTAATGGAATACATTAAAGCTGAGCGATTCGACTGCCGCGCTATAGAATGGCTTATACTCGATGAAGCCGATCGCATGTTAGACATGGGATTTGGACCTACTGTTGATAAATTATCGACTGAATGTCGTTGGAGAAAACAAACTCTACTTTTCTCAGCAACATTAGAAGGTAAAGGAGTAGAAGGTTTCACCGCTGATCTATTGAAAAACCCGGCAAAAATCGAAGCTGATCCTTCAAGAAGAGAGCGCAAAAAGATAGCTCAATGGTATCACCGTGCTGATGACATGGATCATAAGTATGCGTTGCTAAAAGCGATTGTTACAGAGCAAGCTGAACGCAGTATTATTTTCCTAAAAACCCGAGAGCGTTTAGCGGAGCTGAGAGCACAACTAGAGAGTGATCAGGTTCAATGTGCTTGGATTCAAGGAGAAATGCCTCAAGATCGTCGTAATAATGCGATACGTCGATTTAGTGAAGGTGAAGTTAATGTCCTACTTGCTACTGATGTAGCTGCTCGTGGTATTGATGTTCCTGATATTAGCCACGTAATTAACTATGACATGCCACGTACTGCCGATGTTTATCTACACAGGATTGGTCGTACTGCGAGAGCCGGTAAAAAAGGAAATGCGGTTTCATTGGTTGAGGCACATGATCAACCCATGGTTGATCGAGTGGCACGATACATTCAAGAAGAAATAAAAGAACGATACGTAAAAGAACTGAGACCAAAGCACAAAAAGCCAACGTTTAAAAAGAAAAAACCGGCAGCCAAGAAAAAAGCAGATAAAAAGTCGACAAAAAAGAAAACGAAAAAATAATCTTTTTTGAGATAATCTGTTTTTTTGAGAGACATAGTTTCTTTGAAAGACAAGTTTCTTTGGGATACATAATTTCTTTAAAATAAATGGTTTCCTGATTGTATTAAGATCATAAACAAAAAAAAGCGGCTACTTTAGGTAGCCGCTTTTTTTTGTTCACAATTCCACTTCAATAAAATTTAGTCGCCATAAATATCATAAGCAAAATACTTGCTAGCAATATTTTCATATTGACCATTTTCTCGTAATGCTGCTAATGCTTTGTTTATTTTTTGTTTTAATTCTCTATCTTGCTTACGAAGTGCAATCCCCATACCTTCACCAAACCATCTAGCATCAGTCAATGATGGACCAGCGTATTGATAATTTTCGCCACCCTCTTTATTCAGTAATCCACCTTCAATAGCAGAAGCATCGCCCAATACGGCTTGTACGCGCCCTGCTTTTAAATCGATATAAGCATCATCTAATGAGCCGTAACGAACAACTTTAGCATCAGGGTAATTATCCGTTACATATTTATCGTGTGTCGCGGCACGTAAAACACCAATTTTAACACCCTTTAATGTATCAAAATTGATACTTGCTCCCTTCTTCACAGCAAATTTATTGGGGATTTGTGCATATTTATCAGTGAAATCTATCTTCTTTTTACGTTCTTCTGTAATCGACATCGCAGCGATAATCGCATCGTATTTGCGTGACATGAGTGCTGGGATCATTCCATCCCAATCTTGAGGAACGAAGCGACATTTCACTTCCATCTCTTCACAAATGGCATAGGCTAAATCCACATCAAACCCTTGAATAGAGCCATCAGATGCCGTCCAACTAAAGGGAGGGTAAGCGCCTTCAACACCAAATCGAATTTCTTTCCAATCTTTGGCAAATGTCGTTGTGGAAAGAGTTAATCCTAAGAATGACAATAATAATTTGTTCATAAGCATCTCTTAAAAAATTAGAGTATATTAATAAATGTAGGTGATGATTTAGCGAATAGTCAAACCAAATAAAAAACCCTAGCTTTTAACACTAGGGTTTGTCTTACTGTCATTTAAAACACATTAGAATGAATTAATGTTCTCGTGTTGCTCTAAATTGAACGTCAGGGAAACGCTCTTGAGCAAGATTTAAGTTCACCATCGTTGGTGCAATGTAAGACAGGTTATCACCGCCATCTAATGCTAGGTTTGACTGGCTTTTACGTTTGAACTCTTCCAATGTTTTCACATCTTCACAATCAACCCAGCGTGCGGTAGCCACATTAACGCCTTCATAGATAGCTTCAACGTTATATTCCGCTTTCAAACGAGCAACAACAACATCAAACTGTAGAACACCAACGGCGCCAACAATTAAATCATTATTTTGTAATGGACGGAACACTTGAACTGCGCCTTCTTCAGACAACTGAACCAACCCTTTAAGCAATTGCTTTTGCTTTAATGGATCTTTCAAGCGAATACGACGGAATAGCTCAGGAGCAAAGTTAGGTATACCCGAAAACTTCAAGGTTTCGCCTTGAGTAAACGTATCACCAATTTGTATCGTACCGTGGTTATGCAAACCAATAATATCACCAGCATATGCACTCTCAGCTCGAGAGCGATCGCCAGCCATAAACGTTACTGCATCGGAAATATTGATGTTTTTACCTAACCGAACATGATTCATTTTCATGCCTTGGGTATACGTTCCTGAAACAATACGCATGAATGCAATGCGGTCACGGTGTTTTGGATCCATATTGGCTTGAATCTTAAAAACAAAGCCTGAAAATTTTTCTTCTTCAGCTTCAACGGTACGCTCATTGGTTGCACGTGACATCGGTGCTGGAGCCCACTCAGTTAACCCTTCAAGCATATGATCAACACCAAAGTTACCTAATGCTGTACCGAAGAACACCGGTGTTAATTCACCGCTAAGGAAAAGTTCACGATCAAACTCATGAGAAGCACCAATCACCAATTCAAGCTCTTCTCGAAGTTGTTCAGCTAATTCATCACCGATTTCCGCATCTAAATCTGGGTTGTCTAACCCTTTAATAATATGCGTATTTTGGATCGTGTGCCCTTGTCCTGTTGCATAAATGATCGTCTCATCGCGATGAATATGGTAAACGCCTTTAAACTCTTTACCACAACCAATCGGCCATGATATAGGCGCACATGCCATATTCAGTTCGCTTTCAACTTCATCCAATAACTCCATTGGATCACGAATATCACGATCGAGTTTATTCATGAAAGTCACAATGGGAGTATCACGAAGACGAGTCACTTCCATTAATTTACGAGTACGAGCCTCGACACCTTTTGCAGCATCAATCACCATTAAACATGAGTCAACCGCAGTCAGTGTTCGGTAAGTATCTTCTGAGAAGTCTTCGTGTCCTGGAGTATCAAGTAGATTCACAAGACAGTCATTATAAGGAAATTGCATTACCGACGTGGTGACAGAAATACCACGTTCTTTTTCCATTTCCATCCAATCTGATTTAGCATGTTGATTCGAGCCACGACCTTTAACGGTACCTGCAGTTTGAATTGCACGTCCAAATAAAAGTACTTTTTCAGTAATGGTGGTTTTACCCGCATCTGGGTGAGAGATGATAGCGAATGTTCTTCGCTTATTTACTTCATCAAGAAAGGTTTGATCGGCCATTAGTTAATCTTCATCATTGTAAAATTAAACACTCTTACTGAATGCAAGAGGCAATATGACGATAGTATACAACGAATTTGTCATTTCATAAAAATGTCATCGAGATACTTACAAAAAAATCATGAAATGATAAGACTACATTAGCTTCAATATCGATTAGAAAAGAATAATATAGAATGGTAAAAGTAAACCGTGATTAAAATACCGTGTGATAGGCCACTCACACTTATTATTAACCTCTATTTGATAATAATAACCTCGTTATATGCGCTATAGGAAAAAATAACTCATAATGATGGCATCTTCCTTTTTATTACTACCTGCTACAGGGTAATAGTTAGAACGTCTATCGACTTCATTAAAACCGATGGATTGATATAAACCCAGTGCAACATGATTACTTTCTCTTACCTCAAGCCAGACACTTTCTGTATTCAATTTCTCACAAAGCTCTAAAAAAGCGTCAATCAATGCCTTACCATATCCTTGCCCTTGAACCTTCGGATCAATCGCAATATTTAATAGCGTCATTTCACCCACGACATATTGAGCATAAAAATAGCCAATCACTGCATCTTCATCGTTCAGTAATACATGATGCTTTGCCCCACGACTGTTTAAATCATGAATGAGTGATTGAGACCATGGGCTCGTATGAGCTTGGCATTCAATCTGATAAATCGCATCGAGATGGTGACTCTGAGTGGGTATTAATTTAGTCATAAAAAGCCATTAAAGTTGAGTTTGAATTTGCTGCCAAAGAGCACGACGCTCTTGGTTGTTCCCGTCAATATGCTCTAATAAAGGAGATATTAAATACTTTTTGTCTTTTATTTCTTCGATTAAGTCTGCTCTCTCGGCACCTGAAAACCATACCCATGTCACTGTACTTATATCAAGTTTAGACAAGCTATCGAGCTCAACATAACGAACTTGTTCTATCGTTAACTTCATCGCACCAAGAATTTTTTCAAGAAATAAAATTTGATCCACCAAAGGCTTACATGGGGAAATAAAGAGTAACTGACAGCTATCATCTAATGTTTCTTTCACATCAAGGTAGTCACCAGATAAAAGGTCTGGGCACTGTAAAGTCCACTGATCTAATCCCATTTCAGAAAGGTAAGCTGACTGTTGTGATAATTTACTAACCATAAATACTCATATGACTGAATTGCCTTCTCTTTACGTGATTCAATGGCGATTATAACTTTCATCAACAAAAGTGAAAACACGACTTTCTAGCGATTGGGCTTCGATATTCTCAAGTGATTGAGCGACCAATTCAAAATAATAAAGGTCAGCATAGTGTGGGAACGATCTAGAATTAAACAATTGAAAGCCAACGTCTTTATATATCTGAGATGGATCATAAGTCAATACCATTGGGTAACCAAACTCGGCAAGGGAGTCGATACCTTCAGACATTAACTCTCTCTTTAATTCATCCGAGTCATCATGAGTCGATATCAAACTAACTGATTGCCAATTACCATCTTCTCCATTCATTAAAACCGGAGAAAAAACCAAGTGCCCTATTATATTCCCTTCGTCATTGAGAGCAACAAAGGAGATCGTACTCAGCCCATTTTCTCTTAAATAAGTCAGGTAATTCGCTTCTGATTGTTTATTTTTCTTTAAGTACCATTGCTCTAATAATAGTATATCTGTTGGCATTTCAGTTCTGATCATAATCGCTCTCCTTCAAATGAATCTATGAGTGTTCGATTCAACAATATTCATTGTGATAAAGTGATTTATAGCCTCTATCAAAAAGGGCTACATCCACGCAGCCCTTTGAGTATATTGATTTAAATATCAATAGTCTTAATTTTTAGCGGTTGCTTGTGATTTATTTTCTTGTACTGCTTGGTAGATTCTCCCCAATTCAGTAAAAGAAAAACGATGCTCAATATAGTCATAAACGTTTAAAGCTAGAGATCGCTTATACAAAGCAATTGCTGTCGAATAATCTTTTTGGTGATGGTATGACTTTGCTAAATAGAAATAAGCTTCTGTTAAACGTTGTGCCAGTTCTTCATTATTTGTCGTTGACTCAACGATATGACTTAACGCTTTTTCTTCACTTATCTCACCCAATACCATTCCTACTATATCCCAACTCCAATCTTTATTTCGATTGGCATAAGCCGATTGTAGCTGAGAATGTGCTAATTCTGGGTCACTTTCCATGACGATAAAGTACTGCCAAAGTAGACTAAAGGTATCCGTCGGTGTTTGTTTGAGATTACTATCAATATCTGCGATAGCAAGAGGTAATCGATCACCATAATAGAGGGCAATCGCTCGATTTCTTAACACATAAGCATTATCAGGATCCAACTCTAATGCGGAATCAAAGGCTTCATAAGCGGCATCAAATTCGGATATTTGTGTAAAGTGAACACCAAGTAAGTTAAAAATATAAGGTTGTGCTGGGTTCAATGTTAATGACTGATTAAAATCCAAACGAGCAAGATCGGCTAAGCCGACACTGTCTAAGTAATTACCACGTTCATATAAGACTTTCGCTCTCACTTCATCATTAATATCAGCACGCTTTACCAACTGCGTAAGACGAGCAAGTTGAACTTGCTGTTCAACCGTTGGCTTTAAAGGAATTGCCATTGGAGGATATGCCCACTCACTGGATGTATTTGAACCTACAGAGGTACAACCGACCAAAGCCGCTAAGGCTAAGTACAAACCTGACTTTACAAACCATTTCACAATGAGAAACTCCTATTATATGCACAGATTATGATGTTAAATCTTGGCTGCTGTTTATCGTAACAATGTCGATTCATCGAGACTAAAAAGGCAAGAAAAACAGTGCATTTATTCATTTTGGTTGATATAAGAATATCAGAGTTTTCAATAAAAAAGAGGGCATTACGCCCTCTTTTGTTATTTGCTTGATTTAATTCAATATAAATTTGAACTAAATCGGCTTACTCAGCGCTTGCTGCTTCAGCATTCACTTCTTTCATACTTAGACGAACACGGCCTTGACGGTCGATTTCAAGTACTTTAACTTGAACTTCTTGACCTTCAGCAAGGTAATCCGACACTTTTTCAACTCGCTTGTCAGCAATTTGAGAAATATGAACAAGACCATCTTTACCAGGAAGAATCGTTACGAAAGCACCAAAGTCAGCTAAACGAGCCACTTTACCTGTGTAAATTGTGCCAACTTCTACTTCTGCAGTTAACTGCTTGATACGCTCAATAGCATCCTGTGCTTGCTCACCAGATGTTGCAGCAATCTTAATTGTGCCATCATCTTCGATTTCGATCGTTGTACCGGTTTCTTCTGTTAGCTGACGAATAACTGCGCCGCCTTTACCGATAACATCTTTGATCTTATCAGAGCTGATTTTCATTGTGTGGATACGTGGAGCGAATTCAGAGATATCTTCACGAGCACCAGCAATAGCATCATCCATTACAGAAAGGATGTGCTTACGTGCACCTTGCGCTTGGTTAAGAGCAATTTGCATGATTTCTTGTGTAATACCTTCGATCTTGATGTCCATTTGAAGTGCAGTAATACCAGCGTTAGTACCTGCTACTTTAAAGTCCATGTCACCTAGGTGATCTTCATCACCAAGAATGTCAGAAAGAACAACAAAATCATCGCCTTCTTTAACAAGGCCCATTGCGATACCCGCAACAGAAGCTTTGATTGGAACACCTGCATCCATAAGTGCTAGAGATGTACCACATACAGAAGCCATTGAAGAAGAACCGTTAGATTCAGTGATTTCCGATACAACACGAACTGTGTATGGGAATTCATCAACAGAAGGCATTACTGCTTGGATACCACGCTTAGCAAGCTTACCGTGACCAATTTCACGACGCTTAGGAGAACCAACGAAACCAGTTTCACCTACACAGTATGGAGGGAAGTTGTAGTGTAGAAGGAAGTTATCTTTCTTCTCACCCATTAGGCTATCAATGATTTGTGCATCACGTTGTGTACCAAGCGTTGCAGTAACAAGTGCTTGAGTTTCACCACGAGTGAATAGAGAAGAACCGTGTGTACGTGGAAGAACACCAGTACGTACGTCTAGCGCACGAACCATGTCTTTTTCACGGCCATCGATACGTGGGTTGCCAGCAATGATGCGACTACGTACTACGTTTTTCTCTAGAGAACCAAGCATGCCGCGGATTTCACGCTCATCTAGGTTTTCGTCTTGTGCCATTAACGCTTCAACAACGTCATTCTTGATTGCGCCAACTGTCTCGTAACGCGCCATTTTCTCAGTGATCTGGTACGCGTCAGATAGACGTGTTTCAGCTTGCTCAGCAACTTTAGCTTTTAGCTCAGTGTTCACTGCTGGCGCTTCCCAGTTCCAAGATGGAGTTGCAACTTCAGCAGCAAACTCGTTGATTGCTTTGATTACAACTTGTTGTTGGTCGTGACCGTAAACAACCGCTGAAAGCATCTCTTCTTCCGATAGGTTATCTGCTTCAGATTCAACCATTAGTACTGCGCCTTCTGTACCAGACACAACTAGGTCTAGTTTAGAGTTTTCAAGCTCAGTATTTGATGGGTTAAGAACCAGTTCGCCATTGATGTGACCAACACGTGCTGCACCGATAGGACCATTGAATGGTGCACCAGAGATAGCAAGTGCAGCAGACGTTGCGATCATAGTGATCATGTCTGGGTTTACGTCAGGGTTGATAGAAACAACCGTAGCGATAACTTGAACTTCGTTTTTAAACGCACTTGGGAAAAGTGGACGAATTGGACGGTCGATCAGACGAGCTGTTAGTGTTTCGCCTTCAGAAGGACGACCTTCACGCTTGAAGAAACCACCAGGGATTTTACCCGCAGCGTATGTACGCTCTTGGTAGTTAACTGTTAGAGGGAAGAAATCTTGACCCGCAACAGCTTCTTTTTTAGCAACAACAGAAACAAATACTGATGTATCGTCCATCGTTGCCATTACTGCTGCTGTAGCTTGACGAGCAATAACGCCGGTTTCTAGAGTAACGGTGTGGTTACCGTATTGAAATGTTTTTACAACTGGTTTTTCAAACATGAAATATTCCTGTGCTCTGAACTTAAATTCAGATAATTAAAAGAGTCCAGTACATTGCATATCGCGACTAGTAAAAACAAACTCGCTCAGCAATTCATTTTTAATAGCCGCGACCTTTTGGTCGACGTGTGACTGCAATGCTGGATTGGTCATCTACCTCTTAATAACTTTTTCAAGAGGATAAAAGATTCACGCATTATACACTCAAAAGAGGATAACTCGCGAATACAAACTTTAAAATGGGTATAGAATCGACAAGTTTCAAGCCGCCTTGCTGAAACATGACGCTAAAAAGGATAGATGAGATAATAAATTTTACAGATAGGTATATCGCAAAAATAAAAAAAGGAGCTAGAAGCTCCTTTTTTTCAAACAAACTGTTCTTAGCGACGTAGGCCAAGACGTTTGATTAGCGCGCGGTAACGATCTAGATTTTTACCTTTTAGGTAGTCTAGAAGCTTACGACGGCTAGAAACCATACGTAAAAGACCACGACGGCTATGGTGATCGCCTTTGTGAGCTTTGAAGTGACCTTGAAGGTGGTTGATAGAAGCTGTTAGTAGAGCTACTTGAACTTCTGGTGAACCAGTGTCGCCTTCGCTTTGTGCGTATTCTGCAACGATTGCTGCTTTAGTTTCTGCATTCAGAGACATAATTCTCTCCTTAAAGAGTTAAATTTAACACAGTGCCGCCAATCTCTGATTCAGCCGGCACGAGAAGCGCGAATTATATTCAAGTTCTATCATTATCGCAACTGATATTTTTTTTCATCGTTTTTTCAGTATATACTTTCGTCCAACTTAATATCACCTAAGGAAACTCATTATGACTATCGGTATTATTGGCGCTATGCCACAAGAGGTCGCTCTTTTAAAAGAAGCGATGACAAACAGAACTGAAGAGTCACTGGGTGGCTGTCATTTTTATTCTGGTCAAATTAACGGTGCGAATGTCGTTCTTTTGCAATCGGGTATTGGTAAAGTTGCAGCGGCAATTGGTACCACTTTAATGATTGAGAAGTTCAATCCATCTGCGATCATCAATACGGGCTCTGCTGGTGGCTTTGATCCTTCTCTCAATCTAGGTGATGTTGTGATTTCTTCAGAGGTTCGTCACCATGATGCTGATGTCACTGCTTTTGGTTATGAGATGGGACAAATGGCCGGTCAACCAGCGGCTTTTACCGCTGATTACAATCTAATCGAACACACAAAGAAAGCACTCTCAGAAATGCCAAATACCCATGCGGTACAAGGACTCATATGCACTGGTGATACGTTTGTTTGTACACCTGAACGTCAGCAATATATTCGCACTCACTTCCCTACGGTTGTGTCTGTTGAAATGGAAGCCTCTGCCATTGCACAAACTTGTCATCAATTTAATGTCCCTTTTGTCGTTGTTCGTGCCATATCAGACGTTGCCGACAAAGAATCACCAATGAGCTTTGATGAGTTTTTACCTCTGGCAGCCAAAAGCTCTTCAAAAATGGTTCTAACGATGCTGAATAATATGGCTTAATCGTAGGTCATAGAGCGTAAATATGGATACTTCCTTTCTTTACTTGGTTGACCTTTTTGGCACCATAATATTTGCAATCTCAGGCGTTTTAGTTGCAGGCCGACTCAAAATGGATCCTTTCGGAGCAACCGTGCTCGGTGGAGTCACAGCGATTGGTGGTGGCACTATCCGGGACATGGCCCTAGGGGCAACACCTGTATTTTGGATCACCGATGATACGTATATTATCGTGATTGCGATAACCAGCTTGTTGACGATGTTACTTATTCGAAGACCCAAAAAGATCGCTTGGTGGATATTACCTGTATGTGATGCTATTGGTCTTGCTGCGTTTGTCGGTATTGGTGTTGAGAAAGCATTGGCTTATCAAGATTCTATGATTGTTGCGATTGTAATGGGAGTAATGACAGGCTGCGGTGGTGGTATTATCCGTGATGTTGTTGCCAGGGAGATCCCAATGGTATTACGTAGTGAAATCTACGCAACCGCCTGTTTAGTCGGGGGGATTTTACATACCACAGCGATAGCAATGGGGAGCTCTAGTGAAGTGGCTTTTATTGCTGGCGCTTTCTCCACATTGCTAATACGCCTTGGCGCTATTCGTTGGCACCTATCTTTACCAGCCTTTGATATTAGCCGTTAAGATCAATATATAATACCAATATAAAAAAAGAGCGCATAGTTAGAGTAAAAACGATGCGCTCTTTTCTATTTTAAACGGATTACTGAACTCGACGTAACACCACTTTTAAAGCGTCAAAATCATTGGCAAGATCTTCTGACAATAAGTCCATTACAGCATGCTTTGCTAGTGGTCCAGGAAGTTCGATGTCAGTACCAAGAATATCATCGACCACTTCTTTAAATTTCGCCGGATGCGCAGTACATAAGAATAACCCGGTTTCATTTTCAGCCAATTGCTCGTTAAGAACGCGATACGCAATGGCTCCATGCGGTTCACATAAGTAGCCTTGATCGTTAAGCTCTTTTACTGATTCCGAACTTTGCTCGTCGCTCACAGCACCTGTACCTAAAGTATCTAACCCCCAACCCTTAATGCGGCATAATTCTTCGATACGAGGCCAGTTATTTGGCTGACTCACATCCATCGCATTGGAAGTCGTTGCTACCGTTGGCTTTGGATCCCATTGACCCGTTTTCAGATAGCGTGGAACGGTATCATTAGCATTGGTAGCAGCAATGAAGCGTTTAATTGGTAACCCTAATGCTTTAGCAAGAAGCCCCGCCGTTAAATTACCAAAATTACCGCTTGGTACTGAAATAACGAGATTTTCACGCTGCGCTTTAGTGAGCTGTGATGCCGCTTCAAAGTAATAACAAATTTGTGCCATTAAACGGCTAATATTGATCGAATTCGCCGAATTTAAACCTATTTCTTTTCGCAGCGCACTATCATCAAACGCTTCTTTAACGAGAGACTGACAAGCATCAAAATCACCATCAATCGCAACAGTATGAATGTTTTTTCCTAGTGTGCAGAATAGCTTTTCTTGAAGAGGACTGATTTTTCCCTTTGGATATAAAATAACAACGTTGATGTTTTCCATACCATAGAAAGCATGAGCAACAGCCGCACCGGTATCACCAGACGTCGCTGTTAAAATCGTTACCTTACCTTCATCCGACACAGCAGCTAATGACTGTGCCATGAAACGTCCGCCAAAATCTTTAAAAGCCAATGTTGGGCCATGGAATAGTTCCAGTGCGTAAACGCCCTCTTTCACTTGTTTAATCGGTGCTGGGAATTGGAAAGCACTATCGACCATCGCTGTCACCGTTTCAGCCGGCAGCTCATCACCAATTAAAGCCGATAAGATCTTAGCACTACGAGTGATAAAATCTTCGTCTAATAGGGCATCAATATCATCAAACTGTGGTAGTTGAGATGGAAAAAACAGCCCTTGATTGCGTCCTAGCCCTTGACGAACAGCTTGACCAAAAGAGACTTGTTCATCGTTTTCTTTTATATTATATAGCTTCATAATTCACTTCCTGTCACTGAGGCACCCTGCGTATTAATACGGCAGATATGCACAAATCCTTCATCATTTTGAACATAATTGTCTGATAGCCATTTTGCAACCTGCTCTGCGGTATGGAAGTTATCACACACACTAAATAAGGTTGGGCCGCTGCCTGAAATCCCCGTGGCTAAGGCACCAAGTACTTCACTTTGCTTTCGAGCTTTAGCAAATCCAGGCAGTAACTTTTCACGATAAGGTTCAGCTATCACATCTTTAATCATACTAGCAGCCAGCACTGATTGCTTCGAGTAACACGCATGGACAAAGCCAGCAATGTGACGACCATGAGCGATCACATCTTGTCTTCGATATTGAGCCGGTAAAATCTCACGAGCTTCCGCTGTTGGAACTTTAATACCTGGATAAGCCATGACCCAGTACCATTCATCAAAAGAAGGGACTTCTTGGCTAATAATGCCCTGCTCTTCCAGCATTAATTGAATACCACCTAGATAGCAAGGTGCGACATTATCATAATGCACCCCACCAGAGATTTTCCCTTCCATCTCGCCCATTAATGCTAATAATTCTGTTTCATTTAAAGGGTTATTATGGAATTGATTCAAAGCATCTAATGCAGCAACGATAGAGCAAGCACTAGACCCTAACCCTGATCCGATCGGCATGTTTTTTTCTAAGGTCATCGCGACAGGTTTAAGTGGGTTGCCGCGCTTATCGAGTTCACGAGCAAAGACACACCAGCAATCATAAACGATATTATCTTTTGCTTCTTGAGGTAGCTTATCAACAAATGCTCCTCTTACTGATAATGTAAAGGGTTCACGACCTAACTTAACCTCAACACGATCCCCTAGGCGAGTTCCATCAATAGGGGAAACTGCGGCACCCAACACATCAAAACCAACACTGACATTACCAATTGATGCTGGTGCATAGACGACGACATCCATTTCGCTTTTCATGATCTAATCCTTAAATTACATTCCCAATTTCCAACCTAATGTACGCATAACATCAGAGAAAACCCCTGCTGCTGTCACAGCAGTACCAGCACCATAACCACGTAATACCAATGGAATTGGGCTGTAGTAACGGCTAACAAACGCTAATGCATTCTCACCATCTTTGATTTTGAACATTGGATCATTTTCATCTACAGCCATAATTTTCACTCGACATTGGCCATCTGAAATCTCACCTACATAACGCAGGACTTTACCTTCGGCTGCTGCATTACTTGAAAGCTCTTTAAAATAAGCATCAGCTTCCGGTAGACGAGCAATAAATTCATCAACTGTCCCTGAATCATCAAAGCCCGGTGGCAAGGCTTTATCAACTTGTACATCATCAAGTTCTAAACTCATTCCTGCCTCGCGAGCAAGAATAAGTAATTTACGCGCAACATCCATACCCGAAAGGTCATCACGAGGGTCTGGCTCAGTAAAGCCATTTTCTTTCGCGATTAATGTTGCTTCGCTAAGTGTCATTCCATCATCTAGCTTGCCAAAGATAAACGATAATGAACCCGATAAAATACCGTTGAATTGTTCAAGTTCATCGCCAGCAGAAATTAAGTTTTGTAGGTTTTCAATAACGGGTAAACCTGCACCAACAGTTGTTTCATACATCAATTTACGACGTGAAGAACGTGCAACGTCACGCAGTTGATGATAGTAAGACATGCTTGCTGTATTGGCTTTTTTATTCGGCGTAACAACGTGGAAGCCCGCTTCCAAAAAGTCAGCATATTGATTGGCAATATCTTCACTTGAAGTACAATCCACGAGTACTGGATTAATAATGTGGTTGCTATCAACTAATCCTTTTAACTTCGATAAAGAAAAAGCATCGGTTGCATTAACTAATTGATCCCGCCAATGCTGAAGCTCAATACCATCGCTATTGAGTAGTACACCTTTACTGTTTGCTAATCCACATACTCGAATAACGACATCTTTTTCAAGAAGCTTTGGCTGCTGACGATGGATTTGGTCAACTAATTCTCCACCTACACCACCCACACCCACAACAAATACATCGATGAAGTGCTTCGAGTTAAAGAGATTTTCATGACATGCTTTTATTGCTTCTGATTTTTTATTTTCAGGAATCACTGCTGATATTGCCCTTTCTGATGAACCTTGTGCGATAGCAATGATATTAATATCAACCTCAGCCAAAGATGCAAAAAACTGTGCAGCAACGCCTTGAGATGTACGCATACCATCGCCAACCAATGTAACAATAGAGACATTATCGACAAACTCTACAGGCTCTAGCAAGCCATCTTTGAGTTCTAATTCAAAATCGTCAATTAATGCTTGTTCTGCTTTTGCTTTATCTTGTGCTTCGATACAAAAGCTAATGCTGTATTCTGATGAAGATTGGGTAATAAGAACAATCGATACGCCAGATGAAGACATGGCTCCAAAGACACGACTCGCCATACCGACCATGCCCTTCATGCCTGGTCCGGATACATTGACCATCGTTAGATCATCTAAAGTAGTAATTCCCTTAATCGCTAGATTATCTTCACCTGTATCTTGCCCAATTAATGTGCCTGGACCTTGAGGGTTAAAACTGTTTTTAATTAAGCATGGGATATGAAATTGAGCAATGGGGGCTATGGTTTTTGGGTGTAATACCGATGCACCAAAATACGATAATTCCATCGCTTCTTGGTAGCTTAATGATTTTAATAAACGAGCATCATCAACCAAACGAGGATCACAGTTATACACTCCATCCACATCGGTCCAAATTTCACAACAATCGGCTCTTAAACAGGCTGCGAGTACTGCCGCCGAATAATCCGAACCATTACGACCTAAAGTAACTAACTCGCCTTCTTCATTACCCGCAGTAAAACCAGGCATGATATGTACTTTACCCGCTTCTAAAGGCTGATTAACAAAATTTTGTGTCGAGCGATCCACATCTACCATGGCTTCAAGGTGGTTACCACGAGCAATAAAGCGTTCTACTGGGTTAATTAAGTCGGCTGGACAATGTTGTGCTTCAAGAACTGCCTTCATTAATTCAATAGAGACTCGTTCACCCTTACTAATAATACGAGCATTGACGTTATCTGGGCACATACGTAGAAGTTTGATCCCTGATACGTATTCTTCCAATTGAGTGAGTACTAATTCAACTCGCTTGAAGAAAGCTTGACCTTCAATGTGAGGTAGCGTCTTTTGAATATCATTAAATAATTGATGAAAAGAGTGGCTCAGCTCTTGCAATTGTCCTTGTGCTGAATCACCCGTCAGTGCTGTTTCAATAACAGCAACGAGCTTATTCGTTGTTTTTCCTGGTGCAGATAGAACAACTGATGTTTCTTCTTGCTTCGCTGTATTTGCGATAATACTCGCTGCACGTAAAAAACGGTCTGCATCTGCTAGGGATGACCCCCCAAATTTTAAAACTCGCATTCCTTGCCTCATACTTAATTTAAAAATAAAAAAAGGCCCGTATCCTGTTTGATACGAGCCTTTGTTAACTTTCATCCACTAGGCCGTACCAACTAAAAAAAGTTGGTAATAATGGTCATAATAATGTTCTTAGTTGTGCATATTCTAGTACGGTATGCCATAACCAAAGCCTTAGCGATGTGTGATACCCATAGTCTTACCTAATTTGACTCACAAGGTCAATATGTAAACCCATGCAATAGAGATAAAATCTCAAAAAATAGAAGCAAATAGACTATTTAGAAGTTTAAGTACAATCAAAGCAGCATTATCTATTGTGCTCATTGTATATTAAAGGGTAGATAACATTGATACATATTATTACACAACTCTTAACATTAATATGACACCTAATTAATAACATTTGCTACTATCTGTTACCTACGTCATAAATGACTATTTTTATTGCACAATGAATCAATAAAAAAGAAAAACAATAATATGCTCCATCTGGCTAAAACATAAGGCGCTAATCATGCACACTCCGCATCTACTCATTGTTGAGGACGAAGAAGTTACTCGTCACACTCTAAAAAATATTTTCCTTGGTGAAGGCTACCAAGTATCCGAAGCAAGCAATGGCGATGAAATGCATCATATTATGCAGTCGTCTTCTATTGATCTTGTTATCATGGATATTAACCTTCCTGGAAAAAATGGATTATTGTTAGCAAGAGAGTTACGAGATCAAGTTGATATCGCTTTAATGTTTTTAACCGGTAGAGATAATGAAGTCGATAAAATCCTTGGTTTAGAAATCGGTGCTGATGACTATATCGTCAAACCATTTAATCCTAGAGAATTAGCGATTCGAGCACGCAATCTATTGAATCGCTCTATTTCAACAAAGCAGCAGTCAGTTCAACAAAAAGAGAGTGCTGAGGATCAAGAATCTTTTGAGTTTAATGGATGGCGTTTAGACAATAATAGCCGTCAGCTCATTAGCCCTGTAAAAGAATCTTTCAAATTGCCACGCTCTGAGTTTAGAGCGTTACAATACTTCTGTAAAAATCCAGGAAAGATCCTAACACGTGCAGAATTATTAATGGAAATGACCGGGCGAGAATTAAAGCCAAGCGATCGTACGGTAGATGTTACTATCCGAAGAATTCGTAAACACTTTGAATCATCTGAAACAACGGGTGAGAACGATCAAGAAATTATAGCGACCATACATGGTGAAGGCTATCGCTTCTGTGGCGTAATTGATGCCTAGCATTACCGATTCCTAAATCAAAAAAGTTCCTAAATCTAAAAGAAGGGTGCCATTACCCTTCTTTTAGATTTATCTCAATTTACAGGTTACTAAAATACTTCTTGTATTATCACCTTGTCTTCAACAAGCCATGCTTCATCGCCATCACCTGAAGACAATAATATTGCGATATCTGTTTTCCCCTTTGATAGCCTTTGTGTTTCATCTCTAAAAACCACTTCCCATTGATGCTCATCAAGTGCTTTAATTTCTACCAGACGACTATTTATCTCTAACGCTTCTTTGTCTTGTCGTAATAATAGCTTGTCAACTTTAAACTTTTCTGGAGACAAACTGGCTCTTGTTAAACGTAATGAACCATGCAATGTTTGTTTCTTTTTTGCGTACCTATCAACATTTGGAAGATTATTTAACCAAAGCTGACTTTCTAACTGGATATGAGTACCTGAAATTTCAGCACTATCAGAGCTCTCCCATAGCGATGATTGTGAACATCCCAGTAAACCGTAACTTAAAAGGCCCGATAGTATTCCTGTCATAAATAGCTGTTGTTTTTTCATTATATTTCTCTATTTTGTAACCACTGTTTCAACAAGCTGACATCATCTAAATACACATCGTTTAATTCATCTATCCACTGATCAACGTGACGATACCATTCAGGTGCATCTGGCGTTTGAATTGCGTTTGCCAATAGTTGCAACCTAAGTAAACCGACTGACCCAAAAGCACCTTTCATCTTATGTGCTTCTGAAACAACCTCATCATCATTCCTTTGTTTACGATAAAGATTTAAAGCCTGTAAATAGCTCGGTAATTTATTTTCTAACATGTCGACACTTTCAACTAAAATGCCTACCCCTGCCATATCAACATAGGATTCCAGCATATCAAGATCAAGCCTTTCTTTATGCTCACCATTGAATATCATGCTTTTTTCAGACGTTATAGCCTCCTTGGTCGCTACATTGTTAAAAGAACCCTGTTGAGCATGAACCACTTCATCTAATAGTTTTTTCATTTTAATGAGATCAATAGGCTTGCCTAGTGCCCCATTCATACCTTGATCTATATACTCTTTTTGATCCTTTAAGGTATTTGCGGTCAGTGCATAAATTGGAGGTAGGGTTGTATGGCGCGATTTAAGGTTTGAAACCACTTGAAACCCATCCATATCGGGTAAGTGTATGTCACAAAAGATCACATCAAATTTGTCATTATCATATGTATCTAATGCTTTCTGCCCTGTCATCGCCACGGTAACCTGATGCCCTAAATTTTCAAATAAGGCTTTAGCAACCGTGACATTCAGTTCAATATCTTCAATCATAAAGATATTAAGAGCAAAAGTTGATGTGATCGGCAGTAGGCTTTCTTTTAATGGTAAAGGCTCAGCTAAAGGCACCACAAGGTGAAGGCTAAAGGTACTACCAAAACCTTCTTCACTATCGACAGAGATATCTCCGTCCATTAAATGTAATATTTGCTGAGAGACCGCCAGTCCAATACCTGTACCAACAGCATGTAAATTATCCGCCCCTGATTTGATCTGATAATACATTGTAAATATTTTATCGAGTTCTGACATTGGCATACCGACACCACTGTCTTCCACTTCAATGGTAATCGATACTTCTGGAGAGCCATTTAATGATCGTATGACCTCCGTCGATATGGATAAAATAACACTTCCTTCCTTTGTGAATTTAACGGCATTGCTCAATAAATTCCACAGAACTTGTCTTAGTCGATTCGCATCAATACAAACGGTTTCATTAATGTCATTTATCATTTCAAGATGGAAATTCAACCCCTTTTGAGACGCTAATATCGAGGCTAAACCCGCAACCTCTTCAATAAAGGTAGCCAGCTCTAATGGTGTAGGGTAAAGCGATAATTGATGTCGCTCAAACTTATCAATATCGATAATATCATTGAATATATGCCCTAATGTCGTCGCCGTTGCATAAATCGATTTCATATGACTTTGCTGATCTTGAGTTAATGACGAGTCCAGCAGCATCCGGCTTAATCCAACAATCCCATTGAGCGGCGTTCTCAATTCATGACTGATCGTTGAAATAAAAGTTGTTTTATCCTCACTGGCTTTTTTTAAGGATTCTTCATAATGCTTTCGCTCGGTAATATCTCGTCCAAAGCCAACTAAACCAAGGTATCCACCTTCTGCATTAAACAGGGGGACTTTCCGTAATTCAAAATAACACTCTCGACCATCAGGGTACGCAAGCCATTGATCATAATTCACTGAGGTATGGTCGTTCATCACTTGCTCATCCGTTTCAATGACTTTTTTGGCCACCTCTTCTTGGTATACCTGCCAAGGAGTTAAACCCAACAGATCGGACTCCGACTTGCCGGTCAGCTCTTCCATCGCTTTATTACAACCAAAAAACATACCTTGCTCATTACGGTAATAAATCAAATCCGGAGATGCATCAATGAAAGAACGCAGAAGCACCGTTCTTTGTTCCAGTTGTTTATTGAGTTCTTGATCTCGTTTACGAAGTTCGGTTAATTCCCGTACCATATTGGTTAAAGTTGAACGAGATTCTTCTAAGCTATCCACAACCATCGACAATAAATAAACAATCCAAGGGGTGATAAGTAAACCAAAAAATATCGAACGTATGACCTCCAATGTATTAATCGAACCACTCAAAATAAGCGTAATGATGATTTGTACGATAACCGCTAAGCTCACCATGATAATACCCAGTAAGATAGAAAACCGTATCAAACCAAGCTTCACCAGTAAACTCACATAACGTTCAGTAAATAGTCTCATTTCAAGCCATTTCCTTCATAGGGCAAAATAAATCGATACTTATCTCTTTCTTAATAAGCGAATTCACCATTAAAATCAGCTCATAACCCATACCTGATGAGACCTGAGTCTTAAAAATGAGTAATAACTCAACCGTATCACTCAACAAATAAATATAATGGCCCAATACCATAACGATTCTTTTTAAATCAAGGTAGATAAAAGAATATATTCGTTATCTACAGCGCTATATTCATCACAATAGTTACAAAATAACCTCGTTTCACCTTCCATACAGGGTGAATAACTTGACTTTCATTCAATAATGCTTAGGTTAGAAGGTAATTTTTGTCTATTCCATAAATTAGTGAAGCAATAAAAAGAATAAGAATTCATAATTCAAACATTTTAATGCATAAATAATCATCCCGTATCGTTCCGGGACGCAAAAGGAGTATTGCAATGGCTCTATACAATCCGAATCTTGAAAAAGATAATTGTGGATTTGGCTTAATTGCCCACATGGAAGGGGAAACTAGCCACAAGCTAGTAAGAACTGCAATTTCAGCACTTGATCGCATGACACACCGTGGTGGTATTGCTGCTGATGGTAAAACCGGCGATGGTTGTGGCTTATTGCTACAGAAACCGGATTCCTACTTACGTTTGATTGCCGCTGAAAATGAATTCAGCCTAGGCAAACACTACGCTGTTGGCATGATTTTTCTTAATCAAAATTCAGAAAAAGCAGATGCTGCACGTAAAGTAATTAATCAAGAATTATCAGCAGAAACATTAACGGTTTCAGGCTGGAGAAACGTACCGGTTAACCCTGATGTTTTAGGGCCTATTGCAAACGACTCACTTCCAAATATCCAACAAGTTTTCATCTCTGCTCCGGCTGGTTGGCGTCCAAAGGATATTGAACGACGCCTATTTATCGCACGCCGTCGTATTGAAAAGCGCATAACCAATGACGATGCATTCTACATTTGTAGCCTATCTACAGAAGTCATCGTATACAAAGGCTTATGTATGCCTGCGGATCTACCGCGCTTCTACCTTGACCTTGCCGACCTACGCATGGAATCAGCAATTTGTTTGTTCCACCAGCGATTCTCAACGAATACACAACCACGCTGGCCACTTGCTCAACCCTTCCGATATCTTGCTCATAATGGTGAGATCAACACCATTGAAGGTAACCGTCAATGGGCTCGAGCTCGAGCTTACAAATTTGCCTCACCGCTATTACCCGACCTTCAAGCAGCCGCTCCTTTCGTTAATGAGACTGGCTCTGACTCTTCAAGCTTAGATAACATGCTTGAGCTGTTTCTTGCTGGTGGTATGGATTTATTCCGAGCAATGCGCATGCTTGTTCCACCTGCATGGCAGAATCACCCAGATATGGATTCTGAGCTGCGTGCCTTTTATGATTTCAACTCAAAACACATGGAACCATGGGATGGCCCTGCGGGTATTGTTATGTCCGATGGACGCTATGCCGCTTGTAACCTAGATCGAAACGGCCTGCGCCCAGCTCGTTATGTTATCACTAAAGATAAGTTTATTACGCTAGCATCAGAAGTCGGGATTTGGGATTACGCACCCGATGAAGTGGCAGAAAAAGGTCGTGTTGGACCGGGTGAATTACTCGTAATCGACACTAGGAAAGGTAAGCTGTGGCAATCAAGTGAAATTGATAATGAACTAAAAAACCGTCATCCATACCAAGAGTGGATGTCTGAAAATGTTCAAAAACTCACCCCATTCTCTGAACTACCTAATGAAGTTGGCTCTCGAGGCTGGGATGCGGATCGCTTAAAGGTTTACCAAAAGCAATTTGCAATGAGTAACGAAGAAATCGATCAAGTACTTCGTATTTTAGGTGATGTTGGTCAAGAAGCAGTTGGCTCAATGGGCGATGATACTCCAATGGCGGTATTGTCTCAAAAAGAGCGCTTAGTCACTGACTACTTCCGCCAAAAGTTTGCACAGGTGACGAATCCACCGATTGACCCACTACGTGAAAAACACGTCATGTCACTGGCAAGTAGTGTTGGTAAAGAAATGAACGTTTTCTGTGAGACAGATGGGCACGCTAACCGTGTTACATTTGGTTCACCAGTGCTTCTTTATTCTGACATGAAGCAATTAAAACTACTGGATCAAGTTCACTATAAAAATACCGTTTTTGACCTGAACTACAACCCTACTGACACTTCTTTAGAAGAGGCGATCATTACGCTATGCGATAAAGCTGAGGCAGCAGTCAAATCAGACACAGTACTGGTGATCCTATCCGATCGTAAAATAACGAAAGAAACACTGCCGATTCCTGCGGCTATGGCAGTTGGTGCAGTACAAAAACGTCTTGTAGATGCTCAAGTTCGTTGTGATGCGAATATCATTGTTGAAACAGCAACCGCTCGCGACCCACATCAATTTGCTGTTCTCTTTGGTTTTGGTGCTACTGCGGTTTACCCGTATCTAGCTTATGAATCATTAAGCAAATTAATTGATGATGGGGTGATTACGCAGTCTTATAAAGATGTCATGCAAAACTACCAATACGGCATCAATAAAGGCCTATACAAAATCATGTCCAAAATGGGCATATCAACCATCGCATCATACCGCTGTTCTCAGTTATTTGAAGCGGTAGGTCTAAGCGAAGAACTAGTAGACTTATGCTTTAAAGGGGTTGCAACTCGAATTCAAGGTGCGACTTTCTCTGATTTTGAAAGTGATTTAGCTAGCCTATCCAGCAAAGCATGGAAAAGACGTAAAACGATCGATCATGGTGGCCTATTAAAATACGTCCACGGTGGTGAATATCATGCTTATAACCCAGATGTCGTTAGCAAGTTACAACAAGCGGTTAAGTCAGGTGAAAGCGTTGATTATAAGAGCTTTGCAAAGCAGGTTAATGAACGCCCAGCTGCAACTCTTCGAGATTTAATGAAAATTAAACCATCAGAGACGCCATTACCTCTTGAGCATATTGAAGCGAGTTCAGAACTATTCAAACGCTTTGATTCTGCGGCTATGTCTATTGGCGCACTAAGCCCAGAAGCTCATGAAGCACTAGCAACTGCGATGAATCGCCTGGGTGGTTATTCGAACTCTGGTGAAGGTGGTGAAGATCCTCGTCGTTTCGGTACAGAACGCAACTCTCGTATTAAGCAAGTTGCTTCTGGTCGATTTGGTGTCACTCCTCACTACTTGACGAACGCTGATGTGTTGCAAATTAAAGTAGCACAGGGTGCAAAACCTGGTGAAGGTGGTCAATTACCTGGACATAAAGTGACGGCTGAAATTGCAAAATTACGCCACTCTGTACAAGGCGTGACCCTTATATCACCACCACCACATCATGACATTTATTCAATTGAAGATTTAGCACAGCTAATTTTTGATTTAAAGCAAGTCAATCCAAACGCCCTTATTTCAGTTAAGCTAGTATCTGAACCAGGTGTCGGCACGATCGCAACGGGTGTTGCCAAAGCGTATGCCGATTTAATTACGATTTCTGGATATGATGGTGGTACTGCCGCAAGCCCATTAACATCTGTGAAATACGCTGGTAGCCCATGGGAACTAGGCTTAGCTGAAACCCAACAGGCACTTGTCACAAATAACCTTCGTCATAAGATTCGCTTACAAGTTGATGGTGGCTTGAAAACGGGTGTTGATGTCGTTAAAGGGGCTATTTTGGGCGCAGAAAGCTTCGGTTTTGGTACGGCTCCAATGGTGGCTATGGGATGTAAATTCCTACGTATCTGTCATCTGAATAACTGTGCCACTGGCGTTGCAACTCAAGATGAGCTTCTACGTAAAGAGTACTTTAAAGGTTTACCAGAAATGGTGATCAATTACTTTACGGGACTTGCTGATGAAATTCGCGATATTTTAGCTCAAGTTGGTGTAACAAAACTGACGGATTTAATTGGTCGAACCGATTTACTTGAAGTCGTTGAAGGGATTACTCCAAAACAACGTAACCTAGACCTATCGGATATATTAGAAGCGCCAATATCACCAGAAGGCAATCCATTGTATTGGACACAACCTAATACGCCTTTTGATGATGCAAGGTTGAATCAAAAAATCGTAGATGATGCATTAGACGCTGTAGAAACAAAACAACCAGCAAGTTTCTACTACGATATCATTAACACGGATCGCTCTATTGGTGCACGCCTATCAGGTGAAATCGCAAAACGCTACGGTAACTCAGGTATGGCTGGAACACCGATTCGTATTAATTTAACCGGTACTGCTGGCCAATCATTTGGTGTATGGAATGCGGGTGGCGTAGAACTCAACCTAACTGGTGATGCGAACGATTACGTAGGTAAAGGAATGGCTGGTGGTAAGATTTCGATTAAACCACATCAAGGTACTGCATTTATCTGTAATGAAGCAACGATCCTAGGTAATACCTGTTTATACGGTGCTACTGGCGGTAAATTATTTGCCGCAGGTAAAGCTGGTGAGCGTTTCGCGGTTCGAAATTCAGGTACAACCGCAGTCATTGAAGGTGCAGGAGATAATGCTTGTGAGTATATGACCGGTGGTGTCGTCGCTATATTAGGAGCGACCGGAGTCAACTTTGGCGCTGGTATGACGGGCGGCTTTGCTTACGTACTTGATGAAAACTCTGACTTTGAAGGTCGTGTTAATACTGAATCTGTCGAAGCACTTTCGTTAGAAAACCTGAATATGCATCAAGAGCATTTACGTGGTCTTATTGCTGAACATTTAGAAGAAACAGGATCAGTTCATGCTGAGCGTATCCTTGTAAACTTTGATGAATGGGTCTCTAAATTCTATCTAGTTAAACCTATTTCAGCAGATATCAATACACTACTTGGCCATCAAAGTCGTAGTGCAGCTGAACTTCGTGTTCAAGTTCAATAAGATTGCAAGGAGGCAATTATGAGTCAAAATGTTTATCAATTTGTCGATGTTCAGCGTGTTGACCCGGCAAAAAAATCACTGGATGTTCGTAAGATAGAATTTGTTGAAATCTATGAACCCTTTTCAAAAAAGCAAGCGACAGCACAAGCTGATCGCTGCTTAGATTGTGGTAATCCCTATTGTGAATGGAAATGCCCTGTTCACAACTATATCCCTCAATGGCTCAAACTGGCTAATGAAGGTCGGATTATTGAAGCAGCAGAGCTGTCTCACCAAACCAATAGCCTTCCAGAGGTATGTGGACGCGTATGCCCTCAAGATCGTCTTTGTGAAGGTTCATGCACCCTAAATGATGATTTTGGTGCCGTGACAATCGGTAATATTGAAAAATATATTACCGATAAAGCCTTTGAAATGGGTTGGAAGCCAGATATGTCTCATGTCGAACCAACAGATAAAAAAGTTGCGATCATCGGTGCTGGTCCTGCTGGTCTTGCAGCCGCAGATATCCTTGCTCGCAACGGCGTTAAGCCTGTCGTTTTTGATCGTTACCCTGAAATTGGCGGCCTTCTTACTTTTGGTATCCCTTCATTCAAACTAGAAAAAGGGATTATGGAAAATCGCCGTCGTATCTTTACAGATATGGGCGTTGAATTCCGTTTGAATACTGAAGTTGGTAAAGATATTACGATGGACGAGCTCCTTAATGAATATGATTCAGTATTCCTTGGAGTTGGTACGTATAAATACATGCGCGCAGGACTAGAAAACGAGAATGCTGAAGGCGTATACGACGCTCTACCATTCTTAATTTCTAATACCTATAAAGTGATGGACCTGCCGACTGAAGATACTTTCATTGATATGGAAGGTAAAAAAGTCGTTGTTCTTGGTGGTGGTGATACTGCTATGGACTGTGTTCGTACATCAATTAGACAAAATGCGGAGCATGTCATTTGTGCATACCGTCGTGATGAAGCAAACATGCCTGGGTCACGTCGTGAAGTTAAAAATGCAAAAGAAGAAGGCGTTGATTTCCAATTTAACCTACAGCCTTTAGGTATAGAAGTTGATGCTTCTGGTAAGGTATCAGGTGTTAAAGTCGTTAAAACAGCCCTAGGTGAGCCAGATTCCGCAGGCCGTCGTCGTCCTGAACCAGTGGAAGGCAGCGAGCACATATTAGATGCTGATGTTGTGATTATGGCATTTGGATTCCAACCACACCGTATGGATTGGCTAGAACCTTATGATGTAGAATTGGATCAATGGGGCCGCATTAAAGCACCGACGAATCAAGAATTTAAGTTCCAAACATCAAACGCAAAAATCTTTGCTGGGGGTGATGCGGTTCGAGGTTCTGATTTAGTGGTAACAGCAATCGATGAAGGTCGTAAAGCCGCTGAAGGCATGCTCGACTTCCTTGAAGTCTAACTTAGTATTAATACTCAGAAACAATGGGTATTAACTCTACAAGACAAAAAAAGGTTACCTCAGGGTAGCCTTTTTTAATAAGAAGCAACTACAGTAAAAGTATCTTTAGATTTAAAGAATACTAACATATGAATAGAATCCCTTTTATTTCTTCCCTTTTGTTCCTAGGCGCTTGTAATAGTATCACTTCAGAGGAATCCCCTCGAAAAATTGATCAGCCGTGTGGAGATAAACCTAATTGCATCTCCTCTCAAGATAAACGAGACAAATTTAACAGCTTACCTATACGCATAAAAAAGACAGTCTCGATTAAAGATATCAAGAAGGAACTACTAGAAATGCCAGGAAGTACATTAATAGAGCAGGATCCTAGTTACCTACGATTTACTTTCACGAGTCGTATTTTAAGATTTATTGATGATTTTGAAGTCAAAGTCGAAGGGAATACTTTGCATGTTCGTTCTGAATCAAGGACGGGATATTCAGATTTTGGAGTGAATAAAAAGCGGGTAGAAGATTTAAGGCTAAGACTAAAGAATGCTAACATGTTAGAGTCAATTAACTGAAAATATTGATATAATTCCACAGTCATAAAAATAAAGACAATGAATCAAATCATTGTCTTTATTTAGAAATAGCAATAGTAAACTATTCAGGATCGCGATACACAACTAAGCGCTTAGGAGCAACTTTACCTTCCGAGTTTAACTCGCCAATACCAAGGAAAAGCTTATTGTCTCCCCCAGTTAATTTTAATGGACCTTCAGGTATGTTCGTCATAAAGACAGGTTGACCATGCTGTAGCATGTCCTGCATTTCATCTGTAACATTCACTTCAGGCAACGCTTCGACTGCCGTATCCATCGGTAATAATAACGGATCGAGAAGTTCTTTGGGCTGGATATCTTGTTGTTGAGCTTTTTCTAATAACTCATTCAGTGCTTCTAAGGTGACCATCTTTTCAAAAGGATAATCTGCTACACCTGTGCGGCGAAGCATTGTAACATGCGCACCACAACCCAACATTTCTCCAAGATCATCCACGATCGTACGAATATACGTACCCTTTGAACAATGAATCTCCATTTCAACTTCATTACCTTCAAAACGATGTAAGCTCGCTTCAAATACCGTAATTTTACGAGATTCTCGAGGAACAGTTTCGCCTTTTCTCGCATATTCATATAAAGGTTTTCCTTGATATTTTAATGCTGAGAACATAGAAGGGATTTGATCTGTTGTTCCTCTAAAGAATTCAATCGCTTTCTCTAGTTGATCAGATGATACATTCACTGGACGTGTTTCAACGACCTCGCCGTCAGAATCTGAAGTGTCAGTTCGTTCACCTAGTTTAGCAATCACACGATAACGTTTATCTGAATCTAACAAGAATTGAGAAAATTTTGTCGCTTCACCTAAACATATCGGTAACATGCCCGTCGCAAGAGGATCCAATGCACCTGTATGACCTGCTTTTTCAGCAAAATAGATACGTTTTACTTTCTGCAATATATCATTTGATGAATGACCTGTCGGTTTATCCAATAAGATAACACCATTAACCGGTCTACCCTTACGACGTCTTGCCATTACTTATCTTCCTCATCACCTGATTGTTGCCTTGCTTTATCTTGATTAACCACTTCAGTTACAAGGTTAGACATTCTCATACCTTCAACTAATGTATTATCGTAATAAAAACGAACTTCAGGCGTTAAGCGTAAGCGGATGCGTTTACCTAGCATCATACGAATATGAACTTCATGCTCGCGAAGTGCTTCTAATGATGATTCTGGAGTTTGCTCACCAACACATAGGAAAGTGACAAAAACTTTGACATAAGCAAGATCACGAGACACTTCTACATCAGAAATGGTCACCATACCTAAACGAGAATCACGAACTTCTCGTTGTAGGATCATTGCTAGTTCTTTTTGTAATTGCTGACCGACACGTTGTGTGCGGCTAAATTCTTTTGACATAATCATACTCTCTAATAGAAAGAATGGGGGGATGGTAAAAACCAGCCCCCCATGGCGTATTCAACAACCTATACCTTATCTATAACAGACAAGGTGATCCGTTTGTCAGTTAGTCATCAATGCTACGCTGAATTTCAATAATTTCGAAGACCTCAATTTGGTCACCAACGCGAACATCATTATAGTTCTTAACGCCGATACCACATTCGTAGCCATTCTTAACTTCTTGAACGTCATCTTTAAAGCGACGTAGAGACTCTAGTTCACCTTCATAAATAACAACGTTTTCACGAAGGACGCGAATTGGATTATTACGCTTAATAACCCCTTCCGTAACCATAGAACCTGCGATAGCACCGAGTTTTGGTGACTTAAATACATCACGCACTTGAGCAAGACCAATGATTTCTTGTCTAAATTCAGGTGCAAGCATACCGCTCATTGCTTGTTTAACTTCATCAATTAATTGGTAAATAATTGAGTAGTAACGTAAATCTAAGTTTTCATTGTCAACGGTACGACGAGCTGAAGCATCAGCACGAACGTTAAAGCCAAGAATGATAGCGTTAGACGCTGCTGCTAAAACGGCATCTGTTTCAGTAATACCACCAACACCAGTACCCACTACATTTACTTTTACTTCATCAGTAGAAAGCTTAGTTAATGAATCTGAAATTGCTTCGATTGAACCTTGCACGTCAGCCTTAAGAACGATATTTAATTCTGCAACATCACCACTAGTCATGTTAGAGAACATATTCTCAAGCTTCGATTTCTGCTGTCGAGCCAGTTTCACTTCGCGGAATTTACCTTGACGGTAGTTAGCCACTTCACGAGCTTTACGTTCATCACGTACAACAGTCGCTTCATCACCAGCAGATGGAACACCAGAAAGACCTAGAATCTCTACTGGAATTGACGGTCCAGCTTCTTCGATATCTTTACCATTCTCATCGCGCATTGCACGTATGCGGCCATATTCTTGACCACAAAGGATAATATTACCCTTATTCAGCGTACCTGATTGAACAAGAACCGTTGCAACAGGACCTCGACCTTTATCCAGACGAGATTCCACTACAACACCTGCGGCCATACCATCTTTAACAGCTTTCAGCTCTAAAATCTCAGATTGAAGTAAAATAGCTTCAAGTAGTGAATCAATGTTTGTACCCTCTTTTGCAGAGATATGAACAAACATGTTTTCGCCACCCCATTCTTCAGGGATAACATTATACTGAGCAAGCTCATTCTTCACGTTATCTGGGTTAGCGCCTTCTTTATCAATCTTATTCACAGCGACGATCAATGGTACACCCGCTGCTTTCGCATGCTGAATTGCTTCAACTGTCTGAGGCATTACACCATCATCTGCAGCAACAACGAGTACAACGATATCCGTTGCCTTAGCACCACGAGCACGCATAGCTGTAAAGGCTGCGTGACCCGGAGTATCTAAGAAAGTGATCATACCGCTGTCTGTTTCAACGTGATAAGCACCGATATGCTGAGTAATACCCCCCGCCTCACCAGAAGCAACATGAGCAGCACGAATATAATCTAGCGTTGAAGTTTTACCATGGTCTACGTGACCCATGATAGTAACAACAGGAGCTCGAGATGTAGCATCTTCAGAGCTACCACGATCCATCATTACCGCTTCTTCAAGTTCATTTTCTTTACGAAGAATAACTTTATGGCCCATTTCTTCAGCAATAAGTTGCGCTGTTTCTTGGTCGATAACTTGGTTAATCGTCGCCATTGCGCCCATCTTCATCATTGTTTTAATGACTTCAGTACCTTTCACTGACATTTTTTGAGCCAGTTCAGATACAACGATAGTTTCACCAATAACAACATCTGATTTAGCCACAGTTGCTGTTTTATCAAAGCCATGTTGAAGTGAACTTGGTTTAGCTAACTTCTTACCATGCTGGTGACGACCAGGTTTTGCTTTTTGCTTAGCTTTACGCCCTTTACCACGAGGTGCATTGGCAGTGTTATCTTCTGTCGTCGTTTTTTTCTTTTTACGACGACCTGTGGTTTCAACACGACGATCGGCTTCTTCTTCAGCTTCACGAGCATGTTGTGATGTAGTTAGGTGGTAATCAGTATCTTCCATAGTGCCTTTTTGCTCTTCGGCAGTGGACCAGCGCTTTTCGTTTTCTTGAGCCATTTCGCGAACCTCTTGCAGTTTGCGCTGACTTTCCTCTTCAGCCTTACGTAAGGCTAGTTCTTCCTGACGACGTTTTAACTCGTCTGCCTCTTTACGCGCTGCATCTTGCTTAGTTTGTTCTTCAGCTCCACGTTTTGCTTTTTCTTTCGCACCACGTGTAGCATCCTCGGTAACATTGCGCTTTGCTTTTTCTTCAGCGTCGCGTTTTGCTTTTTCTTCAGCGTCACGTTTTGCTTTTTCTTCAGCGTCACGTTTAGCTTTATTTTCAGCATCACGTTTTGCCTGTTCTTGAGCTTCTCGTTTTGCTGCTTCTTCAGCTTCGCGCTTTGCCTGTTCTTCGGCTTCGCGTTTCGCTGCTTCATCTACTGAACTACGTTTAACGTACGTTCGTTTTTTACGAACTTCAACTTGCACATTTTTACTTTTACCACCACCCGCATTGACGCTAAGTGTGCTACGTGCTTTACGTTGTAAAGTTAAACGCGTCGGGCCAGTCTCTCCAGAATCATCACCATGTTCTTTTTTCAAATGAACAAGTAATGTTTCTTTTTCTTTATCAGAGACAAGATCCGATTGTTCTTTTTTAATTCCTGCATCAGCAAGCTGTTCAACTAAGCGCTCTACTGGAATATTAATTTCCTGACTAAGTGCTTGAACCGTTTTATCTGACATGTAGCTACCTCCCTTGCTGAACGATTATGCGTCTTCTCCAAACCAACAGATATTACGAGCCGCCATAATCAACGCCCCTGCTTTCTCTTCTGTTAAGTCTTCAATGCCGTCTAGTTCATCAACACCTTGTTCCGCAAGATCTTCTAAAGTAACGACACCCTTTGCTGCAAGCTTATAAGCAAGCTCTTTTTCTAAACCTTCAAGAGCTAAAAGATCATCAGCTGGCGCAACACCATCTAACGACTCTTCTTGAGCTAACGCAAGTGTTGTTAAAGCATCTTTCGCTCTAGCGCGTAACTCTTCAATTATTTCTTCATTCAAGCCATCAACTTCAAGTAGTTCGCTGACTGGAACATAAGCGACTTCTTCTAATGTAGAAAAACCTTCTGAGACAAGTAGCTCAGCAAAATCGGCTTCGATATCTAAATGCTGAACGAAGAGCGCAATAGATTCTTGAGACTCCGCTTCATGTTTCTTCTGCAAGTCTTCAACTGTCATTACATTCAATTCCCAGCCAGATAACTGAGAAGCTAAGCGAATATTTTGACCGTTACGACCGATAGCTTGTGCTAAGTTATCTGGTTCAACAGCGATATCCATTGAATGCGTGTCTTCATCAACAATAATTGAAGCTACGTCAGCTGGCGCCATCGCATTAATAACAAATTGAGCTGGGTTATCATCCCATAGCACGATATCAATACGCTCGCCGCCCAGTTCATTAGAAACGGCTTGAACACGAGCACCACGCATACCAACACAAGCACCGACAGGGTCAATACGCTTATCATTTGTTTTTACTGCAATTTTAGCTCGAGAACCAGGATCACGCGCTGCACCTTTTAATTCGATAAGGTCTTCACCGATCTCCGGTACTTCTACGCGAAACAGTTCTGCTAGCATCTCTGGTTTAGAGCGAGTAATGAATAGCTGGAAACCACGAGCTTCAGGGCGAACTGCATACAAAAGTCCACGAACACGGTCGCCTGAACGATGATTTTCACGTGGTAACTGGTCATCACGCATAATAACGGCTTCTGCGTTATTACCTAGGTCAAGGATCGTATTTTCACGATTCACTTTCTTAACGATACCAGTAACAAGCTCACCTTCATTATCCATAAACTGCTCAACAATTTGAGCACGTTCGGCTTCACGAACTTTCTGGACAATAACTTGCTTTGCAGTTTGAGTCGTAATACGGTCAAACTTCACCGATTCGATTTGATCTTCGATGTAATCACCAACAACAACGGTATCATCATCATAAGAAGCCGCTTCAATTGAAATTTCTAGTGTTGGGTTTTCAACATTTTCAACAACTAACCAACGGCGGAATGTATCAAATTCACCCGTTTTACGGTCAATTTCAACACGAACATCGATTTCAATCTCGCGTTTTTTCTTTGTTGATGTTGATAATGCGACTTCCAGCGCTTCAAAAATTCTTTCGCGAGGAACGCCTTTTTCATTCGATACAGCTTCTGCAACCGCTAAAATTTCTTTACTCATTTATCTAGCCTTTAGTAATTTAAAATTTTGGGATCAAATTTGCTTTGGAAATATTACTTAACGCAAACAGTTCTTCTTGACCATCTACAACAAGTGTAATGGTTTCACCGTCTACGCCTTGAATTGTCCCCTTCCATTTTCGACGGTTGCCGACTGCCATTTTAAGTACAATATTCACATCATGACCGACAAACTGCTGGTAATGTTCTGCTTTGAACAAAGGTCTATCTAGGCCAGGTGAAGAGACTTCCAAGTTGTATACTACCGATATTGGATCTTCAACATCCAATACAGCACCAACTTGGCGGCTTACTTCCGCACAATTTTCAACATTAATACCATTTTCATGGTCAATAAAAATGCGTAGTGTTGAATGTTCACCCGCACGAATAAACTCTAAACCGACTAATTCACACTCAGATGCTTCAACAGCATCATTAAGTAATTCTGTTAGTTGTTTTTCTAAACCAGTCATGAACGACTCCAGAAACAAAAAAAGGGCTTATAGCCCAATTTCAATTCCAAACAATAATACCTAACAAAGAATCATGTTAGATAACAAAAAAACCCCGATATAATCGGGGTTTTTTTGTTGCTGGACCCTGATAGATTTATATACCTATGTACTTAAATCTATTATACATCAAGCATTGCCAAACTTATAAATAATCCGACCTAATTAGCAGTATATGCTGAATAGCTCATTTTACAAGTTTGTTTAATGTATGGTGCCGAGAGAGGGACTTGAACCCTCACACCCTAAAGTACTAGCACCTCATGCTAGCGTGTCTACCAATTTCACCATCTCGGCTTTAAAGTCAGTTACTGAGGAATCTCATCTTCAGTAGTTGTCTTTGTTGCACCACCTTGGCTTTCTTGCTGTACGTCTTCAATTAATGCATCACCATCAAATTTAGATGCATCATCTTTTGTAGACATATTACCAAGCGCTAAGCTGATACCAAAAAATACAATTGCGAATATCGTTGTCATTTTTGTCAGGAAATTACCTGAACCGCCAGCACCAAAAACTGTATTAGATGCTCCAGCTCCAGCTCCAAATGACGCGCCCATATCTGCGCCTTTACCTTGTTGAATCAACACTAGGCCAATCACACCAATCGCTGCCAACAGGTAAATCACAAGTAGGATATCAAACATGTCTTCCACCTATGTTCCAAATTGTTGAGCCAGCGTCGTCCTAAATTATATGAACAAGGCTAGCGCCCTCAATGAAGAGCGCGTCAATATTAACGAAAGAGCCAAGCAATGACAAGGCTATTTTAAGAAAAAACATAAAAAGCCCTGTCTAACGAGTGAAAAACACACAACTCGTATTTTGTTGTCACTAATATTAAATTCAACGCGATAATCTATCTCGTTTCAGTTAGCAATTATCTTCAACGACACTCGCAATATTTTTAGCTAGGTGTTGCACAAGTTCAGCATCTTCACCTTCAACCATCACGCGTATTAAAGGCTCTGTACCTGATTTTCTTAATAGTACTCTGCCTTTATCACCCAGCTGTATTTCTGCCTGAGAAACCGCATCCAATACAACATCCGACTCAAGTGGATTGCTATCACCAGAAAAACGGACATTCTCTAGTACTTGTGGGTATAGCGTCATTCCTTGAGAAAGTTCTAATAAAGACATTCCGCTATCAACAACCGAGACCAATACCTGTAATGCTGCAACAATCGCATCGCCTGTTGTTACTTTATCTAATAAGATAACATGACCTGAGTTTTCAGCACCAATAGACCACCCTTTCTCCATTAGCTTTTCCATCACATAACGGTCACCGACTGAAGAACGAATAAAAGGAATACCTAACTGCTTTAAACCATTTTCCATTCCAAGGTTAGTCATTAGAGTTCCAACAACCCCTCCCTTTAACTCACCTCTTCGTAAAGTATCACGAGCGATAATATAGGCTATTTGGTCACCATCAATCTTATTACCTACTTCATCGACCATGATAATTCGATCGCCATCACCATCAAAAGCCAAACCTAAATGAGCTTGCTCTTCAACGACTTTTCTTTGTAATGATCGAACATCTGTCGCGCCCACTTCTTTATTAATGTTTAACCCATCTGGGCTAGCACCAATAATAATGACTTCAGCCCCTAATTCTTGAAAAACATTTGGAGCAATGTGATAAGTTGCGCCGTGAGCACAGTCAACAACAATCTTTAGGCCCGACAGACTTAAATGAGATGGAAAGGTGCCTTTACAGAATTCAATATAACGCCCTGCAGCATCGACTAAACGTGCAGCTTTACCCAACTCAGAAGAATCAACACACTGAATCTCTTTATCTAATTCTTCTTCTATTGCTAGCTCAATCGAATCTGGAAGTTTTGTCCCTTCCGATGAAAAGAATTTGATTCCATTATCATAAAATGGATTGTGTGATGCAGAAATAACAATACCGGCTTCAGCACGAAATGTCTGTGTTAAATACGCAACAGCTGGTGTAGGCATTGGTCCAGTAAATGTTGCTTTTAGTCCTGCTGCTGACAAACCTGCCTCTAAAGCCGATTCCAGCATATAGCCTGAAATTCGAGTATCTTTGCCGATGATGACTTGTTTTGTTCCTTGCTTAGCTAATACTCGACCAGCAGCCCAACCTAGTTTTAACACAAAATCAGGGGTAATTGGATACTCACCTACTTTGCCACGAATGCCATCTGTTCCAAAATAACGTCTTTGTTTTGTCATTGATTTGCCCCTTTACAAGCGAATTTTTTTGATAAAATTGGGTTATTTTTATTGCATCTACCGTTTCTTCAACATCATGTACACGAATAATTTGAGCGCCCTGACCAACCGCGAAAGCTGCACAAAGGGCACTGCCTAATGCTGTTTCATCTGGCTTTTTGTCAAGAAGCTTAAAGATCATGGATTTCCTTGAAACGCCAATTAATAGCGGTAATTCAAATTGATGAAATTGATGGATGACGGAGAGTAATTGATAGTTATGCTCTAGTGTTTTTCCAAACCCAAAACCTGGATCCAAGATAATATTATCTTTTTTAATACCCGCTGATGTAGCCGCATCCACTCTCTCTTGTAAAAAAGAAGCAACATCTTGAACAAGATCATCATAAGAAGGATTCGTTTGCATAGTACTTGGCTGGCCTTGCATATGCATAATACATACTGGCACTTGGTGCTTTGCGACGATATCTAATGCGCCTTTACTCGTCAAAGCGCGAACGTCATTAACTATATCAGCTCCAGCAAGGATAGCCTGATCCATCACATCGGCTTTACTCGTATCAATTGAAATCCAAACGTTAGAAATACGACGTAATGCCTTAATGACTGGAATAACTCGAGAGAGTTCTTCTTCTAATGAAACAGCTGGAGCCCCAGGACGAGTTGATTCACCACCAATATCGATGATCGTTGCACCTGACTCAATCATTTTAAGTGCTTTTTGAACGGCATGGTCGACGGATGAGTATTGTCCACCATCAGAAAATGAATCTGGCGTAGTATTCAAGATCCCCATAACGTGAGGTGTCGTTAAATCCAGTTCTTTATTATTAAATTCTATTTTCATTAAATACAAAAACCCCGAGTTTCCTCGGGGTTTCCTTACTTATCGACTACACGTCTTTTTTATCTGAGTCGTCAGTTTTTTCTGCTGATTCAACATCAGGGGCTGGTTTTTCCTCTGCAATAACAGCTTTATCTACCGACTCTTCTGCTTTTTTAGGGTTATCGCCCCAGCCAGCAGGGTCGCGAATCTCAGATTTACGATCCATTAAGTCATCAATTTGTCCAGCATCAATGGTTTCATATTTCATTAACGCATCTTTCATTGAATGCATTAGATCCATATTGTCTTCCAGGATTTGCTTAGCTCGTAGATAATTACGATCAATTAACGCTCTGATCTCCTCATCGATTAACTTAGCGGTTTCTCCAGACATAGGCTTACTTTGCGTTGAGTTACGTCCCATGAAAACCTCACCCTCTTCTTCAGCATAAAGAAGCGGACCTAGTTTTTCAGAGAAGCCCCATTGAGTAACCATTTTACGAGCAATATCTGTTGCACGCTCAATATCATTGGATGCACCTGTCGAAACTTTATCAGTACCATAGATTAGCTCTTCCGCTAATCGACCACCATATAAGCTAGAAATCATCGACTCTAAATGTTGACGAGACATGCTGATACGATCTTGCTCTGGAAGATACATCGTGACACCTAAAGCTCGGCCACGAGGAATGATTGATACTTTATATACTGGATCGTGTTCTGGAACCAATCGACCTACTATCGCATGACCAGCTTCATGATACGCAGTAGATTCTTTAATCTCTTCTGACATCACCATGGAACGACGCTCTGCACCCATCATGATTTTATCTTTAGCTAATTCAAACTCAACCATTGATACATTACGTTTATTACCGCGTGCAGCAAATAAAGCCGCTTCATTGACTAAGTTCGCAAGGTCAGCACCAGAGAAGCCAGGTGTACCACGAGCGATTAATGAAGCTACAACATCATCTGCAACAGGCACTTTACGCATGTGAACTTGTAATATTTGCTCACGACCTCGAACATCAGGCAAGCCTACAACAACTTGACGGTCAAATCGTCCTGGACGCAATAACGCTGGGTCAAGAACATCTGGTCGGTTGGTCGCAGCAATAACAATAATACCTTCATTGCCTTCGAAACCATCCATTTCAACCAACATTTGGTTCAGTGTTTGTTCACGCTCATCATGACCGCCACCAACACCAGCACCACGCTGTCGACCAACGGCATCAATTTCATCGATAAAGATGATACATGGTGCTGCTTTTTTAGCTTGCTCAAACATGTCACGCACACGAGATGCACCAACACCGACAAACATTTCAACGAAGTCAGAACCAGAGATAGTGAAAAATGGAACCTTTGCTTCACCTGCAATCGCTTTCGCAAGTAATGTTTTACCTGTACCTGGAGGACCTACCATCAGGACACCCGTTGGTATTTTACCACCTAACTTCTGGAATCGACTTGGGTCTCGTAAATAATCAACTAGCTCTTTTACGTCTTCCTTAGCTTCATCACAACCAGCAACATCTGCAAAGGTCGTTTTGATTTGCTCTTCACTCATCATGCGGGCTTTACTTTTACCAAAGGACATTGCGCCTTTGCCGCCGCCGCCTTGCATTTGACGCATGAAGAATATCCAAACACCAATAAGTAAGATCATTGGGAACCAGGAGATAAAAATTGAACCAAGTAAACTTTGTTCTTCTGGTGGAGTACCTTTGACTTTTACGTTTTGGTTAATAAGATCATCAAGAAGTTTCTGGTCATAAACTGGCATGTAAGTAACATAACGAGAAGTACCACCTCGTTTAGTGAAAGTAATCTCACTGTCCTTAAATGTAGCGTCCTGTATCTGGCCTTGGCCAACTTCCTGTACGAATGTGGTGTAATCAACCGATTTTCCGTTACTATCACCAGGGCCAAAGCTCTGGAAAACAGACATTAGGACAACCGCTATAACAAGCCACAATATTAAATTTTTTGCCATGTCACTCAAGGTGTCAGCCTCTCGATAACTAATTAAAATGATTGAAGGGGTGCTACACGTTTTACAATGTAGCGGCATGATTTATAGGTTACTATATTCTAAGATTAACCCTTGTATCCCGTTGCGACAACATAAACTTCACGAGAACGTGCGCGAGATGAGTCAGGTTTACGAATTTTAACCACTTTAAAAACGTCTTTAACCTCTTTTACATATTGATCAAAGCCTTCACCTTGGAATACTTTAACCACAAAACTACCGTTCTGAGCCAGAACCTGACGACACATATCTAAAGCTAATTCAACAAGATACATTCCTCTAGGCTGATCTACAGAAGCATTTCCAGCCATATTAGGAGCCATATCAGACATAACAACATCAACCATACTTGGCTGAATACGTTCTAATAATGCTTCTAATACCGCATCTTCTCTAAAATCACCTTGTAAAAAAGAAACACCAGAAATAGGATCCATTGGTAATAAATCACAAGCGATCAATTTCCCGTTATCTCCCACAACCTTAGCGCTATATTGTGACCACCCACCAGGGGCTGCCCCAAGGTCCACTACGGTCATACCTGATTTAAATAACTTGTCTTTCTTGTCAATTTCTTCGATTTTAAAGTAAGCTCTCGAGCGATAGCCTTTTTTACGAGCTTCATTTGCATACTTATCGTCGAAATGTTCCTTTAACCAACGACCAGAGCTGGCGGAATGTTTTTGTTTACTCATTGATTACCTGCAGATAAGCGACTACACATAAAGTATGGTAGAAAATATAGTCTTCATCGAGAGATGGCGTTAAAATGGTACTTTTCAACCCCTAACTAAATAAAGTTGATGTCAAAATGAATTTAAGTACAAAACAAAAGCAACACCTAAAAGGGTTAGCTCACTCTTTAAAGCCAGTTGTATTACTTGGCGCAAATGGCTTAACAGAGGCCGTACTTGCTGAGATTGAAATAGCTCTTAATCACCATGAACTCATTAAAGTGAAAATTGCCTCAGAAGATCGCGATACAAAAAACTTAATTGTTGACGCTATCGTTAGAGAGACGAAGGCTGAAAAAGTTCAAGTTATCGGTAAGACTTTGATTTTATTCCGTCAAAGTGAAGATCGTAAGATTGAACTACCTCGTAAATAATGAGTTAGCCCTAAATATAGGATAACCATTGTCACAAATAAAAAGGTCGCCAAAGCGACCTTTTTATTTGCTTTGAAAGAGCGAATTAGATGTATTCGACCTTATCAATTTCATAATCAATCGTGCCACCAGGCGTAGTAATAGAAGCTTCATCACCTTCTAATTTACCAATAAGGCCGCGTGCCATTGGTGAACTAACTGAAATACGCCCCTCTTTAATGTCCGCTTCATCATCACCAACAATTTGATATACTTTTTCTTCATCAGTATCAACATTAATTAATGTCACTGTCGAACCGAAGATAATTTTACCGTTGTTATCCATTTTTGTGATGTCAATAACCTGAGCAACGGATAATTTGTACTCTATATCACGAATTTGAGCTTCACAAATTCCCTGCTCTTCTCGAGCAGCATGATATTCAGCATTTTCTTTCAAATCTCCTAGCTCGCGAGCCTCTCCAATTGCTTCAGAAATTATTGGACGAAGTTTTGATAAACGCTCTAGTTCATCTCGTAGTAATGTTTCACCACGAGTCGTCATTGGAACCTTTTCCATTTGTTTTACCTCTGTACTAACTATTTAGATAGAGTTCTATTATCAAAGATAACCCTACACTCTAATCTGTCTTAAATAAAATCTATTCTGCTAGTGTAAACAAAGTCCATCTTAATATCACCCTAGTAACATGATATTATTAAAACAACACTCTAACCGCTCACAAAAAAAGCGTCCTTACATTCCCTTATGCTTTACTTTTCACTACTCTAGCAAGATAGATAATCTACTTTAAAGTGAAGTGTATGATTCCAATTCGATTGCTTGGCGGCCTATTATTTTTAAACACGTTATATCACTCTGCTATAGCAAGTGCGCCTCCAGAAAATGACAGCACTTTACCTTTAACTCTTTTACCTATGGGGGCACAAGCTGGTATTGCCTATCAACAATTACATACAGAAAAAATAGCTTCTCCTTTCGCTGAACAATTGTTTTATCCGCCTGCAAGTACGCTGAAATTATTTACCGCACTCGCCGCTAAACTTCATTTCAATGCCGATTTTCACTTTTCAACCAAGCTTTACCGCCACGGTAAAGATCTTGTGTTTTCCTTTTCTGGAGATCCATCTTTTACCTCAATGCATTTAAAAGAAGCACTCGAACGCTATAAACGATCATTCCCCGGTGATATTAATAATATTTGGATCGATAAGAGTCAATTTACAGGATACGAAAAAGCAGTTGGGTGGCCATGGGATATCACGGGGGTTTGTTATAGCGCTCCAGCAAGCACCATTAACATTGACCAGAATTGTATTCCTGCTTCTATTTATACGAACCAAGATGGAACCACCAGAGTGTATGTTCCAGAACAATATCCAATAGCAGTAAGTACATCCGTACAAGCTGTCAGCAAAAAAGAAAAAGAAAAAACGCAATGTAAGATAGAACTTATAACGCAAGCAAATAATCAATATCATTTGCAAGGTTGCTTAGTCTATAGAGATAAGCCATTACCTCTGAATTTTGCTCTGCAAAATACACGACACTACTTCAAGCAACAACTAAAAACATATTTAGATCAAACCTCCATTAACATGACAGGAGAAGTCGAAGTTAAGTCTTTTGATGATTATAAAGAAATGACTTTAGTCTATAGCCATCAATCACCAAATTTAACCGACCTTATAGAAGAAATGTTGGTAACGTCAGATAATCTGATCGCTGATAGTCTGACTAAAGCTTTAGGTCGTTCCTACTTCAATGTTGCTGGTAGTTTTAATAATGGCACCAAGGCAATTAAAGAAATACTTCGAACACAAGCTAATATAGATATCTCTCATACACGATTACAAGATGGATCAGGGCTCTCTAGGAACAATCGTATTTTGGTCGATGATATGCTCTCTGTATTAAAATATACATTGGAAAATGATGAACGTTTACAACTTTTAAAGTTAATGCCTATTGCAGGAAAAACTGGAACGTTAAAGTACAGAAGAAGTATGCGAAAAGCCCCTATTGAGGGCAATATCATAGCAAAAAGCGGCTCTCTTTATGGGACGCACAATATGGCTGGCTATGTTTTAGATAAAGAAAAACAACCAAAAGGAATCTTTGTACAATTTGTTACTGACTACTTCCCTAACACACAAACAAGACATACTCCGACGCCCATTACTCAATTTGAAACTCGCCTATATCAAAATTTGATTACCATTAGTCAATAAAAAAGACGCCAAATATTGGCGTCTTTTTAGCGTTATCAATAGAAATTATGGCATTCTATTCAATAGTAACACGTGCAAATTTACGTTTACCTACTTGGAAGACATACGTCCCTGATGCCGGTGTAAACTTAGCATCAGTGGCTTTCTCACCATCAATCTTTGCTGCACCTTGCTTAACCATACGCATAGCATCTGAAGTTGAATTACAAAGGCCAGCTTCTTTGAGTAAATTACTCAAAGGTAACGCAGTAAAAGTAAACTCTGGCATTTCATCTGGAATCGCTCCTTTTTGGAAACGATTAATGAATTCTTGCTCTGCAGCATCAGCATCCGCTTGAGAATGAAAACGAGCAATAATTTCCTTCGCGAGTAGGATTTTTACATCACGAGGATTCTTGCCATTATCAATATCAAGTTTAAATTGTGCGACTTCATCTAATGGACGGAAAGACAGTAATTCATAGTAACTCCACATTAACTCATCTGAGATAGACATGATTTTACCAAACATATCATTCGGAGCATCGCTTACACCAATATAGTTATTAGCTGATTTAGACATTTTCTTTTCGCCATCTAAACCCACTAATAATGGCATCATCAACACAGTTTGTGGTTTTTGACCATTTGCTTTTTGTAATTCACGACCCATTAATAAATTGAACTTCTGATCGGTACCACCAAGCTCAACATCGGTTTCCATTGCAACAGAATCATAACCTTGAAGTAAAGGATACATAAACTCATGAATTGCAATCGGTTGACCACCCGCATAACGCTTTTTAAAATCATCACGTTCAAGCATACGTGCAACCGTCTGGTTCGCAGCTAAACGAATCATACCTTCAGCCCCAAGAGCACTTAGCCACTCAGAGTTGAATTGAATTTTTGTTTTTGCCGGATCCAATATTTTAAATACTTGCTGCTTATACGTTTCAGCATTACGTAAAACATCTTCCTTTGTTAATGGAGGACGAGTGCTATTCTTACCTGTAGGGTCTCCCACCATTCCGGTAAAATCGCCAATCAAGAATGTGACATCATGGCCTAACTCTTGAAATGCACGTAATTTATTTAAAATTACAGTATGGCCAAGGTGGATATCTGGCGCTGTTGGATCGGCACCCAGCTTAATGCGTAGAGGTCGCCCTTCTTTAAGCTTTGCAATTAATTCTTCTTCTGGAATTAATTCGTGTACACCACGCTTAATTTCCGCTAGAGCGGCTTCAAAACTCGCCATTTTGTTTACTCCCAAAGTCTGGCAAAATGTAATTCATTTTATTTTACTTGATTAGCACGCTTTTTTGAAACAAGTTACACTTATCTAGGCCATATTTTTCACGATTAACACGATGAACCTCTAAATGATATCGATTTTCACCCGATTACCCATATTACACCGCATACTAATCGCGATTATATCAGCGCTTATCGTAGTGGTGTTTAGTCTACCTGACGTAGAGCAACTGCGCCCCAAGAATGCTAATTTAGAAGTCGGGAAGCTCTACTCTTTACCCATTAAGCAAGATATTCTGAATATAACGACTAAGCCCTTTACGTCTTTTATTGAATGGGAAACTCATATTGTCGGCTCCGGTGACAGCGCGGCTGTCATTTTCAAACGAGCTGGATTATCGTCTAGAACACTTCATAAGCTCATCAATACCAATAACGATATCAAAAGACAATTAACGCGCTTAAGACCTGGCGATAAAATCGAATTTGGTTTATCTAAACAAGGTGATTTACTCTATATCCGACGTCCACTCAATGCGTATGAAACTTTCGTTGTCACAAAAAAAGGCGATCAATACAAGTCATCGTGGGATAAAAAAGAAATCTATCATCAATATAATTACGCTCAAGCAACCATTACTTCAAATTTTTGGAATGCAGCGACGAAAGCAGGCCTAACAGCCAATATGATCATGGAATTGGCGGGCATTTACGGTTGGGATATAGATTTTGCTCTCGATATTAGAGAGAACGATCGATTTGAGATTCTATATCAAGAAAAGGTTGTAGAAGGAGAAGTTGTCGGACATGGTCGTATTATCGCAGCATCTTTCTCGAATCAAGGAAAAGAATTAAATGCCATTTATGATGATGTGACTGGTAGCTACTATGATGAATCTGGTCGAGCAATGAAGAAAGCATTCCTTAGAGCGCCATTAGACTTCCGCCGAGTCAGTTCCAATTTCAACCCAAGAAGATTACACCCTGTTACTGGCCGGGTTCGAGCGCATCGAGGGACTGATTACGTTGCCCCTATTGGCACAGCAATCTGGGCTGCTGGAGATGGTACTGTACAAAAGTCTGGGTATAACAAATACAATGGGCATTATGTCTTTATCAAACACAGCAATACTTATATCACAAAATACTTGCACTTAAAAAAGCGCTTAGTACGAACAGGACAACGCGTGAAGCAAGGACAAAGTATTGGTACATTAGGACGTTCAGGCCGTGTTACTGGTGCGCATCTACATTATGAATTCCTAGTAAATGGCTCACATAGAAACCCAAGAACCGTATCATTACCGCAATCTAAATCATTAAAAGGTAAAGCCAAAAGCGACTTTATCGAGCTAGCAAAGCAGCGTTTTAATACACTGACACGGTACAGTCAGTTACTTTACCAGCCGCTATAACTTTACCGAGCACTATAGTTTACCGAGCACTATAGTTTTACCGAACACGATAGTTTTACCAATAGCTATAGCTCGCATTGATAGCATTGATAGCATTAGCCGGAATATGATCAAAAAAACCCAGAGAGTTAATGATTTGACTTTAATCACTGACTATCTGGATTTTCATTCCAAATACAACGTTATTCACATTATGGCTAACTCTATTGGCTTTCTCTTTTTAAAAGATCTCACCCTGTAAGAATCGAGCTATTAGACGCTAAACGATGCACCACAACCACAAGTCGTCGTTGCATTTGGATTATCAACGAAGAAGCGAGCTCCTTCTAGGCCTTCAGTGTAATCCACTTTACCACCGACAAGGTATTGTAAGCTCATAGGATCAACAACCAATGTTACGCCACTATTAACGATCGTTGTATCGCCTTCATTAATATCTTCATCAAATGTAAAGCCATACTGGAAACCACTACAACCACCACCAGTAATATATACACGTAGCTTCAAATCTGGATTTTCTTCTTCCGCAATTAAAGCTTTCACTCGCTGAGCGGCTGTATCAGAAAAAGATAATCCTATGTTCATTTCACTCACAGCAACCTCTCTATTATGTCTGTGTACTGACCAAGTTGGCCAGCTTCTCGTTTTACTCTTTAAATTATCCAATACCCAAGTAAAAGTATCAAGTATTATCCTCTAGAGATAGCGAAAGGATAAAAAATCATCACAAAGTCATTCACTAAAGCAATAATTCGCATCTTAATATAGCTTAGGTATACTAGAGCTATCTTGGTCCACACAGACAAATCAAAGAGGCTACCTAATGACCAAATCAAACGAGCTTTATCAATTAGCACAAAAAACCATTCCTGGAGGGGTCAACTCCCCTGTTCGCGCTTTTAATGGTGTCGGTGGTTCTCCTCTATTTATTGAAAAGGCCGATGGTCCTTATATTTATGACGCTGATGGTAAAGCCTATATTGATTATGTTGGCTCTTGGGGACCGATGATCCTAGGGCATAATAATACGACGGTTCGTGATGCTGTTATCGCCGCGGCTCATCAAGGTTTAAGCTTTGGTGCTCCTACTGAAGTAGAGATTAAAATGGCAACACTCGTTTCTGAGCTCGTTCCGTCAATGGAAATGCTTCGTATGGTGAATTCGGGTACAGAAGCAACAATGAGCGCAATTCGTCTTGCTCGTGGTTATACTGGTCGCGATAAAATCATGAAATTTGAAGGGTGTTACCATGGTCATGCCGATAGCTTATTAGTCAAAGCAGGTTCTGGCGCTTTAACATTAGGTCAACCAAGCTCTCCAGGTGTTCCAGCTGATTTTGCCAAACATACGTTAACAGCAACATTTAATGAGCTCGATTCTGTCCGTGAATTATTTGATGCTAATCCAGGTCAAATTGCTTGTATCATAGTAGAGCCTGTTGCGGGCAATATGAATTGTATTCCAGCAATAGAAGGATTCCACGAAGGGTTACGAGAGCTATGTGATAAAGAAGGTGCCTTATTGATCTTTGATGAAGTCATGACTGGATTTCGTGTCGCTTTAGGTGGCGCTCAAGCCTACTATAACATTACTCCAGATTTAACTGCGTTAGGGAAAATCATTGGTGGTGGCATGCCTGTCGGTGCTTTTGGCGGTAAAAAAGAGATCATGGATTATATCGCCCCAACCGGTCCGGTATATCAAGCAGGAACTCTCTCTGGTAACCCACTTGCTATGGCAGCAGGTTACGCATGTTTAAATGAATTACGTAAACCAGGTAATGAAGAGAAGTTAACGACCACCACTCAACGTATAGCGAATGGTTTTAAAGCCTTAGCTGATAAGCATGGTGTCCCATTACTCGTACAACAAGCGGGTGCTATGTTTGGTTTCTTCTTTACTAATAAAGAAGCCATTAATACTTACGCTGATGTTGCAACCTGCGACGTTGAAAAATTTAAAACGTTCTTCCATATTATGTTAGAAAAAGGTATCTACCTTGCACCATCGGCCTATGAAGCAAGCTTTACGTCTCTGGCGCACGGTGATGCCGAGATAGAAGCAACATTAGCCGCTGCTGATGAAGCCTTTGCTGAACTCGCAAAAGCGTAACACTTAAGTTAAAGGTAACGCTAAATATAGCGCTAAGACCTCGCTCTCTCATCATTTGTATTCGTCATTGATGTAAGGGGGCGAGTGATTATTGTGTCAATATTTGACTCCCTCATTGCAGCTTTACCATAAGTATCCCATTATATTTACATCACTGTAATTAATGGATCTTCTTGTGCTCAAAAATACTATTCTATCCAGTAACCGTATACTCGTCATCGCGCTTTTAGCGTTCTGTATCGCTAGTTTTTATCTTATTTCTGGATTTTGGCATCCTATCGCCATGGCTTTTATTTTGTCTCTTTTACTTTACCCTCAACATAAAAAAGTAGAAGCTAAATTCGGGCGTTCTAAAAATATAGCGGCATTGATTTCCTGTCTATTATTAACTTTTGTCATCGTCCTCCCTTTCTTAATGATCTTTACGGTGATCCTAAAGCAAGCATCTGAATCCTTTGTTAATTTAACTCAATGGGTTTCTGACGGTAACCTTGAGGCGTTATTCCAGCACCCTTTTGTTAATAATCTGATGCATCTCATTAATAATTATTTACCGTTCCAAAGTATCACTCAGGAAAGTATTACTGAGAAGTTATCTGAAGTCGTTTCCGAAGATGGTGCTAGTTTTATTGGTTCAGCTGGTGCTCAAATCCTAAGTGATATTGGTCAATTTTTCTCTGACTTTTTCCTTATGCTCTTCGTTCTCTTTTTCCTATTAAGAGATCACGATAAAATTATTGAAACTATCAGGCATGTATTACCACTGTCTCGCAGTCAAGAAGATATGCTATTAAGTGAAATCGAGGTTGTCGCTAACTCCGCTATTTTGGGATCATTTTTAACCGCTATCGCACAAGGTATTGCGGGTGGTTTTGCTATGTGGTTAGCTGGTTTTCAAGGCTTTTTCTGGGGAACAATGATCGGGTTTGCTTCCTTTGTTCCAGTTATCGGAACCGCATTAATTTGGATACCAGCGACGATTGTATTAGTTCTCATTGGTGAAACTGGCTGGGCAACCTTCCTGGCTATTTGGAGTATTTTCATTGTCGGCTCCATTGATAACCTATTACGCCCTTTCCTTATGCAAGGACAAGGTAATGCCGGTATGGATACATTGATGATTTTTATTTCATTACTCGGCGGATTACAAGCATTTGGTCTATCAGGCCTCATTTATGGCCCACTTATTTTTGCAATCACCTTAGTTTTATTTAAAATCTACGAAATCGAATTTAAAGGGTTCTTAGATTCACAAGATAAGAACTGATTAAGAGCATAAAACCATGTCAGCATATACAACACCCAGTCAGATTGCAGGAAGACAATTAGAGTATTTTCAGGGGACCAATTTACTTATCTTAGGTGAAATTGAAGATTTATTTCCAATTGAATTACAAAAGCACTGTGCTTCTGTTTCTGTTCTAACGAGCCATTACGGTTATTAAAGACTCATAATGGACTGCATTGTGAATTTGGTATTGAGTGGTCTGAGAAAAAGGCCGTCGATACTGTGCTTCTTTATTGGCCAAAAGCAAAAGCTGAAGCTGAGTACCTTCTCGCCATGGTGTTTGCTAAACTAGGTGAAAACACCGACATTATTGTGATTGGTGAAAATCGTTCCGGAGTTAAAAGCATAGAAAAGATGTTTCAACCTTACGGCACAGTAACCAAATTTGATTCAGCAAGGCGATGTTCCTTTTATTGGGGGAAATGTACGCAGCCTGCTGCGTCTTTTAATCTTAATGATTGGTTTAAAACCTATCCGATTACCGTCGGTGATCACTCATTAAGCATTTGCAGCTTACCTGGCGTATTTAGCCATGGTGAACTCGATATAGGAACTAAACTGTTATTGGATACCCTACCTAAACTCTCAGGTAAAGTATTAGATTTTGGCTGTGGTGCTGGCGTTATTGGCAGTGCTTTAAAGGCACTCAACACAGATATACACATTGAAATGTGTGATATTAGTGCCTTCGCTATAGAATCAGCAAAAAAAACACTTATTGAAAACAATCTGGAAGGAGCTGTTTTCGCTACTGATGTGTTTTCAGATTGCGCTAAAGATTATGACATTATCGTGACCAATCCACCTTTCCATTCGGGGCTAGAAACACATTATAGTTCGACAGAAAACTTACTCGCTCAAGCGCCTTTACATCAAAAAGCACGAGGAAAGCTTTATGTTGTAGCCAATAGCTTTTTAAAATATACCGATATCATCAAGGGTGCCTACTCAAACTGTGAAACGGTTATAAAAACCAACAAATTTGCAATTTACTTTGCTGAAAAAGTAAAATAAGTCATAAGTTGGGTAAGAATGTAAGTCATCTTGCCCAACAATAAAACACGATGTATTTAACACTTATCTCGCCTTACCCCTCTTTCTCATCGAAAATACCTTGCAATCAATTCAAAAAAAGACGTTAATTTCCACAAAATGTTTTTAACGTCATTTTCCATTGTATAAGGATTTTACATGGGTTCGAAAAGAAAGCTCTCTAAACTAAAACATACCCTCATGTTTTCATTTTTAATGATAAG
>JAOICL010000001.1 GCA_028131545.1 Vibrio sp. | reverse complement strand
TAATGCTACAAGATATAAGCTATTTGTCTCAGCGGTATAGTATTGGCTCATGGCTTCTACTTCGGGGTCGGAAGGGCCAAATCCTTCGCCAATGGCGCCGTATTCAGCTCCGACTTGCTTAATAATTTGGCAAATTGTGCTGTTGTGCTGAGGTAATATTGGGGTGATAGTGACCGGATTATCCGTATTCATTGTGTTCCTTGTCGTGTCAATGACGCCATGTTCTCTGAGTATAGAGTCGCCGAAAAATATAAAGTTCCAGTAAGAAAGGGATAACTGCCGTAGAAATGATCACAAGTGGCAGTTTCTACACATAAACTTACCTTTTCAGTTTGGAATTCGTAGTGTCATTCGTTAATATAACGCTAATATTGAGATAAATCTCTTTTGCATGTGTAAAGAGACATGGATAACTACCAAAGGGTAGAGAGGAACTGATGCAACATCTAGAACAGATTATTGCTAACGCAACTGCAGCCATTCAAGCAGCTGACTCGTTAGTCGCACTTGATGACGTGCGAGTTCAGTATTTAGGTAAAAAAGGTGAGCTAACTGCTCAGCTTCAGAGCTTAGGTAAACTACCACCAGAAGAGCGCCGTAGCGCTGGTCAAGAAATTAATAAAGCGAAAGGCGCAGTTCAGCAATTAATTGTTGCTCGCAAAGATGCACTACAGCGTGCTGAACTTGAAGCTAAATTAGCCGCTGAAACAATCGATGTAACGCTACCTGGCCGTCGTATCACAAATGGTGGTATTCACCCAGTGACGCGTACTGTTGAGCGTATCGAGCAGTTTTTCGGTGAGCTTGGCTTTAATGTTGAAGCTGGTCCTGAAATTGAAGATGCTTTTCATAACTTCGATGCGCTAAATATTGCTGAAGATCACCCAGCTCGTACTGATCATGATACCTTCTTCTTTAACCCTGATTTGATGTTACGCACTCATACTTCAGGTGTTCAGATTCGTACGATGGAAAACGGTCAACCTCCATTCCGTTTTATCGCACCAGGTCGTGTTTATCGTAACGATTATGATCAAACTCATACACCAATGTTCCACCAAGTAGAAGGTATGTTAGTTGATGAAAATATCAACTTCGCACAATTGAAAGGTGTGTTAAATGAGTTCCTATGTAACTTCTTTGAAGAAGAGGTTGAAGTTCGATTCCGTCCTTCTTACTTCCCATTTACTGAGCCTTCAGCTGAAGTGGATATTAAAGGTAAAAATGGTAAGTGGTTAGAAGTACTAGGCTGCGGTATGGTTCATCCTAAAGTACTTGAAAGTGTAGGTATCGACTCTGAGAAATATTCAGGTTTTGCCTTTGGTATGGGTGTCGAGCGTTTAACGATGTTACGTTATGGTGTTAATGACCTTCGTGCATTCTTTGAAAACGATCTTCGTTTCCTTAAACAATTCAAGTAATCCAGAGGTTTAAACACAATGAAATTTAGCGAATCATGGCTACGTGAGTGGGTAAACCCAGCAGTATCAACTGATGAACTGACTCACCAAATTACAATGGCTGGCCTAGAAGTGGATGACGTACTTCCTGTGGCGGGTGAATTTACTGGCGTTAAAATTGGTCAAGTAGTGGAATGTGGTCAACATCCAGATGCTGATAAATTACGTGTAACTAAAATTGATGTGGGCGCAGAAGAGCTACTCGATATTGTTTGTGGCGCTTCAAATTGTCGTCAAGGCATAAAAGTAGCGGTTGCAACCGTTGGCGCTGTGCTACCGGGTAACTTTAAAATCAAGAAAGCGAAGTTACGTGGTCAGCCATCACATGGCATGCTGTGTTCATTTACTGAGCTAGGTATTGATGTTGAGTCTGATGGTATTTTAGAATTACCTCAAGATTCTGTGGTTGGAACAGATTTTCGTGAATTTTTAGATCTGAACGATGTCACGATTGATGTCGATCTAACGGCAAACCGTGCCGATTGTTTTAGCATCCGTGGTTTAGCTCGTGAAGTGGGTGTATTGAACCGTACCGATGTGACTTCCCCTGACGTTGCTGCGATTCAAGAAACATTATCCGATATTATCGCGATTGATGTTCAAGCAAAAGACGCGTGCCCACGTTACCTTGGCCGTATTGTTAAGAATGTGAATGTGCAAGTCGATACGCCGATTTGGATGCAAGAGAAGTTACGCCGTTGCGGTATTCGTTCAATTGATCCTGTTGTTGATATTACAAACTACGTTCTACTTGAGCAAGGTCAACCAATGCACGCATTTGATTTGGCTAAAATCGAAGGTGGTATTGTTGTTCGTTTAGCAGAGCAGGGCGAAAAGTTAACGACACTTGATGGCAATGATGTTGAGTTAAATACGGATACATTAGTTGTTGCCGATCATAATCAAGCTCTCGCAATTGCGGGGATTTTTGGTGGTGAAACATCAGGTGTCACATCAGAAACTAAAGATGTATTACTTGAGTGCGCTTTTTTCGCACCAGATCATATTCGTGGCCGTGCTCGTAATTATGGTCTGCATACGGATTCATCAATGCGTTTTGAGCGTGGTGTTGACTTTGCATTACAAGTTAACGCGATGGAACGTGCAACACAGCTTCTCGTTGAGATCTGTGGCGGTGACGTTGCTCCTGTGATCTCTGCTGAAGCGGAAGAGCAGTTGCCAACACCTAATACGGTTATCTTGCGTCGTTCTAAGTTAGATAGCTTATTAGGCCACGTTATTCCAGATACAGATGTTGTTGAGATTCTAGAGCGTCTAGGTTTATCCGTTGAGTCTATCGAGGGTGGCTGGAAAGCGCTTGCACCGACATGGCGTTTTGATATTGCAATTGAGCAAGATTTGATCGAAGAAGTAGGCCGCATTTATGGTTACGATAACATTCCTAATCAAGCGCCTGAAGCTGCGTTAACGATGAATGTTCATAAAGAGGCTAACCAACCGCTTAAGCGTGTTCGTGACCTTCTTGTTGATCGTGGTTACCACGAAGCGATTACTTATAGCTTTGTTGAACCAGAACAGCAAAAATTGATCGTGCCGGGTGTTGAACCATTAGTATTACCTTTCCCTATCTCTGCTGATATGTCAGCGATGCGTTTAGGTCTTATCCAAGGTTTATTAAATACCGTCGTACATAACCAAAAACGTCAACAGCCACGTGTTCGTTTGTTTGAATATGGCTTACGTTTTATCCCATGTGACGCTGCTGAAAATGGCATGCGTCAAGAGCCGATGCTTGCTGGTATTATTGCAGGCAACGCGACTGAAGAGCATTGGGATATGGAATCAAAGACGGTTGATTTCTTTGATCTAAAAGGTGACTTAGAAGCGATTTTAGAGCTAACGGCAAATGAGAAAGCGTATTCTTTTGCTACAACTCAACATCCTGCACTTCACCCTGGTCAATCGGCTGCAATTATTGTAGACGGTAAAGAAGTCGGTGTGATTGGTACTATCCATCCAGAACTCGAGCGTAAGTTTGGCCTAAATGGTCGTACTATCGTCTTTGAAGTGGAATGGTCTGCAATCAACACGCGCGTGATACCTGAAGCTGTAGCTATTTCTAAATTCCCATCAAACCGTCGTGATATTGCGGTTGTTGTCGATGAAGACACTGCATCAGGTGACATCGTTAAAGCTTGTCTAGCGAAAGGTGGCGAGTTCTTGTTAGATGCACAGTTGTTTGATGTTTATACTGGCAAAGGCGTTGAAGAAGGTAAGAAGAGTCTAGCGATTGCACTGACACTTCAATCTATCGAACGCACACTTGAAGAAGCGGATATTGCAAACGCTGTTGATAGTATCGTTGCTCATATTTCAGAGCAATTTGATGCCGCATTACGAGATTAAGGATTTAACTTAATTTAATCTCAACTGAAAAAAGCCTCGCGTTAAGCGAGGTTTTTTTATAACTATGGTTTATGATGTATTAAGTCGCTGCTTTTGTAGACATTATTGCAAATGAGCGCTTTTTATGGATTTCTAATCCCTTGAAATGTAAAATTTTTATCAATTGACGAAAAATAATTGGCGAAAATGTTAACCCTGTCATACACTTCTTTTATATCGTAACTCTATCTTGTTGATTGATTAGAGAATTTTAATTGGTGCAATTGTATGATTGCATGGTTTCATTTAAGCTTGAGGAAAGTTTATGGCGCTCACAAAGGCCGATTTGGCTGAACATTTGTTTGAAAAGCTTGGGTACAATAAGCGTGATGCCAAGGAAACGGTTGAAGTGTTCTTTGAAGAAGTTCGCAAGGCATTGGAAAATGGCGAGCAAGTTAAGTTATCTGGCTTTGGCAACTTCAATTTAAGAGATAAAAGTGAAAGACCGGGTCGAAATCCAAAGACTGGTGAAGATATTCCTATTTCAGCTCGTCGAGTGGTCACATTTAGCCCAGGACAAAAGTTGAAATCAAGAGTTGAAAGCTTGAAAAAGCAGTAACTTTTTCCGAGAATATGAATAATAAAACAAGCGACCTTATGGTCGCTTGTTTGCTTTTTACGATCGTCGTATTTTTTAAGCGACGACTCTTTAATTTAATATAGCAGTATAAAGGAATCACGATGGAACATGAGTTTTGGCATAATAAATGGGCTAAAAATCAACTGGGTTTTCACTTAACAGATGTGAATCCATCATTAAAACGCTTTTGGGATAGATTAGAACCTCAACACGATGAAGCTGTTTTCGTTCCATTATGTGGTAAAAGTGAAGATCTGATTTGGTTAGCAACACAGCATCATAAAGTTCAAGGGGTTGAACTCAGTAAAATAGCGGTGCGATCTTTTTTTGCTGAGAATTTCTATACGCCTCTCGTTTATCCATTAAGTGATCAACATGATAAATATGAATTTGATGAGTTAGAAATCTTTACCGGTGACTATTTTACCGCGCCTTTAGCGCCTGTTGATTTAATCTATGATCGAGCGGCATTAATTGCTTTGCCTGAAAATATGCGTAAAACTTATGTAGAGCGCCTTAAAGGACTGGTAAAGCCAGGAGGGCGAATGTTACTGATCACTCTTGAATATCCTCAGGGTGAGATGCAGGGGCCTCCTTTCTCTGTTTCTGAGAGTGAGGTCCATTCACTGTATGATGGGTATACTATTACGCTAATCGATACGGATGAGAATACAAGTCGCCCACCAAAAGGGCAAAGTGCGACTTATTTTCGTGAAAAAGTGTACTTGATTGAAGGGTTCTAAGGCTGATTGAATCCAAATTATCTTATTCATAGGTATGATTGAGCTTTATGGAGATTTATACCGTCCTTATTATGTAGGCGACCATTCGTTTAAGGATCACTTTTTAGGACGGTATAATCTTTTTTTAGACGAAGTCATACTATCGGGTTGAGTTGATGAATTAGGTGGTCGAATGACGGATTTTTGCAATAGGAGTGAACTGGGATAAGTAATCAAGTGCCCATCTTTTCGCTTTATTAGTACATAAAACATTTGTATTTCAACAATTTCACCAGATATATCTTCATCTTTGTCCACAACCTTGATATGTGTCCCCACACGATATGGAAAGAAAAAGAAGATTAGAAAACTAGCGGTGACATTACTTAACATTGACCATTGAGCAAATAATGCGACACCCAATATGGCAAACATGGAAGAAAAGAGTAGAGATAAGTCGCCGTAGCCAATGCCAGTGCTGACACTGAATATTGAAAAATAAATTAAAAATATAATGGCATGCGAAAAATGCAGGATAAAACTGATTCGTGCCGATTTCACATTTTTTCGTACGGCCAGTTGGTGTATGGTTTTGTCAGAAACTCTTTTCGTTAGGCGATATGCAAAAACCAATAATATGCCTAAAATAATTCGGAATATTATTGGTTGCTGTAGCCAAAATAGGGCGTATTGTATCCATTCATCTAATGAATAATTAAGCATAATTAACTATTTGACAGGTTATTGAGTAGGAAGAGCTGCATAGGTCAGAGGAGTATCCGGATTAATAGCATCAAGGGTAGATTGAGTATCTGCTAAGTGACTGACGGTACCATCAGTCATCTCAACAAGAGCAACCTCTTTAATACTATCAAAACCATAGCCTTTTAATCTTACTTGGCATAAAGCCATTTGTAACGGAGGTAAGCTTGGGTTGAATGCCGCATTTTCGGCATAAGCACCAAGGCAAAAGGTCCCATCATCTAATAAGATAGCGACTCCACTGTGATCTTTACTGTAGGGAGCATAACTGAAATTAAGCGCATTGACGGCCATTTGGGTTGTTGGGTCGTCACTATTAAAGTAATGATTGTGGGATAAAGGGTCGAGTAGACGTTGATCGCTCCCCAAGTTTTCAGGACCAAATGCATCTGGTAAAAAGTCGCGTAACAATGCTTCTTGACGCTCAGGGAGTTGGATCTTTAATGTTTGTGCGGTACTGGTTTCATTAATGAACTGTCGACAATGCCCACAAGGGCTATCACTGATAGTGATATCAATAATGCTACTTTCACCATTGGCCCAAGCATTGCTAATAGCAGATTGTTCAGCATGAACAGTTTGACCGAGTTGGGTACTTAAGATTTCTAAATTAGCACCAAAATAAAGATGACCTGAGCCACCACGTACAATCGCTCCAACATGAAACTTGGAGATAGGCGCATGAGAATACGCTGCAGCCAACGGCAAAAGAGCAATTCTAAGTTCAGAATCTGACATGCGTGCGACGTCCATCAAGTGCTTAAATTGCTCCGTTGTAATTACGGCCGAAAAATTATCATCGTAGGCTATTTTCTTTAAGACAACTTGCATTTCAGTTGGGTAGCTATCAAGTACTGGGTGTAGATTCTTATTCATACTATGCTCATACAAATTTGATATTGTATTTACCATAGTAGATTATTTGGCGACATCAAGTTTGTATTAATGTCACCAAATCATAATAAAGTATTAAGTCTTCGATCTTTAAACCCAAATAACTTAATTAAGCTATTGATTGTACGTATTGATATATTTTCTTTAAAATGTGTATCTTTTTACTATCATGTTCGTGTTCATGAGCGAGGTTATCTAAATTAGCCATGTAATGTTCTAAGTTCGCTTCAAAGTAATCACGGCAATGTGTCACCCATTTTTGCATTTCTATATCCGTTAATGTTTCTGGATAATGTCGAGCTCGATATTGAAATAAAAGCGGCTTAATTCGAGGGTCGGATACTTTAATATCTAAATCGATTAAGTTTTCAACCGGAGCTTGGCGAATAAGATCAATGGATTCTTTATCTGCGTAGCTAAAGAATCCGTAATAAAGCTTCTCGTCTACATTGACATCATCTGAGTAACGGCGCTCTTCTTGATAGACCTGTGTTAGTTTTTCTCTTAGATCAACATGAGATTTTATCTTTGCAAGATTTTGTAAACACTGCGCTCTGTTGATACCGATGCGTTCAGCATTCTCTGCTGTTAAAGTTTTAGCAGGAGCGACAATAGGGCACTTATTGATGTGAACGAGCTTTAAAGGAATGGGAAGTGCGCCTTCTGGTAGCTCGCTGCGTTTTGTATACAGACGTTGCTTAATTTCTTCGGCAGAAAGGTCGAATAATGGTGTAGGATCTTTGGCAAGATCGACGATAATGACCGCATTATTATTGTTTGGATGCCATGCAATCGGTACGATCCAACTGGTATATTGACACTCTTTACCTAACATGCCCGATACATGCATTAATGGGGTCATATTGGTGATATCAATTAATGCTTTTACTTGATTTTTATTGCGTATGGAATAAAAGTAATCAAAAAGCTTTGGTTGAGCTAATTTCACTTTTTTCGCTAATTCGATGGTTGCTACAACATCTGCCATCGCATCGTGTGCATTTTCATGCTCTATGCCATTTGCAACAGATAAGTTTTCTAGTTTGAAGCTGGTAAAGCCTTCTTCATTCTCAGGCCATTCAATACCGTCAGGTCTTAATGCATGACATGCCCTTAAAACATCCAATAAATCCCAACGAGAATTTTTATTTAGATAGCTCCATGAATAAGGTTCAAAGAAGTTACGATACAAAGTGTACCGTGTGACTTCGTCATCGAATCGGATGCTATTATAGCCAAGGTTAGTCGTATTGGGTGTTGAAAGTTCTTTATGAATCTTAGCGATGAATTCCGGTTCTGGTAGACCCTGGGTGAGCGCCAGTTGTGGTGTAATACCTGTGACTAATGCCGCTTCTGGTGACGGTAATGAGTCAATGGTTGGCTTACAATAAATAACAAGAGGTTCGCCTATTACATTGAAATCAGCATCAGTGCGGACTCCTGCAAATTGGCATGGACGATCCTTTGCGGGATTAATTCCCCAAGTTTCGTAATCAAAGAAGAAGAAGGTCGGTTGATGTTCTGCCATGGTATAGAGGATCTTAAATAAGGGTGGCTTTATTAGAACATGCTCATAGTGACTTAGCAATAATAGTGACTTAGTAATAATAGCGACTTGGCAAGAGTAGGGAATACCAACGACTAATATAGGGGAGAGGAGGAGCTAATCGGATTCTGTATGGATAAATAAAAAGCCTACTCTTTTCCGTTAATGGGTAGTAAGTAGGCTTCGAACTGACTTAATTAGAGAGTAGACTAGTTAAGTGCTTCTTTTGCAGGAACGTAGTCAAGGTTAAAGACTTCAGCTACTTCTTTACAAGTCACTTTACCGTGAATAACGTTTAGGCCATTTAATAAACCTTCATCTTGTAGTAATGCTTCTTTATAGCCAAGGTTTGCTAGCTTAATAATATACGGTAATGTTGCATTATTTAACGCAAATGTTGACGTACGTGCAACAGCACCTGGCATGTTAGCAACACAGTAGTGAACGATATCTTCAACAATGTATGTTGGTTCAGCATGAGTCGTTGCTACTGATGTTTCAAAACATCCGCCTTGATCGATAGCTACATCGACGATAGCAGCGCCTGGCTTCATTTTCTTCAGGTGTTCTTTGGTGACTAACTTAGGAGCTGCAGCTCCTGGGATCAGTACAGCACCGATAACAAGGTCAGCACTGGATACGTGACGATCAAGCGCTTCTTCTGTTGAATAAACGACTTTTGCTTTACCTTGGAATTCTTCATCTAGTCGACGTAATGTGTCGATGTTACGATCAAGGATAGTGACATCAGCACGAAGGCCAACAGCCATTCGTGCTGCGTTAGCACCAACAACACCACCACCAATAACAACCACTTTTGCAGGCTCAACACCAGGAACGCCAGAAATCAATAAACCTTGGCCACCTTTCGATTTTTCAAGTGCTTGTGCACCAGCTTGAATGGACATACGGCCAGCAACTTCAGACATAGGTGCAAGTAGAGGCAAACGACCTAGGTAATCAGTTACGGTTTCGTAAGCAATACACACAGCACGGCTCTTGATGAGATCTTCCGTTTGAGGGAAATCAGGTGCAAGGTGTAAGTAAGTGAAGAGGATTTGATCATCGCGAAGCATTGCGCGTTCAATCGCTTGTGGCTCTTTCACCTTTACAATCATATCCGCTTCTGCAAATACATCTTGAGCGGTTGCTTTAATGCTTGCACCAGTATCAATATAGTCTTGGTCGGTAAAACCGATACCAATGCCTGCATTTGTTTCGACAATCACGGTGTGTTTATGAGAAATGAGCTCTCGAACACTTGAAGGTGTCATACCAACGCGATATTCATGATTCTTTATTTCTTTAGGTACGCCAATGATCATACTATCTCCTGATGTATTTTGTAGGGTTATGTTTTGTTATTTGTATTTATATCCAGTCTTTAATGCTAATTGTAATCCTTTTTCTGTAGCATTTGACTCTAAATATTAAAAAAATGTAGTATGTTATTTTATTGAATGGTCAATTAGGAAATACTTATGCTAGATACTAGTAAACCTTCTAAGGATTTGGATAAAATCGATAGAAATATTTTAAACGAGCTACAAAAAGATGGTCGAGTTTCTAATGTTGAGTTATCAAAGCGTGTTGGTTTATCGCCGACTCCTTGTCTAGAGCGTGTACGACGCTTAGAAAGGCAGGGTTATATTACGGGTTATACAGCATTGTTAAACCCGCAACTATTAGGTGCTTCCTTATTGGTTTTCGTAGAAATTACTTTAAATCGCGGTGCATCTGACGTCTTTGAGCAATTTAATACAGCGGTTCAAGAGCTTGATGATATTCAAGAGTGTCATTTAGTCTCTGGTGATTTTGACTATCTTTTAAAAACACGCGTATCGGATATGAGTGCTTACCGACGTTTATTAGGTGATACTTTACTGAGTTTACCAGGTGTAAGTGATACAAGAACTTATGTTGTTATGGAAGAAGTAAAGCAAAGCAGTCACATTGCTGTTAAAACAGCGTAACTTCAGTTTTAAAGGCAGCTAATGTGCCGAATTTCTGATAAGATTTAAGTGCAGAATATTCTCTATGCCCTACAGATTCATAGATAGGGCATACCCCACAGCCTTACAGGAAGTATTGGCGTTATATATCACATTCACCCATTGATACATGGCTATATATGTTTGATAGTTTAAAAAATTCAGGATCGAAAAGTAACAATTTAGAAATCACCATCAAAACAGGGACACCTCCTCGTTTAGTTATGACAGCGACGCAGCGTTTAAAAGAGCTCAGCGTTATTTTTATTTTGTTAGCTACCTCTCTTACCTCTGTTGCTCTTTTTACCTTCGACCCCGCAGATCCTTCATGGTCACAAACGGCCTGGGGTAATGATATCCATAACGCTGGTGGCGCGATTGGTGCTTGGATTGCAGATACATTGTTCTTTGGGCTTGGCTTATTGGCCTATTCCATTCCAGCTATCACTCTTGGCTTACTCCTCTTTTATCTTTATAACCGTGCTCATCCGATTAAACGACAAGATAGTATCGATTTTATGTTGGTGGGTACTAAAGTCTTAGGCGGGAGTTTATTGCTTATCACGAGCTGTGGACTCGCTAATCAAAGTTTTGATGACTTATGGTATTTTTCATCAGGGGGGATGATTGGAGATGTCATGGTTGATATCTTGACTCCCTACCTTAATACCCTGGGTACAATGTTATTGCTCATGTTTACTTGGGGAGCGGGCTTTACTTTATTGTCTGGCATCTCTTGGGTGTCAATAGTCGAGTGGATTGGTGAAAATGTATTAACTAGCGCTAATTCGGTAGTAAAAAAGGTGATGAAAAAGCCAACTGAACACGTTTATACTGCATCAACGGAAAAAGAAGTTGCTCCGACAGGAAGAGTAGAAAAACAGTCTACTCCACAGCACCAACGCAGTGATGTGCAGCCTGTATTAGCATCGAAAGAGCACCATTTTGACATCCCTAGCCTGAAAAGTGTTGATGATAGCTTTGACCTTAATATTAATGATAACGATAATGTTAAGAAAACAGGACTGAACCACAGTGAAAGCCAAGAGATTGACCTTGACTCAATAGAGAAGAATTCTGAGCGTTCATTTACTATCCACATGCCGAAAAAGCATCCACAAAATAAAGTGGCGATTGAAAATGAGGAAGATGATTTTGACCCACTATTGTCTAAAAATACCGGAATAATCGAACCAACGCTATCATTTCCTCAAGATATGACGATTGAAGATCTTGAACGTTCTAATCATCTTGAAACGACAGAGTTGGCAGACAATATCAGCGTTGACACTCCATCATTTGAATCATCAACAACCCCTTGGATGGCAGACAGTACAACCGATATAGATGATTTCCCTACGATTACTCTTGATGAAGAAGAGCGTCATACTGTAACGGAAGATATTTATCAAGATATTGGTTCATTTTTGCCGAAAACTGCGGTTATAGAAGAGGATATCTCTCATCCAAGTATCGGTGATATCGATCGTTTTAATGATATTGCAACATGGGATGGTGCGAATACGGTCGACAATATAAGAGAGGTTGATAACACGAATGGAATCAACTCTACTGATGAGCGTGATTTCCAACCTAATAGTATCGATTTAGAACCGATCCCCACTTATGATCAAGAAGGCGACTTAGCCTCTCGTGCGCCTGTGATACTTGATGAGCCTATTCAAATTATGGATTCATTGGAAGAACCCATAACTGAAATAATTAATGACGAAACATCGATTGAAAAAGATACCCTTTTATCGAGTGATCAAGATGTACAGGCTTTTCAAGAGATAGTGAAAGCTGCACAAGTAAAAGAACAAGCAAGCATGAATCCTTTCCTTGTTCGAGATGATGTGACTTTACCTAAACCTAAAGAACCATTACCTACCTTAGATTTGCTGTATCACCCAGAAATGCGAGAAGATTTCATTGATAAAGCTTCATTGGAAGGGGTGGCACGGTTAGTTGAAGCGAAATTAGCTGACTATAAGATCAAAGCTCGCGTCGTTGATATCTTTCCTGGGCCAGTTATTACGCGCTATGAATTAGAGTTAGCTCCTGGTGTTAAAGCGAGCCGTATATCCAGTTTGTCTATGGATCTTGCTCGCTCTCTTTCTACTGCCGCTGTTCGTGTAGTCGAAGTCATTCCAGGTAAACCTTATATTGGTATCGAACTACCCAATATCTCTAGGCAAACCGTTTATCTGTCTGATGTCATTAGTAGTGAAGCCTTTAATCAATCACCATCACCCACCACTATTGTTCTAGGACAAGATATTGCTGGTGAAGCAGTGGTTGCTGACCTATCGAAAATGCCACACGTGCTCGTCGCCGGTACCACGGGTTCTGGTAAATCGGTTGGTGTGAACGTCATGATTGTTAGTATGTTGTATAAATCGGGCCCAGAAGATGTTCGTTTTATTATGATTGACCCTAAAATGTTGGAATTATCAATTTATGAAGGGATTCCACATTTGTTGACAGAGGTTGTGACGGACATGAAAGATGCGGCCAATGCATTACGTTGGTCTGTTGGCGAAATGGAGCGTCGGTATAAATTGATGTCGGCTTTAGGGGTTCGTAATGTTAAAGGCTTCAATGATAAACTGAAAATGGCTGCTGAAGCAGGTCATCCTATACAAGATCCGTTATGGCAACCAGGCGACAGTATGGACGAGGAAGCACCGTACCTTGAGAAACTGCCTTATATTGTCATCATTGTTGATGAATTCGCGGATTTAATGATGACTGCGGGTAAGAAAGTAGAAGAGTTAATTGCCCGTCTAGCACAAAAAGCACGTGCAGCTGGTATGCATTTGGTATTGGCGACTCAGCGTCCATCGGTAGATGTGATTACTGGTTTGATTAAAGCCAATATTCCAACGAGAGTCGCTTTCACTGTTTCAACTAAAACCGATTCTCGAACCATTTTGGATCAAGGTGGTGCAGAGTCATTGCTGGGTATGGGAGATATGTTGTATTTACCACCTGGCTCAAACCATACCACACGAGTTCATGGTGCGTTTGCTTCAGATGATGATGTTCATGCCGTGGTTAATAACTGGAAAGCGCGTGGTAAGCCAAATTATATCTCTGATATCACGAGTGGTGAACAAGGAGAAGATGCACTTCTACCTGGCGAAGAAGGTGAATCGGCTGGTGATAAAGATGCACTTTTTGATGAAGTCGTTGAATTTGTCGTCGAATCTAGAAAAGTGTCTATATCCAGCGTACAAAGGCGATTTAGAATCGGGTATAACCGTGCAGCTAGAATTGTTGAAGAATTGGAAAGCGAAGGTATTGTTAGCTCAGCAGGTAATAATGGGTCGAGGGAGGTATTAGCGCCTGCACCGAATCGAATGATGAATTAAGTTGGTCGATTAAGGTATCACTCATTATGAAATAAAAAAGCGCCGAAAGGCGCTTTTTTATTGTGTGAACGATGATGCTATATGAACGGGTTTTTAATTCAAATGAATGACATTTTATTTTTTAGTGTTAATTTGTCCGACTATAAATACGGTAGCTATAAGGGTGTAGATAGCATAAAGGACTAAAGTCCATTGTGGCATGGTGTAGCCCATTAATGTCCATACGATTTCAGAACAATCACCATATGCTTCAAAAATCCATGGGGCCCAGTCATTTAATGGTAGCCATTCTGGGAAATTAACAAAGAGATCACAGGTAACAAAAGGAGAGGGATTCAGTTGATAATCGATGTGTTCTAGCGCAAGTTGACTCCCTTTTATAGCACTGAACAACCAAATGAATAACCCTAACCAACGAAAAATGGCTTTTTGAGGCTGTATTAAGCCGACTAAAGCTCCTCCTACAATACCTAAAAAAGCGATTCGCTCATAAATACACATAACGCAGGGTTGGAGATTAAATATATGCTGAAAAATTAATCCAGACACTTCAACGCCGATTGCTGAGATTAAGAGAATTATCCAAGCAATACGTTGTGTTGAAAAGTGATATAAAGAACGCATATTTCCTCCTGAAGCATACGAATATAAAATAGGTCATTAATTACAATGTAGTACCAATAAAAAAAGAAGCCTTATAAGGCTTCTTTTTGACATTAAGAATGTGTGTTAGTTCTCAACAACGATTGTTTAATGATGGCCTGTAGTACTTTCAAGAGCGCCTGTATGGTGGCTTATCCACCCCATATCATAAAAGTAGGTCGTCATAGGCTCTACAAAATAGATAATACCAATTAAACCTACGATAGCTAATACAATCGTGTAAGGCAGTGCCATCCAAACCATTTGGCCATAAGATAGGCGAATCAGTGGTGCTAAAGCCGATGTCAATAAGAATAAGAATGCGGCTTGACCATTCGGAGTCGCTACCGATGGTAAGTTTGTTCCTGTATTAATTGCAACAGCCAACAGGTCGAATTGGTCACGAGTGATTGTGCCTTCTACTAATGCTGTTTTGACTTCGTTGATATAGACGGTACCAACAAATACATTATCAGAAACCATGGATAATAAACCATTGGCGATGTAGAAAAGTACCAGTTGCAGGCTTCGATCTTCGACGTGTAATACAGCATCAATGACAGGTTTGAATAACTGCTGGTCAATAATGACGGCAACGATAGAGAAGAACACGGCAAGTAGTGAAGTAAACGGTAAGGCTTCTTCAAAGGCTTTACCTAAAGAATGTTCTTCAATAATGCCAGTAAATGAGGTTGCTAAGATAATGACCGATAAACCAATAAGGCCCACAGCTGCAAGGTGTAATGCAAGTCCAGCAATAAGCCAAACAGCGATCGCGCCTTGAACATACAATTTGGCAACATCTTGTTTTGTACGATTCTTACGAGCTTTGTTGTCAAAATCGACGAGGATTTTACGAACGTTATCTGGTAATTCAGCGCCATAGCCACATATTTTTAGTTTTTCTACTAATCCAGCGGTAATTAGACCGCAGAAGAATACAGGTAATGTAACAGGGAGCATGCGAATAATGAACTCACCAAACCCCCAACCAGCTTGATCGGCAATAATCAGGTTTTGTGGTTCACCTACCATCGTCATCACACCACCTAAAGCAGTACCAACACCAGCATGCATTAATAATGAACGTAAAAATGAACGATAGTCTTCTAAATCTTCACGAGTTAAATCACATAGGCCATCATCTTTAGTATGGTCATGGCTATTACCCGCTTGGCCGGAAGCGACTTTGTGGTAAATCGCATAGAAACCGACAGCAACAGAAATAACAACGGCAATAACGGTTAGCGCATCTAAGAAAGCGGATAAAAAAGCAGCGGCAAAACAGAAAGCAATAGAGAGTAGGGCTTTAGAACGAATACCTAATAAAATCTTAGTAAAGATAAAAAGAAGCAATTGCTTCATGAAGTAAATGCCAGCCACCATAAAGACAAGCAGTAGAAGCACTTCTATATTGGCAACTAATTCATGCTTAACTTGTTCGGCACTCGTCATTCCAATCGCAACGGCTTCTATTGCAAGAAGACCACCGGGTTGAAGGGGGTAACACTTTAGTGCCATAGCAAGGGTAAAAATGAATTCTATGACTAACAACCAACCAGCAGTAAAAGGGTCAATTAAAAAGAAGACGATTGGGTTAATAATGAGAAAGGCTACAATTGCTACTTTATACCAGTCGGGCGCTTTCCCTAGAAAGTTTTTGCATATTGCACTTCCAAGTGACATAGACATGGGAACACTCTTATTTTTTAGTGAATAAAATATACATAACTCAGTATTATTATCTTTTTTGTTAAAAGAATATTTGGTTACTGGTATGTACACAAAAATTTAGCGCTACTTTACTACAACGTCATAGTAGTGTCATGAGAAGACGTCAGATATTTATTTCTCGATGCGAAGAAACGAGAACTGCGTAGCATTAACGGTTGCTAGTTGCTACAAATAAAGCTTAGCTATTGGAAATTTACTGAAAGCCTTGAATGTTAATGTTTTGTTTCATTGGATCAGTTTGCTAACATATTGGGGTTTTAAGAATCAGTAACATGATTTAAACTATTAGCAATAATCAACTTTAGGCCTGTATGTAAATGGTTATCAAAGCGAAAAGCCCAGCAAATTTTGCTGAAAAATACATCATCGAAAGCATCTGGACTGGAAAGTTCTCCCCAGGTTCTATTCTACCTGCTGAGCGTGAGCTGTCAGAACTGATTGGTGTGACGCGAACAACGTTACGTGAAGTGCTTCAAAGATTGGCTCGCGATGGTTGGTTAACGATTCAGCATGGTAAGCCAACGAAGGTAAATGAGTTTATGGAGACATCGGGATTAAATATCCTTGATACTCTAATGACATTAGATGTTGATAATGCGACCTCGATAGTTGATGACTTATTGGCTGCTCGATCGAATATCAGTCCTATTTTTATGCGCTATGCATTTAAAGTGAATAAAGAAAAGTCGGAAGACGTTTTGCAACGTGTTATTCAATCCTGTGAATTGTTGCTATCTTCCCCATCTTGGAGTGAGTTTATGGATGGGTCGCTTTACTCTGATAAAATCAAACAAGGCTTAAAAGAGCATACGATTGAACGAGAAATGGATAGGGAAGCGTCTTATATTGCTCAAACATTTAATTTCTATGATTACATGTTGTTCCAGCGTTTGGCTTTTTATTCAGGAAATCAAATCTATGGTTTAATGTTTAATGGGTTAAGAAAGCTTTATAGTCGCGTTGGGGGAGTTTACTTTTTGAATGATGATGCGAAACAGTTAGCATTAGCTTTCTACAAAGAGCTTTACCATACTTGTCAAAGTGGTGACCGAGAACAGCTGCCCATGATTATTCGTCAATATGGATTGGATAGCGCTTTAATATGGGATGGCATGAAAGCGAATTTGCCATCAACCTTTACTGAAGATGACAAGTAGAGTGCGATATCGCACCCTACGATTGTGTGTTAATGAATCGATTACTGATTCATTAACACGCTAGATTATCATCAAGCGTAGATTCTTCACCACCGGCCTCTTTAAACCATATAGTCAGGTAAGACTTCAGATCTTTTAATTCATCTGGACCGATAATCGCAAGTCCAAGGTCAGCAGCTCGAGTAATATCATTATGGCGTAGTGGGCGAAAGCTCACTAACATTGCACGTGCTTGTAGGCCACCGAGCAAATCACGAAGGGATTCCAGTTTATATAAAGTATCGTCCCCATCATCACGCATGCCCTTTGTCTTACATTCTATAATATGCAATTTATTATTAACGACAGTAGCAACATCTAACTCATTACGAACTTCTTTCTCGCCAATATTACGATACACTTGTACGTTAAGTGAGCGATCCTGAATGGTTGGTAAATCTTGTTGAATTTGTCGAACAGTACTGTGTACTAATGTTTCGAGCCATTCACCGTTAGAAAATCGACGGGCTTCTTCATTTGCAAAGGTAAGAATGCCATTATCATATTTGGCGATACCAATGTCGACTAAATCTGTCAGAAGCATATTTAATTCACGGTAACCTTGCTGCTTTTCTGATAACTCGACATCTAGGCGTTGTTCTTTACGACAGGTCGTCGCGAGGTAATTCAATGTTGCTAAGCCAGGGCCTAACTCTAATGCATTACTCGCCCAGCGTTGACCTAGGTCATATAGTTGTTTATCTAAAATAGGGGGTAATTCAACTTGATTAAACTCACCTCGCGCGCCAAAAATGGTGAGGTAATCATTAATCGTTATATTATCTTGAACTTGATGATCGGGAGCATCGTTAGGGTAAAGCCAGCACAGCTTGTCACTATTCGCTTCTACAACGAAAATAGGCCACTCTTGACTACGAAATATTTCATATACAGTGAGTAATCGGTGTCTTACGCCGCAACTTGCATTAAGTTGAACTTCTTCACCTCGGTTGCAAAGGTCAATCGCTAATTGATTAACGGCGTTTTTTAGACCGGTTGTTGTTGAATCAGATGGTATCTCAAAGTACTCAGAAGTGATATCTCGGCTAGATAAGACCTTTGCTAGGCGGTGGTATAAGGTGTGTTGAGTCTCATCTCCAATAAAGAGAATGTGCCCACTTTGAGTTCGGCTATCAAGCAGTGGAGTGATTAACCGAATTGGATCATTATCAATGATCCCAACGTGAAACGTCATATTATATCCTTATGCCATGCGATCAATAAAAAGGGAAGAATAAAGGAGTACATGGCTTTGTCATTGTTTTGCTATTCTCTTACTAGACACACAATATGTATAGCAGTTCCTCTAAACATAGCAAAAACATGACGAACTGACCGTTCACTGACATGCTTAGAGTGAATAACGACAAAATCATAGACTATATAGTGATTTCCATTGCTGTTTTCATAGTGATAACACATACTTATATTTAAGTTATTAAGCATCGTTAATTTCATACGTTATGGCTTTTCCGTTTTAATATGCCATGAGATGCTTTTTGTCGTGTCGATTTGTAGTTATTTATTTTTATAGTTTTTTGAATTGTTAACATTGGAGTTTTCATGGCTGAAGAAACAATATTTAGTAAAATTATTCGTAGAGAAATCCCTTCCGAAATTTTGTATCAAGACGATTTAGTCACGGCAATTAAAGATATCAATCCAAGGGCTCCAAGTCATATATTGATCATTCCCAATAAACTGATACCGACGGTTAACGATGTTACGGAAGAAGATGAATTAGCATTAGGGCGTTTGTTTACGGTAGCCAAAAAATTGGCTAAAGAAGCGGGTATTGCTGACAATGGCTATCGCTTAATTGTTAATTGCAACGATTATGGTGGCCAAGAAGTATATCATATTCATATGCATTTAGTGGGTGGCGAGCCGCTTGGACCCATGCTTTTAAATTAATATTTATCGGCAGTCTGACCATATTGCCGATAGAACGTGATCTGAAGGTATGGCACTTATTATATTAAGTGCTATATCTTCATAGTATTCATTTTATTTTAGTAGGAGCATCTTTTGCAGCGTAATTCGTTGATGTTAACATCATGCATTATCTTTACTTTGACGATCACTGGATGTGCAAATACCAGTGCTGGTAACTTATTCAGTCATTATACTGCTCAAATGAAAGCGCTATATGAAGAAGTCATGTACGGGGATTATGAAGATGCGGTTAACGAACTTCCAGAAGATAACGTAGCAGGTGATATTCTCGACAATATGGAAAAAGGACGTGTTTATCTTCTGAATCAAGAAGGTGAACAAAGCCAAAAACATTTTAAATTGACCGATTCAGCAGTTAAAACCTATCAAGATAAAGCCATCGTCTCCTTATCTGAAACGACAACCAGTTTAAGTGCACTTGCAACCAACGATAATCTCACCTATTACTCACCTCCTGATTATGAACTCGGGTTTTTACATCTATACCTCGGACTTAACTACCTCAAATCAAATGATTTAGAGGGTGCTCTCGTTGAGATGAGACGAGCCAATCAAGTACAAGAAAAAGCAAAGAAAATACGCGAGAAAGATCTACAAGATGCTGAAGAAGAAAGGCAAGCTCAAGGGGTCAAGCCCAATCTCGGTAATGTTATTTCTAGATACCCTAATGCTGGTAAAAAACTGCAAGCCGTTCAAAATGCGTACTTATTATTCCTTTCGGGCTTGTTATATGAAACAAACGATAGTTTGAATGATGCGTGGATTGACTATAATCGAGCGTTGGCATTAGTACCCAATAATCGTGAGGTTATTCAAGCGACATTACGTGTTGGTGATAAATTGGGAATGCGTGATGCGTTGGCTAAATTGACTAAGCGTTATGGTCAAAGAGATGAATTAGCTAAAAATCAAACGAGACTTATCTTTATTGATGAGCAAGGTATTGTTCAGGCGATGCAAGAGCTCAAATTTAGTATTCCTCTATATACGCCCTCTGGAGTAGCACTTTATAGTGTTGCACTTCCTTTTTATGAAGAACAAGGTCATAACCGTTATGCCTCTTTAACGGTGAATGGGGAATCACTCTCTAAACCCAATCACCTTACCGATGTTAATTTAATGGCAAAAAATAACCTTTCTGAAAAGATTTTATCCGTTGCAACAAGACAAATCTTACGAGTTTGGGCCAAAGATAGAATAAGGGAAACGGCATCAGCAGGAAATGACTTTGTGAATCTAGGTTTAAATATTTGGAATACATTGACTGAGCATGCCGATACACGGAGTTGGATCACATTACCGAGCCAAGTTTATACTTCCTCTTTGATTGTCGAATCGGGTAAACAAACCATTAATGTGGGAAGCGAAACGTACTCCTTTGATACTAAAGCGGGAAATACTGTGCTAATTTGGTCTTCGCGACAAGGGGATGGTGCGGTCGTTTGGCATAAACAGTTAGGAGCAATAGAGTGAAAATATCCCATAATATAAAAATGGCACTAATGAGTTTAATGGTTGCTGTGTTTACAGTCGGATGTAGTTCTTCTGATGCCGTTGTGAGTGTGGACGGTGAAATTCAAAAGGTTCTGTTTAATGGCAGTGATCTTCAGGGTAAAATAGACATAACAGAGATCGCAACAAAAGATAAAAATGATCGTGCTCAAGCGATTGTTAGAGTCATTAACTTAACAAAAGACACATTATATATAAAGCATCGTTTTACCTGGTATGACGATGACGGACTAGAAATTAATCAAAAGGACTCACCTTGGCGTTTATCAGTACTTCGAGGCTTAGAAACATTGTCGGTTTCAGAAGTATCTATTCACCCTGAAGGTCGTGAATTTAGAGTTCAATTTAGATTGTCCGAAGACTAATTAAGTGACATCAATATTGATGGCGCATAAATGATAAAGATGAAATAGATCCAAACATTAGATTTGATAAAGGAAATTCCGATGAAGAAAAGTATTGTTGCTTTATTAGGCTTAGCGGTCTTACTGGGTGGTTGTTCTAAAAATGTTGGGTACGGTGATGCTCAAGAAGTGGAGACAACGACGGTTGACTTTGGATCGACTGACCTACAAAAAATTGCCGGTGAAATGGTCGATAGTATGCTGAATTCAGGCTCCGTTGCAGCTTTAACTAAGGATAAGCGACCAATAGTGTTCGTTGAGCGTATCAAAAATAAAACCAGTGAGCATATTGATACAGAATCGGTGACAGACTCGATTAGTACAAAATTGTTGAATTCGGGTAAATTCCGATTTGTTGATATGGATAGAGTTGAATCAGTACGTAAACAGCTGGACTTCCAAAACGACGATGAGCTAGTTAATCAAAATACAGCGATTCAATTTGGTCAGATGGTCGGTGCACAATACATGTTATATGGTAACCTTTCTAGTATCGTAAAATCTGACGGTAGTGATAAAGATGTTTATTACAAAATGACGATGCGTTTAATGGATTTAAAATCAGGCCTGATTGAGTGGGCTGATGAAACAGAGATTCGTAAGAAAGAATCTAAAAGTTTCTTAGGTTTATAAGAATTGTCATTAAAACGTTTAAATGATTAAAATATGACGATCTTATCTTGGAAGGAGGCGTGTCGATTCGATGCGTCTCTTTTTTTATTAAGCGAGCAATTTTTTCAACATCAGCCGATAAGCAGCCATCCTATAACAGTCCAATCTTTAGAAGGAGGGCTGACCAACCGATGTTGGTTGATCAATAGTACCCATGCAAGTTGGGTGTGGCGTCCTACTACAGAGGTATCAAAAGGGTTTGGTATATCAAGAAAACGAGAGTACCAAATTTTATCTTTACTCGATTCTTTTCCTCTTTCCCCAAAGGCTGTTTGGCTAAATGATCAAGGGTTACTTGTCGAGTGGCTTAATGGTCACTCATTTGATACTCATTTACCTCAACATCAGCGGCAAAAGGTGGTGGTTGATGCCTTATATTCGTTACATCAATTTACTATTCCGTCTTTAAAGACAGATAAGTCGCTAGCATTTGATTATGTCGGATTGATACACAGATATTATCAATCGATTCCAAGAAAGCTGGTCACTTCAAAATTAAAAAAACAAATGGCACTGTTCAGCTCACTTCCGAAAATGAATAACCAGCATAGAACGCTTTGCCATATCGATATGGGGATGCACAATTTAATCGATGCTACGGGTGATATAAAAATCATTGATTGGGAGTACTCGGCGTATTTTTATCCCCAATTTGATATTGCGATGGCGTGTTCATATGAAACACTTAATGTGCGGGATACAGTGAGTCAATATGTGGATAAATCAGAAAAGAGCGAGCTACCAGCGAATCTCAATTCGCAGGAAGGGTTTGTTGATGATGTTTTAGCATGGAGGCCGTATACCGATTTTATTGGGTATCTATGGTATTTATGTGCAGCGGGTTTATACCAGAATGATGATTACATCGTACTTTCAGAAGAGCTACGTGCTCGATTATGAGTATCAATGTCAAAGTATTATCAACTTTTCTTCATTTGATTGCTCACATCGAAAAGAACTTTATAATCAGATAATAAAACCAAACTTTATAAATAAGGCTTTTAAAGTGAAAAAAATTGTTGTCGTTGGTGGTGGTGCAGGTGGCTTAGAGTTAGTCACTAAGCTTGGAAGAACGCTTGGACGTAAAGAAAGAGCACATGTCACGCTTGTAGAGAGAAATACAAGTCACCTGTGGAAGCCGCTATTGCATGAAGTTGCTACTGGTTCTTTGGACGAAGGTGTCGACGCATTAAGCTATCGAGCGCATGCTGCTAACCATAGTTTTGATTTTCAGCTTGGAAGCCTTAAAGATATTGATCGTGCGAATAAGAAAATCATCATTGATGAAATTCGTGATGATAGTGGCGATTTGCTTGTGCCTAGACGCGAAGTGCAGTACGACATCTTAGTGTTAGCCATTGGATCGACTTCAAATGATTTTAATACAGCGGGTGTAAATGAACACTGTATTTTTCTAGATAGCCCAAAACAAGCCAGTTTATTTAGACAAGAAATGAATGATGAGTTTCTTCGTTTGAATGCTAACCCAGAATTAGGTGCTGTTGATATTGCTATTGTTGGCGCTGGCGCAACAGGTGTAGAATTGTCGGCAGAGCTTCATAATGCGGTTACAGAATTGCATAATTATGGTTTCGGAGATCTGGATTCATCAAAGCTTAATGTTCATTTGATCGAAGCTGGTGAGAGAATTTTACCGGCATTACCTTCTCGTATCTCTTCGGCTGCGCATTTAGAGCTCACTAAATTAGGAGTTCAAGTCCATACGATGACACGAATCACGCAGGCTGATAAAGATGGTTTAACGACAGCAGGTGGTGAGAAAATCAGTGCGAAAATCATGGTATGGGCTGCTGGCATCAAAGCGCCTGATTTTATGAAAGACATTGCAGGTTTAGAAACAAATAGAATTAACCAGTTAGTGGTTAAAGAGACTCTACAAACGACACGCGATGATGATATTTTTGTAATAGGTGATTTAGCTTATTGTGTTCAGCCGGATGGTTCTGTGGTCCCTCCACGAGCTCAATCAGCGCATCAAATGGCAAGCTGTGCATTTAGCAATATTGTTTCTTATATCAATAATAACGCACTTAAACCTTATATTTATAAAGATCATGGTTCTTTGGTGTCATTAAGCCAGTTTTCTACAGTCGGTAGCTTAATGGGGAATTTAACCAAAGGCTCTATGATGGTAGAAGGTAAAATGGCAAGAATCGTCTACATCTCATTATATAGGATGCATCAAATGGCCTTACATGGGCCATTAAAAACAGCGTTAATTTTATTAATGGGACGCATTAATCGAGTACTGAGACCTTCCTTGAAGTTACATTAAATCAAAAAAAAGACCAAGCATTCATAATGCTTGGTCTTTTTTTGTTTTATATTCGGATTACGAATACAAACCTAAATTCTCTTTTGCGTAAGCAACAAATTCATCACAGCCACCAACATGGTCTTGATCAATGAAGATTTGTGGTACGGTATTAACAGGTTTACCGACTGTTTTTTCAAGATCTTCTTTTGAAATGCCTTCTGCATGAATATCAACATAACGATAGTTAAAATCGTCACGATCTCCTTTAAGTGTTTCTGCAACTTCTTTTGCACGAACACAGAATGGGCAAGCTGGGCGGCCAAAAATAACAACAAACATAATTATTCTCCTAGTGTTGCTGATGAGGCATCAGCTTTCGAATATTAACTTTTATATAGAATTAGGTTAACTATGCATGATTTAATTCGATAAATAAAGATCGTTTTTACCAATTATACTGATAGGAAATAACTATCGGATATATAGTGAGCAATTAATATAATCTTTAAAACTGAGAATGTTTATCATAACGTGAACTTTGCAACACGTTTTTGACCTTCTTTAAATTTTCCCTAAAGCCTGCGCCACGCTTTAATGTAAAGCCCGTTGCTAAAATATCAATTATGGTCATTTGAGCAATACGACTCGCCATTGGCATATAGATATCGGTATCTTCAGTACTGGTTAAATGTATTGAGTGGTCAGCGGCATTATCCAGTGGTGTTCCTTTCGAGGTAATGGCAACGACTGTTGTGCCATTTTCTCTAGCAATATGCGCGATTTCTACCTGGCTTTTAGTCCTTCCTGTATTTGAAATTAAGACTAAAACATCGCTATCAGGGGCATTAATACAGCTCATGCGTTGCAACAAGACGTCTTCAAAACAGACGACAGGGATATTGAATCGGATGAATTTACTTTGCGCATCTTTAGCTACAATTGACGAAGCGCCAAGGCCAAAGAATGAGATACGGTTTGCTTGTATCAAGAGATCAATAGTTTTATTAATTTGCTGAGTATCTAATTGGCCTTTTATAGACTCTAAGTTAGAGATAGTAGAATCGATAATCTTATGACTAAATACATTGGTGTCATCATTCTCTTCAACGATACGACTAACATAGGAAGTACCGTTCGCTAAGCTTTGTGCTAAGTGAAGTTTAAAATCAGGATAGCCTTTTGTATTAACGCGTCGACAAAATCGATTGACGGTTGGCTCGCTCACATTAGCCAACTTCGCCATAGCAGCGATACTGAGGTGGATAACATGATCAGGTGAAGTAAGTACAACGTCAGCAACTTTCTTTTCAGATTTACTGAAATGGTCGAGATTTTTTTGAACTTTCTCAATGATGTTCATATTTACCCACACATAATAATTTTAAAATAGCTAGTCACAAAGCAAGGAAGTGGAAGTAGCGTAGAGACAACGATTATATGTAACTTTATTACATTATGAAATAGGAAGTTGTTGAAATATCGCAAGGTTAAGATAACTAACATAGAAAAGTATGAGCTTACGCATAATCAAATTGTAGGCGAAAGTTCAAAAGTAAAGAAGAGAAAACCTGCTTTAGAATGGTAATAACCTGAAGCAGGTTCGATGGATTGATAAAACGCATCAATCCGTTGGACATTGGATCGTTAAGATAACGTCTAATTACTTATATCTTGTATATACTGATTTAATTCATGGATAGGACTATTTCCTTGCTGAGCTATAGATTGTTGTTCAACTAAAATAGATTGAAGCACTTTATCTGTAGTCAATGGGTTCGCCAACACAACACGGAAGACAATAGTATCTTGAGAATGATATTCTAGTGGGTTTAACTGCGTCCTAGAGACAAATGATTTTCCATTTTCACGTTGTACTTTTTGTATATACATCGTCAATCGATTCAGTAAGTTATTGATGTCTAATCTCTGATCCTTGGACGCTGTCTGTAAACAGTGTTTAACACGCTCAGGGATATATCTATAAGTTAATAAGCAAAGTTCAGGTTTTGAAATAAGTTCAAAGTTTTCTGAGTTCTGAATTAAGCCTGCAAACCGGTTTGCTTTCTCAATACTCTCATTGATTAAAAGTTCATACCCAGGACGACCAATAATATGAAAGGCAGAATATAATAACATGGCAATACCCGATCGAGAGCCTTCTAAACTGTAGCTTCCTAAGTCCTTTGAACCTTTACGTAATATATATTGAGCATGATGTTCTATAGTTGACATCGCATTGGGAGAGCGGAAGAGTACCATGCCAGCTCCCATTGGAATGTACATTTGCTTATGTGCATCAATGGTCACAGAATCAGCTCTTTCGATTCCTTTCAATAATGGACGATATTTATTAGAGAGTAAGGTTGCCCCTCCCCAAGCTGCATCTACATGGAAGTGCACATTATGTTGCTGACAAACGTCGGCTATTTGGTCTAATGGGTCGATATTTCCAGTTTCAGTGGTTCCAGCAATGCCCACAACAGCAATCGGTAAAATTCGGTCGTTTTTCAGGGTTTCTATGGTATGTGAAAGATCATTAGGGCAAAGGCGATTATCTTTATCCGTTTTAACTTGAATGATTCCTTTTTGGCCAATGCCAAGAACATTCGCTGCTTTTTTCAGGGAATAATGGCCACGTTCAGAAGATAGTATCGCCATGCCTTTATAGCCATAATGCATTAGAGCTGAAAACACACCTTCCTCACCCACACCGGCGAAATTTGAATCTCGATTTAGAGCATTGTTCCGTGCTACCCATAGAGCGGTAATATTGGCAATCGTGCCACCAGAACAAAATGCGCCAAGGGAATGGGAGGCACTGTGCATATGTTGAGAGTAAAAAGAGTCATCATACCCATAGATCAGGTGATGAAGCATACCCAGTACTTGACGCTCTAGCGGCGTAAAAGCTTTTGAGGTTTCTATTTTGACCAAGTTTTGATTTAGGGCGATCATTATTTTTGAAAGAGGCATCAAAAAATAAGGCAGTGCCGATGTCATGTGCCCAATGAAGCTAGGTGAAGAGGTATGGACAGAATGTGCAACGAGATTCTGTAATAACTCTTGGGTATGGTCAGAGACAAAGCTAGCGGATTCTGGGATGTATGATGTCGAAAATAATCGCTCTAATTCATGCAATGGTTTTTCCTCGGCAACAATATGGTCACGAAGAAAGGCATTTAAATTCTTAGAGAGACGGGTTTCTATTTGGCTAAGTGTAGAGTCAGGTGCCTCTGGAACAGTAAAGATCCTTAATAGAGACTCGAAGCTAATTTCAACAGTTTTATTTTCGACAGACATAATTTTACTTTTTACACTTCAATGCATCAACGTTTTGCATTGATACGTTGTACTTTTCTAGTGCAGGTTGAATATGGCTAGGGTTACTTAATAATTCAGCGAAGGCGCTTCGTAGTTCGTAGTTTTTCTCATGTGGCTTGGACTGACGATCATCAAAGGTTAATTTGGCTTTTTCGCCAAGTACATCGGTTCGAGATGAGAGTGTTTTAATATCTTCTTGAGATAATTTTAACCACGATTCGACATCTCTATCAGTATCGACTTTACTTGGGTCATTTTTTAAATAATAAGCCACCGCTTCTCGGTTTAAATCAAAGTGATTCTTACGTTCTTTTAAAAACCATTGACTGACTTCAGTTAGATCAGGGTATTGCTTTGACGTTAACGCAGACAAGTCTTGATACCAAACAATAGAGGTATCGATATATTGGTTGTATTTATTGATTTGGCATTGCTGTGTATCTTCATTTGCCGATGCAAAAAAAGGAATTAAGAAACACGCTAATACTGAGAGTTTTTTCATCATTAAACCTTAAAGTAAGTTTATGGCGCTATTGATAGGAAGAATAACATGAATACGGGTACGAGTAAGCTTAAGATAAAGCCACTAACAATAGCAACAGGTATGCATTTTACCCCACCTTGAGATTGAATTATAGGGAGAGTGAAATCCATTGCAGTTGCGCCAGCATAACCAATACTCGTTGAAGGGATGCGTTGTATAAAAAGAGGAATTAAAAATAAAGCGGTGAGCTCTCTCAATAATTCAATAATAAATGATGCTCCACCCAATAGAGGCCCCAATGATTCAGAAATTAATATACCAGATAATGAGTACCAACCAAAGCCAGAGGATATAGCTAATGCGTGATAAAGGTTGATATCTAAAATGATACTGACGATACCGCCAGCGATAAATGAGGTAAAGATTACGACTAAGGCAATGACCATACCTTGTTTATTCACTAAAATTTGTTTCAGGGTTAATCCGCTATTACGGAGCTGAATACCAATAAAGAATAATAACAAGTATAAAGTCCATTCACTCGCTACATCTACGACTTCTTTTTCAAAAGCGATCACTTTTCCGATGAGGAAACCCACAATAACAACTCCAATTAGGTTAATTGATTCTTTGGCGAGTAAAAGAAGATTGGGTGTCGCTTGAGTTCTGTGAGCTGATAACGGAAATAACCGTTCAATGAGTAGTAAACCGAGTACATTAAAAATGAGAAGAGCGAGGTAGAAAGTTGAGATTAAGCCTAGCATGCTTGATAGGTGATCTTCTAAGCCTGAGATTTGAGCGAGGCTAAGTCCCATAATGGCAAGGATGATGAAAATGATACGGGCGGTCATGTTATTAATAGTATTAAGCTTAGGGCTGTTGTTTTTAAATTTAAAAAAGTAGCCCAAAAGGAGAGGTAAAAAAATAGCGAGTAAGTCAAAGTACATAAAGCGAGTATAACGTCATAGAAAAGAGAGTATCGTATAATTAAACCATTAGGCTGTATATATAAAATCCACTTCCACTTAATTATCATGATAAAAAAAGACTCGTAGTGATGATTAATTATTCAATTTAAGCGGAGGTTATTTATAAATACTCCATTATTATACTCTTATTTATATTAAGTGAGAGGGTATTTGTGAAGTGTCTCGCATTGTAACTCTATGGGGTACTAATTGTGTGATATAAGCCCAGACTTATTTTTTTTCATTAACTATCATAATTGACATAGCAACGTTAGATTGCATTTAGGTTAGAAATTATTAATTTACGCTTACTGCTTCTGTATATATTTAGTTCAATAATCGGGGATGATTATAGAGGATCAAGGAAATGACAGAGCAACAATACATGGATTTTATGAGCCAGCACGGAGAATTTCAACGTCGTTCAATGTTTGGTGGTATCGGTTTGTTTCAAGATGAGGCGATGTTCTCTTTAATTGTCGGAGACCGATTATTTATTCGAGGTGGCGATAATTTAGACGCCCAGTTAATTGAGCACAGTTGTGAAAAATATCGACATGTAAAAAAACAAACAACAGCAACAGTTAATTACTATGATGTAACTAACTTATATCTTTCAGATAGAGAGTTATTGAGTCAATTTGTGTCATTATCGATTGAAATAGCCGTAAAACAAAGGCAATTTCAGAAGTCATCTGCCAGCAGACGGTTACGTGATTTACCAAATATGCAATTGACTCTTGAACGCATGGTGAAAAAATCAGGGATTCAAGATGTAGATACTTTCTTAGCTCTAGGGGCTGAAAAAGTCTTCACTAAAGTGAAATATACTTACGGTAGTGAAGTGGACATCAAATTACTTTGGAAATTTGCGGGTGCAGTAGATGGAATTCATTGGAAATTAATTCAAGAATCCCGTAAGCAAGAGTTGCTATCGAATTGTGAATTAGCGGCATAATCTAAAGTACACCATCAAATACTAGAGTCGATGTATTTAATGGTACTTCAGTTAGATTGATAAACATAAAAAAGCACCTTTGGGTGCTTTTTTATGTTTAATCGACGTATATTTTATGCGCAGCATTTTTTGAATTTTTTACCACTTCCGCAAATACAGGGATCATTTCTTCCAATCTTATGTTTATCCATCTCTTTCTTTGGCTCATGATCCGAAGGAAATTCACCGTCGATATAATACCAGAGTCCATCTTCTTTAATGAAACGAGAGCGTTCAGTTAGCTGATATGACTCATTATTTTGTTCGAAATGTGCTGTGAACGTAACAAAACCCTCATTTCCTTTCGGTGGCATTGCCTCAAGAACATGTAATGATATCCAGTCTGAATGTACTGACTCGGCGATAGCTTTAGCATCATTTTGAGCATGACAGCTGGGATGGTATGTCTGAATAACAAAGTTAACTAATTTAAATACATGCGCTGCATAGCGAGCACGCATGAGCATTTCAGGAGAAACGGCGTGCTGATGGTGTTCATGTACAAGCTTGCAGCAATCGGTATAAGCTTTTGAGCTTCCGCACGGACAAGCAGTGAGGTCATAGGATGTCATTTATTGTTCTTCCGCATGAAATGAGTTATTGGTTAATTTATACCCAGAGGCGCTGAATGATAAAACAGAACTTTGGTGATACCAATCACCCAAGACAATGCGTGTTTTACCATTGTCCATTTTATGCACATTAGGACGATGTGTATGACCATGAATCATTAAATCGACATCATAATGATTCATTACTTTCGTCACTTCATCTTCGGTAACATCCATAATATCCATGGCTTTATATTGCTTACCTTCTTTGGCACCCGCTTGAACTTTAGCTACTATTTTTTTGCGAATGGAATAGGGTAAATGGTTAAAGCACCATTGCAGCCATGGCTGATGTACTTTAGCTCTAAAAGCAAGGTAGTCAACATCTCTAGTACAAAGTGTATCACCATGAAGAATGATGGCTTTTCGACCATATAAATCAATAACCGTTTCATCACCGAGCAAATGCATTCCAGTTTGTTTAGCAAATGCTTCACCTACGAGGAAGTCACGATTACCTTTAGTAAAATAACAAGGGATTCCTTGATTGACGAGTTCTTTTAAAGAGGTGCGAATTTGAACTGCAAATGGGCTTTTATCATCATCACCAATCCAAAATTCGAATAGGTCACCCAGAATATACAGAGCATCAGCATGTTTAGCTTCATTGTTTAGGAAATTGATGAAGTGTGTTGTAATTTCATGGGTAGATGGAGAAAGATGTAAATCAGAAATGAAGTAAGTAGTCATAGCTCAATATCATAAAATAAAGCCCTTTATAATAAAGGGCTTCGATAGAATACAGTTAATCGTAATAGGTACTGGTATCGGATTCGTGCTTTACCGTAATGAGTAAGCTAATCGCGATAAGTACTTACGGAATCGTATTATTCTTCAACAGTTGTGTTGGTGATAATCACTTCTTCAAGAGGTACATCTTGGTGCATACCCATAGAACCTGTGCTTACGCCTTTGATCTTATTAACAATATCCATGCCTTCAACAACTTCAGCGAAAACACAGTAGCCCCAGCCATCCATACTTTCAGAACGGAAATCTAAGAAAGTATTGTCGTTTACATTGATGAAGAATTGAGAGCTTGCAGAATGAGGGTCCATTGTACGAGCCATTGCTAGTGTACCTACTTTATTGCTTAGGCCATTGTTAGCTTCATTATCAATAGGGGCTTTCGTTGGTTTTTCACGTAAACCTGATTCCATACCACCACCTTGGACCATGAATCCATCGATAATACGGTGGAAGATCGTGCCATTATAAAAACCTTCACTCGCATAAGCTAAGAAGTTTGCGCTTGTTTTTGGTGCTTTATCAAAGTTAAGTTGGATTTTGATATCGCCATGGTTAGTGTGAAGTGTAATCATATTGTGATCCTTTTGATGCGATGATTAATAGTAATTTAACGCAATATTATAGCACTTTGTTGATTTTTATAAACCAGTTACCGATGAACTAATAATATAAAGTAAGAAAATTAACTTAAAAGGCCAATTTGTCATCGTTATTATGTCATCTTTAGGTGACTTGAAAGCATGCGAATTGCTATAATCTGTACTTATAAGACTCACTCACCAGAATTAGATAGCTACTATGTTAAAAATTTATAATACGCTTACAAGACAAAAAGAGGAATTTAAACCCATTCAAGCCGATAAAATTGGCATGTATGTGTGTGGGGTAACTATCTATGATTTATGTCATATAGGCCATGGTCGAACATTTGTTTCATTTGATGTTGTTACTCGTTACTTGCGTTTTTTAGGTTATGACTTAACTTACGTTCGAAATATTACCGACATTGATGACAAGATTATCAAACGAGCGACAGAAAATAATGAAACATGTGATCAACTGACAACTCGCATGATCAATGAAATGTACGCTGATTTTGACGCATTAAACATTAAGCGTCCTGATATTGAGCCAAAGGCAACAGAGTACATTCAAGAAATTATTGTGTTAACCGAACGCTTAATTGAAAAAGGTTTTGCCTACGTTGCCTCTAACGGTGATGTTATGTTTGAGGTGAGTGAATTCAAAGATTACGGTGCTTTATCGAAGCAAGATCTAGATCAACTTCAAGCAGGTGCTCGTGTTGATATCGACAATGCTAAGAAAAGTCCATTAGATTTTGTTTTATGGAAAATGTCTAAGCCAGGTGAGCCAAGCTGGCAATCTCCATGGGGGGATGGACGTCCAGGCTGGCATATTGAATGTTCAGCAATGAATTCATCGATTCTTGGTGATCATTTTGATATTCATGGTGGTGGCTCTGATTTACAATTTCCGCATCATGAAAATGAAATTGCTCAATCACGTTGTGCTCATGGTACTGACTATGTCAATACATGGATGCACAGTGGTATGGTTATGATTGATCGTGAAAAGATGTCTAAGTCTTTAGGTAATTTCTTTACGATTCGCGACGTTCTAGGTCATTATGATGCTGAAACGGTGCGCTACTTTTTGATGTCAGGTCATTATCGCAGCCAATTGAATTATAGCGAAGATAACCTTAAGCAAGCTCGCTCAGCGTTAGAGCGTATGTATACAGCTTTACGTGGTTTAGATTTAAATGTTAATGCTGCAGAGGCCGAAGAGTATACGTCTCGCTTCAAAGAAGCGATGAGTGATGATTTTAATACACCAGAAGCGTATTCCGTATTGTTCGATATGGTACGAGAAATTAATCGTTTAAAAGCTGAAGATATCGATGCGGCTAGTGCACTCGCGGCTAAGTTACGTGAATTGGCTGATGTCATTGGTATTTTAGGACAAGAGCCTGATGCTTTCTTAAAAGGCAATGCAGATGAAAGTGATGATGAAGTGGCGGAAATTGAAGCACTGATCAAACTACGTAACGATTCTCGAGCGGCTAAAGATTGGGCTAACGCTGATTTAGCACGCGACAAGCTGAATGAAATAGGCGTTGTCTTAGAAGATAGCTCTGCTGGAACAACATGGCGCCGTAAATAGCCTGTCAATTCAGCCATCAATGTCTTGGTGGCTGACTATCTACTATAAGCATATGTCAAATAAAGGAATGTTGTTTTGGCACAAATGTATTTTTATTATTCTGCGATGAATGCAGGCAAATCGACTACGTTACTTCAATCTTCATTTAATTATCAAGAAAGAGGAATGACGCCACTGATATATACCGCATCATTAGATGATCGTTATGGTACAGGTAAGGTAACGTCACGTATTGGTTTACAACAAGATGCCCGTCTTTTTAATGGTCATACCAATTTACTAGACGATGTTAAAGAGCAATTAACCAATACCAAAATTCATTGTATCTTGGTTGATGAATCTCAATTCCTATCTAAAGATCAAGTGTATCAATTAACCGAAGTCGTCGATAAATTAAATATTCCAGTATTATGTTATGGACTTAGAACCGACTTCCTTGGCGAGCTATTTGAAGGCAGTCGCTATTTACTGTCTTGGGCTGATAAGCTAGTTGAGCTGAAAACAATCTGTCACTGTGGACGGAAAGCCAATATGGTTATTCGAACCGATGAAACGGGCAAAGCATTACAGGATGGAGAGCAGGTCGCTATTGGTGGTAATGAGTCGTATGTTTCGGTATGTCGTCAGCATTATAAAGCCGCACTAAGGGTTTAGTGCATGTGACGCTATTTTTAGTGAGTTGTAAAAACAAAAGCCAGAGCAATGCTCTGGCTTTTGTTTCAGTGTTCATTAATCAAGATTAACGAGCACGGAAGACGATACGACCTTTAGATAAATCGTAAGGTGTCATTTCTACTGTCACTTTGTCACCAGTAAGAATACGGATGTAGTTTTTACGCATTTTACCAGAGATGTGTGCAGTAACAACGTGACCATTTTCTAGTTCAACGCGGAACATAGTATTTGGTAATGTGTCAAGGACAGTGCCTTGCATTTCAATTACGTCTTCTTTAGCCATTGAATCCTCTTTTAGGGCTGAGTTTTATAGAGCCTATAAAAATTAATTACAAAATTTGGGGTATTCTACCCTTGCCAGCATTGATTTGCTAGTCTTTGATGTCGTTGAAATTGAACTTTGTAGTTCATTGCTGGGCAATCATCAATTTGATAGCCTAAATAGAGCCAAGGCTTACCTTGATTCTTGCAAAACTCTATTTGGTACAAAATACAGGCTTTACCTAAAGATAGAGGATAAGTTGGATCATAAAAAGTATAGAATGCACTTTCACTCGTTTTACAAATATCAGTGACGGCGATAGCAATGAGTTTTTGCTCATCATACACATGTAAAAAACGAGTCGTTAACCAATCACACTGAATAAACTTAAGAAACTCGTCTTTATTGGGCGGATACATCGACCCATTTTGATGCTGCGTTTCTATATAATGAGAATACAGGGTAAACCATTCTTCATCTAATACTGATTTAAATTGCCACGTTAATTGAGCGGCTTTATTTTTGATGCGTTTTTGGCTTTTTGATAGAGAGAAGTCATTAATGGCGACTCGGATTGCTTGGCAAGCATTACAAGATGGGCAACTTGGTCGATAAATCATATTGCCACTACGACGAAAACCATTAGCCATCAATAAATCATACCCATCCGGCGATTGTAGAGAGTCTTCCATAATCACTGCTACTCGCTCGTCTTTGTCTGGCAAGTAACTGCATGTATTAATCGAGGTAAGTCCAATTTTGATTTGCTGAGTGTCGTTCATAGCGTATTCATATCTTATAATGTTGTTTGACGATATATGCCTTCCATGTCACAAGTAATATATCTATGGAGACTTACAACGGGTAACCTTATTTAAAGTGAAATTCTTGCTCTACAAAGCATTTTTCTAACAATATATTCTCTTTATAGCATAGTAATTTTTGTAAAAAATACGGTCTTTCTAAAGGAAAAGCACCTAAAGATTCAAGATGAGGGTTCATCATTTGACAGTCGATCAGTTGGCCACCGTAACGATTAAAGTGCTCGCATAGTGCCCAAAAAGCGATTTTTGATGCATTAGATTCCAAGCTGAACATCGACTCCCCGCAGAATATCGTCCCAATAGAAAGCCCATATAACCCTCCAACTAAATGATTGTCCTTCCATACCTCAACAGAGTGACAATCGTGTAAGTCAGACAATTGTTTATAAGCCAACCTCATTTCAGGGTGGATCCAAGTATCTTCTTGTGTACGAGAGCTTGCACACAGATCAATAACACGATGTGTTGATTTATTGATGGTTATGGCATATTGATGTTTACGTTGGAATTTTCGTAAGCTTTTTGACGGTGTGAATACGGTAGGGTCAATAACACCTCGTTCAGATGGAGACCACCAAAGTAAAGGTTCTCCAGGGCCATACCAAGGAAAAATGCCTCTGCGATAGGCGTTTAATAAACGAGTAGGAGATAGGTCACCTCCGATCGCAATTAAACCATCAGGATCCGTTAAAGCTTCACTCTCATCTGGAAAAAAGTCAGTATCGTGACTAAGTTCAGTTAAATAAATGGTCATATTTTACCTTAAGGAACGTATTATGAAATGGTTATTCATTTTTGTCTTATTTATATCAAATACGGTTTTAGCCGATTATCAACGTAATACAGCAAAACCAGTCAATAAAGTGATCTATGGACAGGTTGATTCTGTTCGTTATGTCACTCAAACAGAAATTAGGCAAGTAAAATCGTCGGGTTGGAAGCCTTTTTTAGGCGCGATTGCTGGTGGAGTAATTGGCCACCAATTTGGTGGTGGGACAGGTAAAGTTGTTGCTACAGTCGCAGGAACAGCCGCAGGCGCAGCCATTGGCCATCAAGCCGGTAAAAAACAATATATTGAAACTCATGAATTAGTCGAACTATTAGTCAAAACAGATGATGGGAATTATCTCGATATTATTCAAGATGTCGATCCAGCAATGCTCTTCGAAAGAGGCAGTGATGTACGAATATTATACTTTGATGATGGTGTCCGTGTGGATATTGCGTATTAAAGCTGATTAGCTCTAGAACTTATAGACAAATTTAGATAGTCTGAAATGATATTAACTTAATGGATGCAGTCATAAATGGAAACTTTAACGTTACAACCAATTCAATGCGTTGATGGTGAGGTCAACTTACCCGGCTCTAAAAGTGTATCGAATCGAGCGCTTTTACTCGCAGCTCTCGCTGAAGGAACAACAACATTAACGAACCTTCTTCATAGCGATGATATTCGTCATATGCTCAATGCATTAACTACCTTAGGTGTAACTTATTCCTTATCGGACGACAAAACAACCTGCGAAGTACAAGGCTTAGGGCGTCCATTTCACTTGAATGAAGCGGTGGAATTATTTTTAGGTAATGCAGGTACAGCAATGCGACCGCTAGCAGCCGCTCTTTGTCTTGGGCAAGGGGAATTTGTGCTAACGGGTGAACCTCGAATGAAAGAACGACCAATTGGCCATTTGGTTGATGCATTAAAAACAGCCGGTGCAAAAATTGAATACCTTGAAAACGACAATTACCCACCATTAAAAATTACCGGTTCAGGTATTCAAGGGGGGCATGTAAAAATAGATGGTTCTATCTCCAGCCAGTTCTTAACCGCGTTTTTAATGTCGGCGCCACTAGCAGCAGGCGATATTACCATTGAAATTATTGGTGAATTAGTTTCTAAGCCTTATATTGATATTACTTTACATATTATGTCTCAATTTGGCGTGACAGTTGAACATGATAACTATCAAGTGTTTCATGTTAAATCGGGGCAAACTTATCAATCACCAGGGTCTTTTCTAGTTGAAGGGGATGCTTCTTCGGCCTCCTACTTCCTTGCAGCAGCTGCAATTAAAGGTGGCTCAATTAAAGTGACAGGGATCGGTAAAAAAAGCATTCAAGGTGATATTCAATTTGCTGATGCCATTGAAAAAATGGGAGCTCATATTGAATGGGGTGATGACTATATCATCTCTCGTAAAGGTGAATTGAAAGCGGTCGATTTAGACTTCAACCATATTCCTGATGCAGCAATGACGATTGCAACCGCGGCTTTATTTGCTGATGGCGTGACGTCGATTCGAAACGTATATAATTGGCGTGTAAAGGAAACTGACCGACTATCAGCAATGGCAACCGAATTAAGAAAAGTAGGTGCTGAAGTGGAAGAAGGTGAAGATTATATTACGATTACACCACCGAATAAGCTGATCCATGCAGCCATTGATACTTACGATGATCATCGTATGGCGATGTGCTTTTCATTAGTTGCGCTCAGCGATACTCCTGTAACAATAAATGACCCTAAATGTACCTCTAAAACATTTCCTGATTACTTTGAGAAATTGAAAGGTTTAAGTCAGTAATTGTTAGGTCTTTTGTTATAAAAGAGAACAATCATGGCTGCTAATAATTGAATTGGCAGTCATTTATTTCCGTGATTTTATCTCCACCGCACAAATATCGTATAGACTTTGCTTTCAGAGTGATTCAAAAATGCAGTCATATTAGTTTAGAAGCACAAATATAACTCATGATTTTGTACTTCTTGATGATTTGTCGAGCAAATACAGAATATTCAACAAAAAACGGTTGACGTTATTAAAAAGTCGCTCAATAGTAAAAAGTAATCACGTTTTAATCTAGTTAGTCGTTTGAGACGGCTAGGCCACCTAAGGTATATGGGTTCGCTATGGGAAAATCTCTCGTTATCGTCGAATCGCCAGCGAAGGCGAAGACAATCAATAAATATCTTGGTAAAGACTTTATTGTTAAATCAAGTGTGGGTCATGTTAGAGATCTTCCTACTGCTGGTCAAAGCAGTGGGCAGAAGGCCGCAGCTATTTCAACCAAAGGGTTAAGCCCAGAAGAAAAAGCTCGTATCAAAAAAGAAAAAGATCGCAAAGCGTTAATCAAAAAGATGGGTATCGATCCCTACCATGATTGGGCTGCTAATTATCAGATATTACCAGGCAAAGAGAAGGTGGTTGCGGAGCTTCAAAAGTTAGCTGAAGATGCAGACCATGTTTATCTTGCAACCGATTTGGATAGAGAAGGTGAGGCTATAGCGTGGCATCTTCGTGAAATTATTGGTGGTGATGAGAGTCGTTATAAGCGTGTTGTTTTTAATGAAATAACTAAAAATGCGATACAACAAGCTTTTGAAACTCCTGGAGAGCTAAACATCCCAGGTGTCAATGCTCAACAGGCTCGTCGATTTATGGATCGAGTGGTTGGATTCATGGTCTCTCCACTTCTGTGGAAGAAAGTAGCGCGTGGGCTTTCAGCTGGTCGAGTTCAATCGGTTGCAGTAAAGCTTCTCGTTGAAAGAGAACGTTTGATTAATGCGTTTATTCCTGAAGAGTTTTGGGACTTACATGCGAATACGCAAACGGGTGATAAAACCGATTTTCGTTTACAGGTGGCTAAAAAATCAGGCGAAGCGTTCAAACCGGTTAACGAAGCGCAAACTCAAGCCGCTATCTCTGATTTAGAAAATGCTTCATTTGAAGTGTGTAAACGAGAGGATCGTCCAACAAGCAGTAAACCATCAGCGCCTTATATCACGTCAACGCTGCAGCAAGCATCGAGCACTCGTCTAGGTTATGGCGTTAAGAAAACCATGATGTTAGCTCAAAGATTGTATGAAGCAGGCTACATCACTTATATGCGTACGGATTCGACTAACTTAAGTTCTGAAGCTGTCGATAGCGCTCGAGACTTCATCACTGAACAGTATGGTGATGCTTACTTACCTGATGCTCCCATTAAATATGGTAGCAAAGAAGGGGCACAGGAAGCGCACGAAGCGATACGCCCATCTGATGTTGCAGTATTAGCCGACAGCTTAAATGGAATGGATGCAGATGCACACAAATTATATGACTTAATTTGGAAGCAATTTGTATCTTGTCAGATGACACAAGCTAAATATGATTCAACGACAGTCAGTGTTAAAGCGTTAGATTATACGCTGAAAGCTAAGGGTCGAATTTTAAAGTTTGATGGTTGGACTCGTGTCCAAAGACCATTAGGAAAAAATGAAGATCAGATCTTACCTGCCGTTAAAGTTGGTGATCAATTAGCATTAAAAGCATTGGATCCAAAGCAACATTTTACAAAGCCACCTGCACGCTTTACAGAAGCTGCGTTAGTTAAAGAATTAGAGAAGAAAGGAATAGGTCGTCCGTCTACTTACGCATCGATTATTTCGACTATTCAAGATCGTGGCTATGTGAAAGTAGAACAGCGTCGCTTTTATGCTGAAAAGATGGGTGAAATCGTCACGGATCGTTTAGGTGATAGTTTCACAGATCTGATGAACTATGACTTCACTGCTCGAATGGAAGAAAAGCTAGATCAAATTGCTGAAGGTCAACGTGACTGGAAGCAAATGTTAGATAGCTTCTTTGGTGATTTTACTGATGCATTAGGTCATGCGGAGCTTGATGAGTCTGACGGTGGAATGAGACCCAATCACATCGTTTCCACGGATATTAAGTGCCCAACTTGTGATCGTGAGATGGGAATCCGAACGGCATCGACAGGCGTTTTCCTTGGCTGTTCAGGCTATGCTCTGCCACCAAAGGAACGGTGTAAAACTACTATCAACCTTGGTGATGAAGAAGGCATTATTAATGTTTTAGAAGAGGACATTGAAACGGCGGCTTTACGAGCCAAGAAGCGTTGTCCTATTTGTGAAACAGCAATGGACCCTTACCTTATTGATGATAAACGCAAACTTCATGTATGCGGTAATAACCCTAACTGTGAAGGGTATGTTATTGAACATGGTGAGTTCCAACTAAAAGGGTATGATGGGCCGGTTGTCGAGTGTGATAAATGTGACGCAGATATGGTCTTGAAAAATGGTCGTTTCGGTAAATACATGGATTGCACCAACGAGGATTGTAAAAATACTCGTAAAATATTGAAGAATGGTGAAGTTGCTCCACCAAAAGAAGATCCAGTACATTTACCAGAATTACCATGTGAAAATTCAGATGCATACTTTGTACTAAGAGATGGTGCTTCTGGCTTATTTTTGGCGGCCAGTACATTCCCTAAATCAAGAGAAACACGCGCTCCACTAGTGGAAGAGCTGGTTCGATTTAAAGATAGACTATCTCCTAAATTTACGTACCTAACGGATGCACCAACACAGGATCCAGATGGTCGCCCTACAGTCGTTCGATTCAGTCGTAAAACAAAAGAAAATTATGTTAGGACTGAGGAAGCGGGTAAACCATCAGGATGGACAGCGTTATACATTGATGGAAAGTGGGAAGTGACTGATAAAAGAAAAAAACCAAAAAAGTAGCAGATAATTTTCTAACATAACTAAGTTGTGTCAAAAGCCAGTCATAAACAGTGACTGGTTTTTTTTATATATAAAATCATGATTTATAAATATTAAATAATTTATGAATGCTATTTATGCGATTTTAGTCAATTTTTTTTGTAAATTCCATGTGAATTTTGTTAATTAAAAACTATTAATTTCCTAAATATATGCTATTAGTGATTGACTGAGAAAGGTCATAGGATTAATCTATAGCAACTATAAAGCACCAAATGAATTAACTGTGATTATTTCATACCTAAAGAGTGCCTGAATTGACGATCAATGCATCCCAAAAGGGAACTTGCATTGATCTTAAGGAATAAAATTAAAGGAATGGAGAAATAAAATGGCTGGTGTATTAGGAATGATCCTTGCGGGTGGCGAAGGCTCTCGTTTAAGACCTCTAACAGAATCTCGCAGTAAACCTGCAGTACCTTTCGGCGGTAGCTACCGTCTTATCGATTTTGCATTAAATAACTTTGCTAACGCAGGTATTATGCAGATGTACGTTTTGACTCAGTTTAAATCTCAGTCACTTTACCAGCATATGAAAAAGGGTTGGAGCATCAGTGGTATTACTGGTAGCTTTATCGATCCGATTCCAGCACAGATGCGTAAAGGTAAGCGTTGGTATGAAGGTACAGCGGATGCGATTTACCAAAATATGAGCTTCATGCAACTTGCAGAACCTGAGCATGTTTGTATTTTTGGTTCAGATCATATCTACAAAATGGATATCCAGCAAATGCTTGATTTCCATAAAGAAAAAGACGCAGCTCTTACTGTTTCAGCTCTTCGTATGCCATTAGACCAAGCATCTCAGTTTGGTGTCATTGAAGTAGACGAAGAAGGCCGCATGATTGGTTTCCAAGAGAAACCAGAAAATCCAAAATGTATTCCTGGCGATGCTGAGCACGCTTTAGTATCAATGGGTAACTATGCGTTTAAAGCAGAGTCTCTTTTTGCAGAACTAGCAGAAGATGCTGATAAAGAAGATTCTTCTCATGACTTCGGCAAAGATATCATCCCTAGCATGTACCCACGTGGTGATGTTTACGTGTATGACTTCAGCACAAACCGTATTACTGGTGAAAGAGAAGAAGTATATTGGCGTGATGTTGGTACGATTGATGCGTACTGGGAAGCTCATATGGATTTATTAGAGAAAGACGCACCATTTTCTCTATATAACCGTAAGTGGCCTCTACATACGTACTACCCACCGTTACCACCAGCAACCTTTACAGACTCTGAAAATGGTCGAGTACAAATCATCGACAGCTTAGTGTGTAATGGTAGTTACGTTCGTGATTCACGTATTAAAAAATCAGTACTAGGCTTCCGTTCTAATATTGCTTCAGAATGTGACATTAGCGAATCTATTCTACTTGGTGATGTAAAAGTTGGCGCTGGCTGTGTATTACGTCGTGTTATCATCGATAAAGATGCTGATATTGCACCTGGTACTCAAATTGGTGTAAACCTCGCTGAAGATAAGAAACTGTACCATGTTTCTGATGAAGGCATTGTCGTTATCTCTAAAGGAGCGCGCATTGGCTACTAAACATCATTCAATCCTCTTTGTTGCTTCAGAGATGGAAGGTTTGATTAAAAGTGGGGGCCTCGCTGATGTAGCGAAAGCCCTTCCTGAGTCATTAATCAAACTCGGCCATGATGTTCGTGTATCAATCCCTGCTTATGCAGGGATTGATAACATTGGTGAAGCCAAAGTTATTATATCGACCCAGTTAGATACTTGGCCACATACGCCTTATCAAGTTGTTCAGTTATCTGTAAACGCAGTACCTGTTTATGGTATTCGCTGTTCTCAATATTTTGAACGTGCAGAAATGTACGCTGAAAATAATCAAGCTTATGCTGATAATGGTGAGCGTTATGCGTTCTTCAGTGCAGCATGTTTAGATATGCTTCCTAAGCTAGGATTCCAACCTGATATCGTTCATGCTAATGATTGGCATACTGGCTTTGTCCCGTACCTTTTGAAGAAAAGATACTCGACTTCGGATTTCTTTGCACAAACGAAGAGCATTATCTCTATCCATAATGCTGTTTTTAAAGGTGTGTTCAGTTACGATGAATTGCAAACTCTTCCGGAAATGCAGTCTCGTCATGTACCTGAAGCTGAATTAAGCCACACCCATGTTGCTATGCTGAAAGCCGGTATTCTGTGTGCTGATAAAGTTAATGCAGTGAGCCCAACCTATGCCGAAGAACTAAAAACCTATTTAGGTAGTCACGGTATGGCAGAAGAGTTTCGCTCACGTGATGCTGATTTGGTTGGTATTCTCAATGGCTGTGATTATTCAGCATGGGATCCAAGTAATGATCCTCATATAGCGGCTAATTTTACTGCGACTGTTGATAGTATGAAGCAAGGTAAAGCGTTAAATAAACACGCTTTACAAGCTGAAGTCGGTTTACCGGAAAAGTCCGTTTCAATGTTTGGTATGGTTTGTCGATTAACCAGCCAGAAAGGTCTTCAATACTTACTGCCTATCCTTGAGCGCTTTTTAAAAAATGATGTTCAGGTAACTATCGTGGGTACTGGTGATCCAGTGATTGCAGCAGAGTTACATTCGGTAGCAGGACATTTCCCTGATAAATTTGCTTTTGTTGAAGCTTATAGTAATAAATTAGCTCACTTAGTCGAAGCGGGTTCTGACTTCTTCATTATGCCTTCAGAATTTGAACCTTGCGGGTTAAATCAATTATACAGTATGGCTTATGGTACATTACCCATTGTTCGATCTGTAGGTGGCCTTAAAGATACGGTTACTGATATTGATGAAGATGCAGAGACTGCAACCGGTCTATCGTTTATCGATCCTGAACCCGTTGAACTGTTAGTGACATTACAACGCGCATTGTTATTGTATCATCAGCAACCAGAGTTTTTTACTCAAGTACAGATGAACGGTATGCAGCGTATTTTTAGCTGGGATGAAGCGGCAGTGGAATACGAAGAATTGTATTCGAACGCTTAGTTTTAGTTGCTAAATTATTGTCTAATAAAAATGGCGCGTTTTAATAACGCGCCATTTTTTATGAGGAGAACAAACTAATCAACGAGTCGGTAGGGTTGGGAACAGTTCCAGCAAAGTAAAAGACTACTGTCTACCTCTTCATTACAATGGGGACAATGAGAGCCTTTAATCGTGACATTTATCTTTTCTAAATTATCACTCTGATATTGAGTAATAAGAGTTAGTGCTTGTTGTTCTAAATGTACATCATTAAGCTGAATATAAGGGCTTGAGTTATCATCCATCGGGATTTCGCCTTGAAGGCCAAACATGTCAGCTCCCTTTACTTCACAAGCGATATTCTCACTCTTCAGTAGCTCACAAATAATGTGAGCTTCAGTTGGGGTATTCGCAATATATAACTTCATATTATGCCGTTGCTGGTCGTACTCTTGCCATTATCCATTTCACTACGATTGGGAAAATGCCAAGCAAAACAAATGAAACTAATACGCCAGGTGACAGGATACCAGACAGCGTATCGATTTGAGCTAGCTGTGTACCAGCATTCACAAATACAGCGGTACCAGCGAGCATACCAACTTGACTCACTAAATAGAACTTCATCGTTGAAAGGGGAGTTAACCCCATTAGTAAGTTGATTAAGAAAAATGGGAAAGCCGGAATTAAACGCAATGAGAATAGATAGAAAGCCCCGTCTTTTTCAACTCCTTGGTTGAAAGAAGATAGCTTGTCACCGAATTTATTTTGAACCCAATCACGAAGTAGATAACGACTACTAAGGAAAGCAATGGTTGCACCAGCAGTACTGGCAAATGAAGCGAGTACTAAGCCTGTCCAAAACCCGAAGAGGGCACCCGATAAGAGTGTTGCAACAGCGGCACCAGGAATTGAAAATGCAGTAATAACAACATAAACAACAAAGAAACCAATGAAGGAAACCAAGAAGTTTTCTTCTATGTAGCTAGATAAAGCCGCTTGTTGAGCTTTAGCATTATCAAGGGTAAGGAGATGACCAAAATTAATGATAAGAAATGCCACAAGAGCAATAAGTGCAATACCGATAATGGCTTTTTTATTCATAGTAATAAACCTGTCTGTCAATAAAATTAAAAGTGAGTTACTTATACAGACAGGCTAAATCAGAAAAAAATTTCGACGAGGAAAAAGATTAAGAAATTAGAGATAAAGCGTACTTAGTTTGACTTATTTATCTTTAACACGCTATGTCGCTCTACAATTTCAGGTTGCATCTCAAATTCTTTTACCTGATGTTGTTTACCGTTAATTCTTTTTAGCAGCAATTCAAACGCATTTTTGCCTACGCGGCGTTTTGGTTGGTGAATAGTCGTAAGGGGAGGAGAAAAGTAACCAGAGCTTTCAATGTTATTGTAACCAATGACCGAGATATCTTGAGGTACTCGAATTCCTCGTAATTGCAGACGACTAATCAGCCCTAAAGCCATCGTGTCATTAAAGCAAAAAACAGCTGTAGGGCGTTTGGACATCGTGTTCAATTTTTCAGCCGCGAGTACCGCAGTATCGCACTCAAAATTACCTTCTAATATCCATTTAGGATTGACTTCCAAATCTGCAGTTTGAAGTGCTTGTTTGAATCCATTTAATCGTTCTTGGCATATTGTTTTATCTAGCGGCCCTGTTAAGCAGCCGATGTCGGTATGCCCATTATCAATTAAGTGCTGTACCGCTAAGGCGGCGCCAGCTTCAGTGTGATCAATGATTTTATCGGAATCAGGGTTATCGCGGCTCCAATCTAGAATCACTTTAGGGATAGCAGGATGGGCATTTAATAATTCAGCAAGTTCGTCTGTGTAGTTTGAGCATAAGACCAGCAAGCCATCTACGCGTTTTTCCGCCAGCATTTGAATATAGTCTTTTTGTTTATCATATAATCCGCCCGTATTACACATCATTAACGTGTAACCTTGTCGATAACAATAACTTTCAACACCATCGATAATTTCAGAATAGAAGGGATTGGTTGATTGGGTGACTAACATACCAATGGTTTTAGTTGAGTTACTTTTTAGGCTGCGAGCGACAGCACTAGGAGCATAGTTTAATGCCTTTACAGCCGCTAACACTTTTTCTTGCGTTGCTTCTGCGACAAAGCGAGTTTTGTTGATTACGTGTGAAACCGTTGTCGTTGAAACTCCAGCATGTTTTGCTACGTCTTTTATTGTTGCCATTGTGATGATGCCTTAGATAAATTAAAAAAGCCGCATGCTAAGTATGCGGCTTTTAAAAATAATAGAATTAAATCGTTTGCGCAAACGATTATATATTCATGTGCTTTCTGTTTCAACTTTAGGCCTAAATTTCTGACCTCAACAACGAGAACAATCGAATGTACTCGTTTTATATGTTCACTGTATCGATGCGAGTAAATTGAATACTATCGTGTTGGGATAATTAATCACTGGAAGCCATATTACGAATACGTTGCCAGATAATGCCTAACGTTTCATGCCAATAACGTTCTGTTTGCTCTAGGTATTTAGCTTGAGGCGTGTATTTAGTCCATGCTTGTTGAATGTCTTTGTGGGCTAAAAAGTTAGTTGGTGCTGGAATCGGCTTTAAGCCAACAGAATGGAATTCATTTAACGCACGTTCCATATGACTTGCCGATGTCACAAGAACCAAATGGCTGCCTTTAATAAACGCGGCGGTTTGTCTCGCTTCTTCCCAAGTATCTTTAGCGCTTTCAAGTAAAACAATATCGGACTTTTTCACTCCAAGAGCAAGGGCTACCTTGGCCATCATTCGAGCATTACTTTGAGTTGTGCCTCCGTTATATCCAGATAGTATCAATTTACTGCCTGGATATAATCTATGAATGCGGATGCCTTCGTTTAACCGCATTAAACCATTACGAGTCAGTTCAGAGGTTGGGGGAATATCACTATCTACAATATGCCCATTGCCAAGCACCACGACATAATCCACGGTTTGTTCAGTAAATGAAAACCCTTTATGTTGACGTTCTAGAGGGAAAAGTAAACTGCTCGACATTGGTTGAAAAGAGATGAAAAAGATACCAATAAAAGCAAAAAGCGCCCCAAAACACCCTGTTTTATGGTGTCGAGTAAACATGATTAGAAGTAAGCTAGCAATACCAAGAAGTAAGAAAAAGGGTAATGGCATTAATAAAGCGGATAATAATTTTTTTAATTCAAACATTAAAAGTTCGCCTTTGAACATTGTTGTATTTAAAGACGGCTTGTCTCTAAATACGTTCACCTGTAAACATTTAGGCTACAAAAGCATAAAACTTGAGCACTTAAATGTCAGAATTGTGTCTATACCCTTTAATCCTTTCTCTGCTGTGAGAAAATAACAACATTATCCTCAAATGTATTGATAAGACTGTGAACCAAGACCGCAATTTTGATGATCTCGCAAAAAAGTTTGCAAAAAATATATATGGATCAGATAAAGGTGACATTCGACAAGTTATAGTATGGGAAGATATTAACACCATATTGAATGAGTATCAGCACTCTGATCAAACCTTACATGTGCTCGATGCGGGCGGCGGTTTGGCACAAGTCTCTCAACGGCTTGCGCAATTAGGGCATAGAATCACACTATGTGATATCTCACATGAAATGTTACAGATCGCAGAAGAAACGATCAAACAAAATAATGTATCAGAGCAATATGAATTTATTCATAGCTCCATACAAAATTTAAAGCACCAATTTAATCAGAAAGTAGATTTGATTCTATTCCATGCTGTTATGGAGTGGTTAGTCGATCCAAGAGCGGTACTTGAAGAGCTAATGACGTTTTTGAAACCGGGTGGTATGATATCCATCATGTTTTATAATCAGCACGGCTTAGTCTATAAGAACGTTGTGTGTGGTAACCTTCCTCATGTGCTAAATGGTATGCCACATCGTAAACGTTTTAAGTTACAGCCCCATAAAGGATTATACCCAGAAGAAGTTTATCGATGGATTATTGAGAATCATGGCGTAATACAAGGTAAATCAGGAATTCGTTGTTTTAGTGATTACATTGGTGATCGTGAATATATTGGTGATTACACGTTGGAAGACCTTGTAACACTTGAAAAACAGTTGTGTAGACAAGAACCCTACCTTTCATTAGGTCGATATATTCATGTCTGGGCACAAAAGAAGGAAAAATAAATGAATAGGACTTCACAAATATTCAGTGAGCAGCCTATTGATGAAATGGCAGGTTGGATCCAGAAAAATGAGTTTTCTATCAACTTATCAAGTGAGCGATTAGCGTTTCTTATTGCCATTGCTGCTTTAAGCAATGAAAAGTTTGATCAAGAAATAGAAGAGTTAGAATTACACGATGCCTTTAAAATTGTGTCGGATCTTTTTCAAGAGACTGGTGATTCTTCGGCCTTTAGAGCCAATAATGCCATCAATGATATGGTTTCACAGCGTTTGATTAGCCGTTTTACCAGTGAATTAACTGAAGGTGTGACGATCTACCGGTTATCACCACTCGGTATGGCTATCTCTGATTACTATCTTCACCATCGTGAATTCTCCAAGCTACGTTTATCTATCCAGCTTTCTATGGTGGCTGATGAATTAGGAAAAGCGAAGGAAGCCGCTGAAAAGGGAGGTGATCCTGATTATTGGAAGAAAAAAGTGTACGGAATATTAAAATATTCTGTCGGCACTATTTTTGAACAAATCGATCTTAACCAGCGAGTGATGGATGAGCAGCAATCTCAGATTAAAACAAAAGTAGCTGAACTGCTGAATCAAGATTGGCGAGAGGCGATTCATCAATGTGAACGGCTATTAGGTGAGACTTCTGAAACATTAAAAGAACTCCAAGATACATTACAAGCTGCCGGTGATAGCTTACAAACTCAGATTCTAGACATTCAAGAACTTGCTTATGGTCAGCCAGAGCTGGAATTCATTGAAGAAACATTGTTTATGCTTCAAATGAAACTGGATCGTATTATTAGCTGGGGACAACAAACGATTGATTTATGGATTGGGTATGATCGACATGTTCATAAATTCATTCGAACAGCCATCGATATGGATCAGAACCGTGCATTTAGTACTCGACTCCGTCAATCTTTAAAAGACTATTTCGATATGCCTTGGTATCTCACTTACGCTGATGATGAGCGATTAATGGATCTAAGAGATGATGCTTTAGTTTTGAATGATCAAGAAGCGTTGGGTGAAATTCCAGAAGAACTTGAATTTGAAGATTATCAGCAAGTGAATGACGACCTTGCTGATCGTATTAGCCAAATGCTGACAATAAACAAAGAACATGGGACCCCAATCGATTTAAGTATTGTTTTAAAAGAGTATCTGTCTGAGCACCCGCGAACACATCATTTTGATTTAGCGAGAATTGTCATTGACCAAGCTGTCAAGCTTGGTTATTCAGAGTCTGATTACCAAGCAATACAACCGGATTGGAAAAGTATTAACGAATTTGGGGCAAAGGTACAAGCAAATGTCATCGACAAATATTAATGAATATATGCCAGATAATCTGGTTAAAGCAATCGCAAATCCATTGTTTCCACAGTTGGATTCATTATTACGATCTGGGCGTCATATTTCACAAGATGATCTAGATAATTATGCTTTATTAGCTGACTTCCATAATGAATTAACGGATTTTTATCATCGTTATAACACTGAATTAGTGAAAGCACCTGAGGGCTTTTTCTATCTTCGCCCGCGCTCAACCACATTAATTCGAAGAAGTGTTTTATCAGAATTAGATATGTTGGTTGGTAAGGTACTTTGTTACCTTTACTTAAGTCCGGAGCGTTTAGCTCATGAAGGTATTTTCACGAATGAAGAGCTTTATGAAGAACTGCTTGCTTTGTCGGACGAAAGTAAGTTAATGAAATTGGTCACTAACCGTGCATCAGGATCTGGCTTAGATAGAGAAAAACTGTATGAAAAAGTACGTGCCTCTCTACGCCGTTTGCGTCGCTTAGGTATGGTAATTAATATCGGCGAAACCGGTAAATTTATGATCAGTGAGTCGGTATTCCGCTTTGGCGCAGATGTCCGAACCAATGATAATATGCGAGAAGCTCAATTGCGCTTAATTAGAGATGGTGAAGCGGTAGTACATACGCCAGAGCCAGTACAAGGTTCTTTGCTGTCGATGGATGAGACACAAGATGATGTTGAAGATAAAATGGAACAAGAGGCTCAAGTATGATTGAAAGAGGTAAGTATCAATCACTAACCATGGTCAATTGGAATGGCTTTTTTGCTCGAACCTTTGATATAGATGAATTAGTTACCACATTATCAGGTGGTAACGGTGCCGGCAAATCAACAACGATGGCTGCATTTATAACATCATTGATCCCTGATCAGACCTTACTGCATTTCAGAAATACAACAGAAGCTGGTAGCAGTCAATCTTCAAGAGATAAAGGTCTCTACGGTAAGCTTCAAGCGGGTGCATGTTACTCTTCACTTGATGTTGTGAACTCACGTAACCAACGAATTTTGTTTGCCGTTAAGCTACAACAAGTGGCTGGGCGCGATAAAAAAGTGGATATCAAACCTTTTGTTGTTATTGGTTTACCTAGCGATGTAAAACCGACAGATATCATGATTGAAACGGTTGATAATGGTCGTGCACGTGTTCGCCAATTGAATGAAATTAAAGAGGTCGTTTCTCAATATGAAACGGCACAATTTAAAGCATTTAGTTCAATATCAGAATACCACGCCGCTATGTTTGAATATGGCGTTCTTCCTAAGAAGCTACGTAATGGCAGTGACCGTTCGAAGTTTTACCGCTTAATTGAAGCTTCTCTGTATGGTGGTATTTCTAGCGCGATTACCCGATCATTGCGAGATTATTTGCTTCCAGAAAACGGTGGCGTAAAGAAAGCATTCCAAGATATGGAATCGGCGATGCGTGAAAATCGCATGACGCTCGAAGCGATAAAAAATACACAATCAGATCGTGACTTGTTTAAACACTTGATCACTGAATCGACCAATTACGTTGCTGCTGATTATATGCGTCATGCTAATCAACGACGTAACAAAATTGAGACGATGCTGTCCGTTCGTTCAGAGCTATTATCGTCAAAAGATGCCTTAATCAAGCAAAATGATTATCTCAATCGCATTCAAGAGGAGCTTATTTTCCTCGTTGAAAATGAAGAATCACTCGAACAAGATTTTCGTGGCGCATCAGACCACTTCCAATTAGTTCAAACCGCCGTTCGTCATCAGGAAAAAATTGAACGTTATCAAGATGACTTGGAAGAGCTTAACGAACGTTTAGAAGAGCAGCTCATGGTCGTGGAGGAAGCACAGGAGCAAATGCTTTATGCTGAACAAGAATCCACGCTTGCAGAAGATGAAGTTGATAGCATTAAATCTCAATTAGCTGACTATCAACAAGCATTGGATATTCAGCAAACTCGTGCACTTCAGTACCAACAAGCAGTTCATGCATTAGATAAAGCGAAAGATCTACTACAAAATGATGCGTTTAATGTTGAAACAGCTCAAGATTCTTTAGCTAAGTTAAAGAAAAAAGAAACAGAAACGACCGATGAGTTACTATCAATAAAGCATCAATTGGACGTATCTTCAGCAACCAAAGCACAATTTGAAGAAGCATTGAAGTTACTTCGCTCGATTGTACCCAATGTTGAGCGAGGGCAAGCGGCTTCAAAGGCACAAGAAGAAATTGAACATGCTCGCCAAGCGAAACAAGATGCCTCTTCAGAAATGCAATGGCGTGATCGAGTTAAGACATTAGAAAGCCAAGTTACTCGACGTAATGCGCTCGTTAGAAAAATAGACTCTTATCAGCAAGGACATAATGTCACTATTGATAATCGATTAATGGCAGAAGAAGAAAATGAAAAGCATTCTGCTATTTTGGACACACTTGAGACAGATATTGAATCGATACGTGAACAGCGCAGTGATTTGCGACGTACTGAATCGGATCTACGAACAAAGATAACAGAAAAAGAAGGCATTGCACCACTTTGGCTGAAAGCCCAAACAGCGCTTGATTATTTACGATCTCAAACAGAAGAAGCGTTACCCGATCAATCGTCTGTCATGACGCAAATGCAGATGACTTTAAGCCAAGAAAAAGAGCAGTCATCATTAAAAGATAAACTTGCAGAACGTAAAACACAGCTTGATAGTGAAATTGAGCGACTGGCTTCACCTGGTGGTTCTAATGACCCACGTCTAAAGAGCCTGGCTGATTCATTAGGTGGGGTTTTATTATCTGAGATCTATGATGATATTACTGTCAGCGATGCTCCTTATTTCAGTGCAATGTACGGTCCTGCTCGTCATTCAATTGTGGTTTCAAATCTCGCAGATATTGAAGAAAAGCTTGTAGAGCTAGATGATTGCCCTGAAGATCTTTATCTTATCGAAGGTGATATTGACGCTTTCGATGATAGCTCGTTCAATGTCGATGAATTTGAAGGTGCGGTTTGTGTAAGAGTTAACGATCGACAAATGCGTTACTCGCGCTTTCCAAAGACACCATTATTTGGACGTGCAGCTCGTGAACAACGCTTAGATGTATTGCGTAGTGAACGTGATGACGTAATAGAAAATCATGCAAAAGCGGCATTTGATGCACAAAAGCTGATTCGTTTGTTTGATCAATTCAATCAATTTGTTTCAGAGCACATTCAGATCGCATTTATTGATGATCCAGAGCAGAAGATCGATAATCTACGACAACAATTACAAGCTAATCAGCGTCAGCAGTCTGATCTTACGAATAAAGATCAACAGTTAAAAGATCAGCATCAACGCAGTCGAGAGGCAATTAAGTCACTTGAAAGTATGATCACTCATATCGATCTGATCAGTGTGAACGGCTTAGAAGATGAGTTGGATAAAGCGAAAGCGCACCTTAACATCAGCCAAAAAGCGAAAATGTATTTACAGTCGCATCAGCGTAATTTAGATAAATTAGCGCCAATCGTGACGGCATTAAATATAGATCCTGAAAAGTTTGAAGAAATTGAACAGCATTATCAACTGCTTGATCAAGGGTTAAAGAAAATCAAGGTGACTTTGTTTGCTGTTGAAGATGTCATTGAACGTCGTCAGCACTTTGCCTATGCGGATTCATTGTCTTTATTAGAGAAGAGTAGTGATCTTAGTGAGCAATTAAAAGCAAAACTAGAACTAGCAGAGTTGGCTCGTACAACGAAACGCCAGACTTATAAGCAAACACAAAGTCAGGTACAACAATATAACCAGGTTCTAGCAGCTTTAAAAAGTTCACATCAAGCTAAGTTAGAAACAGTACACGAGTTTAAGCAAGAATTGTCTGAATTTGGTGTTCAAGCCGACGATGAAGCCCTTGAACGCGCAATGCTACGTAAAGACGAGCTGAATGAAAAATTACAGCATGCACGTAGCAAAAAATCGGAATTAGAACGTAGTACGACATCGACAGAGCTGGAATTAAAAGGGCTGATTAAGCGAATTAAAAAGTTGCAAAAGGAATACGCAGAATTACGTGTTTTCATTGTAGCCGCTAAAGCTGGCTGGTGTTCAGTCATGCGTTTAGCACGTCAGCATGATGTTGAGCGACGTTTAATGAAGCGAGAATTAGCTTACATGTCAGCGGAAGAGCTTCGTTCAATGTCAGATAAATCATTAGGTGCATTGCGTATAGCGGTCGCTGATAATGATGATTTACGCGATGCTTTGCGTAAATCCGAAGACACAGCGTACCCAGAGCGTAAAGTCTTATTCTATATAGCGGTATACCAACACTTACGTGAACGTATTCGCCAAGATATTATAAGAACGGATGACCCAGTTGAAGCGATCGAAGAAATGGAGGTTGAGCTTGCTCGACTAGCGGAAGAGTTGACGTCACGTGAACAACGTTTGACGATCAGTTTTGATTCTGTTGCTAGTATCATCAAGAAGACCATTCAACGTGAGCACAACCGTATTCGTATGCTGAACCAAGGGCTTTCAAGTGTAGTTTTTGGACAAGTGAAGGGTGTTAGATTGAATTCAGGTATTCGCGAAACACACCAACAACTACTGGATTCTCTAGTTCAACATAGTGAGCAATACAAAGATTTATTTGAGAACTCAAATATTACGTTCTCTGAAGCAATGACTAAATTATTCCAACGTGTGAACCCTCATGTTGAATTAGGTCAACGCTCGCCACAAATTTTTGGTGAGGAGCTGCTTGATTACCGTAATTACCTTGAGCTAAGTGTTGAAGTTAATCGTGGCTCAGATGGGTGGTTGCAGGCGGAATCAGGTGCATTATCGACTGGTGAAGCGATAGGTACTGGACAATCAATTTTGTTAATGGTGATTCAAAGCTGGGAAGAAGAATCTAAACGATTGCGTAGTAAAGATATTTTACCGTGCCGTTTGTTATTCTTAGATGAAGCAGCACGACTTGATGCGAAATCTATTTCAACGTTGTTTGAGTTGTGTGATCGTTTAGACATGCAATTACTGATTGCGGCACCAGAAAATATTAGCCCTGAAAAAGGCACGACTTATAAACTAGTCCGTAAAGTCTTTAAAGATCATGAGCATGTTCATGTCGTGGGTTTAAAAGGGTTTGCTCAAGAAAAAGTCGCTAAAACACAAGCAGAGTTACTGGAAGAAGTGAACTCATAGTGCCGTAAACATGAGTTAGTTATTTAATTTATAAATAAGTAAAGCCACCTAGATAAACGTAGGTGGCTTTTTTGTATGGCTTTATGAGTTCAATGATCAATGAACTCATTGAGAGTGAATGTCTTAGCTATTCGCTATTTTTACTCTTATTTTGTTACTTGCGATTAACGCCATATTTAATTCTTGTATGGCTTTTTTAGCTTCATCAATATTTGGCATTTCAATGAATGCGAATCCCTTTGAGATACCCGTTTCTTGATCGAGTACTAAATTACATTCTTTGACATCGCCAATAGCAGAGAAAAGCACACGAAGTTCTTGCTCTGAAGTACTGCGAGCAAGGTTACGAACTAAAAGTTTCATAAATATCCAATAAGTAGAAATGGTAGTGTTAAGTGTCGCAGCAAATCGCATTAAGAGCAATCAGAAGATAAAAAATCAAAATCCTGTATGATAGTAAAAAACAGAAATAGGCAAATGAATATGACTCAACAACAAAATAATCCATTACATGGGCTGACACTTGAAAAAATCTTGACGCAATTAGTCGAACATTATGGCTGGGATGCGCTCTATGATGAGATAAGAGTGAATTGTTTTGGAAGTAATCCATCGATAAAATCATCGCTTAAATTTTTACGCAAAACAGAATGGGCTAGAGATAAAGTAGAAGCACTTTATATTAGAACCTTTACCTAATTAATCTTACTCAAGACGCTGAAAAACGATACAAAAGGACAATTGCATGGACGCTATTACCGATCTTAATGTTTATTTAATTAAAGAACATGTTGGCTTATTTAAAGCGGCGAATAACTATGATATTTATGATCCATCAACTGGGCAGATCATCATGGAGTGCCGTGAACCCGTACTGGGTTTTATCACTAAAATGCTGCGCTTTACGGATTATAAGCGTCATACCCCTTTTGATGTACAGATTCGCACGCCAAATGATCAGCGTATTGTACGTGTACAGCGTGGTATTTCCCTCTTCTTATCTGATGTTGAAGTGAGAGATGAAAACAATGAGCTGATAGGGCGTTTTTCACAGAAGCTTTTCTCTATTGGTGGAAAGTTTGATGTTCAGGATCGAGATGGGAATGAGTTATGTCAGTTAGAAGGTAACTGGATTGGCTGGGATTTTCGATTTAAACGGAACGAACAGGAGATTGCGCGTGTTACTAAGAAGTGGGCTGGCCTAGGCCGTGAAATGATCACCAGTGCGGATAATTATGTACTGGAAATTGCAGAATCCGTTTCAGCAGAGGATCCGATACGTAAGTTAATCCTTGCAGCTGTTATGTGTATCGATATGGTCTTAAAAGAATAAAAAGAGAAGGGCGTCCAAAAGGTCAGTAGAAACATTAGCCAATCACACGAATAGGTTCACAATGTACGTTCTAGTTGTTATGTATGACTGTAATCTGTCACATGGAGGTGATAATGCTAACTTGTTCTCAATATGACCATATAGAAATTGTTTGTATGTTCCAGTATCCAGTACGTTTAGTACTCAAAGATGGGAGTGTTCTTGAAGGGATAGCTATTGATACGGTCAAAAATCAAATGAAAGATGAATGCTTACAATTATTACAGAATCAGCAAGAGAATGTGATTCCGTTAGAGATGATTAAAATGTTAATTGTCAGTATTAATAATCCGCATTTTACATCAGTGAGCTTTGATAACTAGTAGATTACAGTAGAAGATAGGATGATAATATGTTGAAGGGCTATCAAGGGAACGCTTCTCAAGAAAGAATAGCAAAAAATAATGCGTTAATTGCTTATATTTTGATGGGGCTCGGTTTCTTCACCGGGATATTTTGGCTTATAGGTGTAATTTGGGCCATGGCGAAAAAAAGTGAAGCCGTAGGCACATCATATTATGACCATTATCAAAATATATCCTATGTCTTTTGGTGGTCAATTGGATGGAGCTTGATTGGCGTATTATTGCTTGCAGTGGCTATTGGGTATCTCATTCTATTCGCAGTATGGATTTGGTCGATATATCGAATTGTAAAAGGGATTGCTAGGGTCACCTCGGATAAAGGTTATGCGGACTAATGGTGTCTATTATATTCGTCAACGTCCTAGTCAACATTGTGCTCGATTAAAATCGCCTGCGATATTACTCCATTTTTATGATGAAGGTACTTCCAACGGATATATCAGTAAGGAAACGCCGGTAATAATGAAGTGTGATCCCATAAATTAGCGGCGTTTTGAGCTGATATTAATCGTAGTATTCATTTCCTTCAAAGGTAAACTTTTGCCCTTGAAGTGCCGCTTCATACATCAAACCGCCTTTTTCCATTACAAAGATCACCATACCCGAGACATATTTAGTCCCTTTATTGTTTTTACCTGCTCCTGAATTGACACCGGTTGTACCTGCACTTGCATTCGCTCCTGCAGTGACGGCAATGGCCGATGCTTGAGCACCAAATTCAAAATTACCACTGGTGAAACTGGTATAGGCTTTTTCATCTTCAAAGAAGATGACTTCACTGAATGCTTGACCACCAAGCTGTAATCCGATACTGACTTGAGCCATGGTGGTATCACCAACATGGGTTTGACCACGATACACGCGGCCTTCACCGTACGCTCCGCCTATACCAATACCACCTTTACCTATGGTTGGGAAAATAGCAAATCCATAGGCATCGTTGAAAAAGGGCTTAGTCGCTTTTATGCCTTTAAATTGTGTGATCGTATCAGCGTATTCTTGAGCCGATACCTTCTTCATTTCTACATCGTCTTTTGCGAGCGCATTAAAGGAAATGAAAAGTACTGAGATGATGAGTAAAAAGTAATTTCGTATTGTAATCATTGTATGTAAACCTTACCTTTATGATATGAAACCATGCTAAGTATAGGCAATAAAAGCCATTTTTGTGTTCGGTTTTATTTCATGACATTCAAAAAATATTGCTCATTAGGTGTTATTAGTTCGATTTTAATTAAGAATCAAATTAGGCCAATTAATATCCCCTTGGATAATTTGATTTTTACTGTCTCGTTTCCAGGAATTAGCGACAGAGCGATTATAATTCGTATATAGCTTGCCGTTAACGATACGCCATTGTGTAGGGTCAGAAGAGACCAAATAGCCATGAGCGACACCCCATGCGCAATATCCGCCATATTGTGGAAGATACTTTTCAGGATCCTGCTCAAATAGTTCTAAATGCTTTTTTGATGAAAATAGCCAATTAGCGCCGTTATAGTAACTTTGATAATCTGATTTCCCCTTTGTGGGTTTTCCGAGTTCAAAGTAAGCAACGGTATCGTATCCACTTAGGCCATTATTGGAATAAAATGACGTGTAAACAGGTTCATTAGCAAAAGTAGAAAAAGAAAATATGAGGGTAATAAATATTATGGGCCCACAAAATAATGAGCGTAGCAGCTTCATAATGAACTCCAGTTAGGATAGGTATCTTATTTAACTAGACCTGTATACGCTAAGAATAATTTCATACGATTCATCTGGATAAATAATCCCTATACGAAAATGAAAAAAGCTCTATTAAATAGAGCTTTTTAACAAATTGCATTAGGGTTATTCAGCAGGAGGGGTTTCCTTCGCAAAGATACCAAAATGCTTTGCAGAATAGGCAACACGCTCTTCAGGCCTAGGGTACATAATGGGTAACCCTAAACTTTCAATGTGCTGTAAGCGTGGCAGAAGGCCTTCACCATTGGCAGTTTGGATCGCTAGACCCGGGCGAGCATTTAGCTCTAAAACCATTGGGCCTTCATCGCGGTCTAACACCATATCGGTTCCCATATAACCTAAACCTGTCATTTCCCATGCAGTAGCAGCGAGAGTTAACAGTTTGTTCCAATGCGGTACAACCAACTTTGATAAATCAGCACCAGTATCAGGATGATGAGTGACAGGTTTATCAAATTGAACAGCGCGAACAGCTCGACCTGTAGCAATACATATCCCAACACCAACAGCACCTTGGTGTAAGTTCGCTTTACCATCAGATGCCGATGTTGAACATCGCATCATCGCCATAATAGGGTATCCCTTAAAGACAATAATACGGACATCAGGTACACCTTCAAAGCTGAAATCGTTAAAGCAATCATCAAACTTTATTAGGTTCTCAATCACGGCAACGTCTGGCTTACCCCCTAAGGAAAACAAGCCAGCAAGAGCATTACTGATATGGCGCTCTACATCGTATTTTGCAATGGTCGAACCAGAAGGTTTGGTATAAGTTCCATCTTTATGGGATGTAATGACTAGAATGCCTTTACCGCCACTGCCTTGAGCTGGCTTTATAACAAAACCAGGCCAATCTTTTACCATTTGATGAATCGACTTCACATCAGCTTGGTTTTTGATTACACCGATTAGCTTTGGCGTTTCAGCGCCTGCAGCTTGAGCGATAATCTTTGTTTTTAACTTATCATCAACCAAAGGGTATTTAGTACGATCATTATATCGGCTGATATAGGAATGATTTCGTTGGTTCATTCCCATAATACCTTTAGCTTTTAATCGACTTGGAGACGTATAGTCTTTTAGGAAACCAAACATGAATTAATCCTCCGCTAGTGGTTTAAAGCGGCGTAATTCTGTTAGGCGGTAACCTGTATATGTACCAAGTAATAAAATTACAGCTAAGATAACCAGCTGGATACCGATAAAGTTAAATGTTAAGTGTTGAATATAGGTATTGGTCATTGCAAGGTAAACTAAGACAGAGGTTAATAGTGAACCACCACCTTGTAAGAATACTTCTTTAGCACCTTCTTCTTCCCATAGAATCGACATACGCTCGATTGTCCAAGATAGGATAATCATAGGGAATAGAGTAATAGAGAGACCTTCAGTTAAACCCACTTTAAATGCGACGACGGTAAAGAGGGCAATAATCATAACAACGGCGATAATAACGGCCGATATTCGGGCGACTAAAAGCAAATTCAGTTTGGATAAATAACTACGAATCACTAAGCCTGTGCCGACAATTAATAGGAAACCAACAATACCGGTAACCAGTTGAGTTTGCACGAACGATAAAGCAATCAGTACTGGCATGAAGGTACCAGAAGTTTTTAAACCAATTAAAATACGTAGGAATACAACAATAAACGCACCGATTGGAACCAACATGATGGTTTTAAACATGGCTTGCTCTTCAAGAGGCAGGCTATGAATAGAGAAGTTTAACAGTTGATCCGCTTCTGCTTTGCTATTAGAAGCTTGCTGGGGAGACACTTCTTGAACAATCATTGAAAACGTGACTTGGCTGTTATTACCGCCAACCACATCCAGTAATGAAATATTCGATTCATCCCAAACCAGTAGATTATCTTCAAATTGTTGGCGAACATTTTTAGGGTTAAATAGAACCCACTGATCGCCATTCCATACTTGGTTCATTTTAGAGATCGCACGGCGACGGCGTCCATCTTCTAATTTAATAACACCAACAATTTTCGCATGAATACCAGAATAAGCCAGCATTTGGTCAACAGCATTGACTGGTTCCATTTTATCCAGGATAAGTGCAGCGTTTTGACTATCAGGGTCATTTAGTATCTTGATCAGTTCACGAGCGAATGAATGATTGTCCGATGAGGTCTTGTTTGCACTGTCGATAATATCATTGACAGCGGCTTCAACTGGGCCAGCAAAAGTTGGTGGGTAAATTTCGTCATTGGGTGGGACTGGAGTCGATTTAGCATTAGGATCCACGAGAAAACGCGTTTTATAGTAAAGAGTTTGCGGACCTGTTGCTGTGCGAATCGACCATTCCGTACGGCGTTGTTCACCAGTACCGACATAGGAAATACCATAACCAGGCGATGAAGCTGATTCATCGACCAGTGTAAAACCTGATTGCGTACTGGGTGAGGCTAAAGAAATACTTGCAGGTTCCCCTTTAGCTTCAAATTCAACACGAGCTTCAACATCCCATACCTGCCTGGTTTCACCAGGCGTAAATGGAACACCGTAGTCATAGTGTTTTTGGATCGTTAAACCTGTCCCGATAACAATTAAAAGTAGGACAGATAGGTAAAAGGGAACTTTAGAGGACATAAATTACCTTACTGTTTGTTGTGTATCTTCTTGACTGAATACAAATTGTTTACTGACATCGACAATCGCGATATCACGAATAAACTCTCTTCCTAGTAGTACAGGATGGTTCATATGTGAGCGATCTGCCAGAGAAAATTCAGATTTTTCTCTTATATCACCTACCTTTACCCATAATTCAACGATAGGTCGCTTTGTCACGTCTTTTGAATTGGCTTGCTTAACATTCGCCATACGCACAATTGGTTCTTCTAATGTTTTAATTACTTTGATTTGATCTGAAGTATCGACTAAATCAAAACGAACCCAGTCAGCGCCATTGCGTTCAAAAAACTCAATATTCTTTGCATTTAAAGAGGAGGTTGAAGCACCAGTGTCGATACGAGCAATTAATGCATTATCAACGTGTTGAATGTTGATCGTTTCAAGTTCACCAAGTACAGCTTCACCAGTCTGAGTGTAAGGAAGCACAACAGGGGCAATTGCTGGGTTTTCTTCTTTCTTGAGTACGTCTTGCTCTACCGATTGTTTTGCGGCATTCAAACGATGGATATTGGATAGTTTTTTAGCCGTTTCTTGTTCAAAATTTTCTAAACGGCTTTGTAGCTGAAATATGTCCTGCTCTAAAGAGTTTATGTAGGAGTCTTGGTTATCTAATCTTTCTTCAATTGACCCAATTTTTTGAGAAATATTATCTTCAGATTGTGAAATAGCCTGTAGCGTTTCTTGATGATATTGCTCTGAGTTGATATTGGTGCAACCGACTACAGTCGTGATTGCGAGTGCAAGAATGGAATAGCGTAAAATCATAATAACCTCGGTAAATAACCTCCATAAAACAGCAGGAGTGAATGTATTCTTTAGAGGGCAATTATAAACTTTTTAATAGTGGAAATTTAATAGGAATGTCAATTGTTATGAGGAAAAGGTGTAAAATTGTAAAGGCTTCGACAATTTTGTAATAAAAACCTAAATAATTTGTCGAAAAAATCAATCATTTAGGTTTTTAGATATTTTTTCTTTTTATAAAATCAACGACTACGGCTTGTTCGCAATTAAGATGGCACGTCTTGGAGCTGGGTATCCTTCAACCGTTTCTTTTGGGTTATCAGGATTAATATAGTCAGGTAAAGAATTGTGTGTCATCCATTCAGTTGAGCGTTGTTCCCCTAAGGTGGTAGTGTTTTCATCAACAATTCTTACATTAATAAAGCCAGTTAATTCTAACCAAGCCTTAAGAGCTTTAGCGGAAGGGAAGAAGTACACATTACGCATTTGCGCGTATCGACTGGTTGGGACAAGAACGGCATTTTCATCACCTTCAATCACCAATGTTTCTAAAACGAGTTCACCTCCAGAAATTAATTGGTTCTTTAATTGTTCTAAATGATCGAGAGGTGAGCGTCTATGATAGAGAACTCCCATACTAAAGACAGTATCGAATGCATTCAGTTTGGGGAGTTGTTCAATACCTAAAGGCAGTAAATGAACGCGTTGATCATTCCCCATAAGTTTTCTAATGGCTTCAAATTGAATTAAAAAAAGATGTGATGGGTCAATACCGACACATAAGCGTGCTTCTTCACCTAACATTCGCCACATATGGTAACCATTACCACAACCGACATCTAAAATAGAACGATTTTTGAGGGGTGATATGTGCGGGAGTAAGCGATCCCATTTCCAATCACTGCGCCATTCAGTATCAATGTGGATATCATGAATGTGATAAGGGCCTTTACGCCAAGGGTGGAAGGTTTTTAACAAATTCTCTAACTTGTTTTTTTCACCCACACTTAGTGGTGTGGCATTTTTAATGGTAACGGAAGATTTTATATCAATTGAATTCGGCTTCTCATCTGAGATTTTTTTTAATGCTCGTAACCAGCGAGGAAAATCACCATGAGGAGTGTTTTGCCATTCAGTTAGCTGATTAGGTAGCGTGTTAAGCCAATGCTGTAGACGTGTATCTTGAGCTATAAGAGAATAAAACTGACCGAAATCAAACATGGAATTGTCCTAAGATAATTATTTAATAGCGAACATCGAACCGAAGTTAAAACACTGAAACCAAATGTCGTAGCTGCTAAAGCCAATAGAAGAAAAGCGTTCTTTATGCATAGTAATGGTGTCTGGGCGCATTACATGCTCAATCGCACTACGTTTTTGACTGATTTCTAATTCACTGTAACCATTTGCTCGTTTGAAATCATGATGAAGATCGATCAACAGCTCATTGGCCGTTGAATCTTCAAATACGTACTTTTCAGAAATGATTAATATCCCACCAGGGCGTAGGCCTTTGTAGATTTTTTGTATCAGAGTGTATCGGTCATCAGGTGTCAGAAATTGCAAAGTGAAATTTAATACAACCACAGAGGCATTTTTAATTTCAATCGCACGTATATCGGCTTCAATAACGTCGACGGCGATATCGGAGCGGTAGGCATTAATATGGAGCCGGCAACGTTCAACCATCGCTGGTGAGTTATCAACAGCAATAATTGTACAGCCTTCTTGATTAATATGACGACGCATCGAGATGGTCGCAGCGCCTAAAGAGCAACCAAGGTCATAAACATAAGAATGAGGTTTAGCAAAGCGTTCAGCAAGCATTCCAATCGCTGAAATAATATTGCTGTAACCCGGTACGGAACGTTGAATCATATCGGGAAAGACTTCAGCTACTTTCTCGTCGAAGGTAAAGTCGCCAATTTTATTAATGGGTGCTGAAAATAGAGTATCTTTATTATCCATAATGGAAGCCATAAATTGTTTAAGCCGCGGATTGTAAGGATAGATATACGAAAATACAAGACGTTGTATAGATCATCAACACAATCAAGTTAATTCGACACAGTCTAACTTTGATATTATATACCGAAATGAAGGCAAGTTGCAGATAAGAGATAGCGAGCTTGCTTTTATGTGCTTTGCTTTCATGTCCTCTGAAAAACTAAAATAGAAGTCAATGTTCGTAAGATATAGACTACGATCAAGCATGGTTTCATTGAACAATGACCCAAATTGGTATTATAGAGTCGTCTATTGGCATACTAGTTTGTCAATAACAGTCAAGAAACGTAAACAAACGAGGGTATTGTATTGTTGGAGTTCAAAACAATTGGGTTGTTTTTTATTACCGCTGTTGCCGAAATACTAGGGTGTTATTTACCTTATCTTTGGTTAAAAGAAGATAAATCAATATGGCTTCTGTTACCTGGAGCCTTGTTTTTAGCCTTATTTGCTTGGTTACTTTCCTTGCATCCAGAGGCGGCAGGAAGAGTGTATGCTGCCTATGGTGGGGTATATATCTTTGTTGCCATTCTTTGGTTGTGGGCTGTTGATGGTATTCGTCCAACACTATGGGATATTGTCGGTGTGTCAGTCGCATTATTCGGTATGGCCATTATTATGTTTGCTCCTAGAGCAGGGTAATTAAATCGGTTATTTAATCCAATCTGTTGTGTAATCAAACCGGTAATTTAATCAAACATAGATAATTGGTCATGATCCCTTTTTGCAGGGAAGTGAGGCAAGTCAGCAAGGGGTATACCTTGACTGGTAGAGTAGGTGTTTAAATCCTGAAACAATTGTTGTGCTAATTCAGGAGCATAGATGTTATCTGGTGTATGAATCATAATCAGTGGGGTTTTTCCTTCAGACATCCAATCCGTTAATTTTTTAACCCAAGGTTTAAAGAAAATACGATTCTTTTCGGGATTACTTTGGCCGATAAACCGTAACATTGGGTATTGGCCTGTAGAAATCGCATGACAAGGCACTTTAGGTTTCTTTTTTTGAGCATCAATAATAGCCGATGAATGCGGGTCTTCAGAAAATAGAGGGCGTGTATCCATGATAATACGGTTATAGTTATTTTCATGTAGCCAGCGGTTCAGTGCTTTTTCTTCAGCACCTTTTTGAAAAAAACTTAAATGGCGAACTTCGACACCGATAGAGATTTCACTAGGAAGCTGTTGAACAAAGCGTTGTAGTACAGGGAGATCTTTTGGAGTAAAACTGGCCGGTAGCTGTATCATCCATTGATTGATACGTTCATGTAAAGGGGCCATCAATTGTAGGAAGGAAGTGACTTCTTCCTGACAGTGCTTCAAATGAAATTGATGAGTAATCGACTTTGGGAATTTGAAATTGAAGGCAAAGTCCGGGTGAGTTGCCTCTTTCCAATTACGTACAGTGCTGGGAGTAGGGGAAGCGTAGAAAGTCGTATTCCCCTCTACGGTATTAAACACATTAGCATACTGTTCTAGCCTTTGTGCTGCTGATGTTCCTTTTTCAAAAAAGGTGCCTTTCCATTGATCATGAGACCACATAGTTAAGCCTAGCTTTAAGTGGTTTTGGTGAGCAAAAGTAGGGTTGGTTATCTCTATCACTAAAAAACCTTTATATTTATGTTATTCAACTTTGATGCTTAAAGCCTTTTATGGGTATAATCACCATAATGAATTGGTAACGGATGTTATTCTATTCAACTAAAGCTGTATAACTTGAAAAATAAGGACACACTCCTTATATCGTTAGCAGTACAGAATTATCTCAGTATAGCGTTGACTATCTGGGTTTTGAATATGATCGTTAGAAAAGTAGGAATAGCAAATATGCGTACGCATTACTGTGGTCAGTTAAATAAGGCCTTAGCAGGTCAAACAGTTGAACTTTGTGGTTGGGTAAACCGTCGTCGTGATTTAGGCGGTCTGATTTTTATTGATATGCGCGATCGTGAAGGCATTGTTCAAGTTGTTGTTGATCCTGATATGACAGATGCTTATGCTATTGCGAACCAGTTGCGTGGTGAATTTTGTATTAAGTTAACCGGTGAAGTTCGCGCTCGTCCAGATAGCCAAGTCAATAAAGATATGGCAACGGGTGAAGTAGAAATCATTGCTAAATCGCTAGAAATTATCAATAAGTCGGATGTATTACCTCTCGATTTTAATCAAACAAATTCAGAAGAGCAGCGACTAAAATATCGCTACCTTGATTTACGTCGTCCAGAAATGAGTGATCGTATTAAACTACGTGCGAAGGCATCGAGCTTTGTTCGTCGTTTTCTAGACGGTAATGATTTTCTTGATATTGAAACTCCTGTACTAACGAAAGCAACGCCAGAAGGTGCTCGTGATTACCTAGTACCAAGTCGTGTTCACAAAGGAAGTTTCTACGCACTACCTCAGTCTCCTCAGTTGTTCAAACAACTTCTAATGATGTCTGGTTTTGACCGTTACTATCAAATTGTTAAGTGTTTCCGAGATGAAGACTTGCGTGCTGATCGTCAACCTGAATTCACACAGATAGATATTGAAACATCATTCATGTCAGCCGATGAAGTTCGTGCTACGACTGAAAAAATGGTTCACGATATGTGGAAAGAGCTACTGGATATTGAATTGGGTCAATTCCCAATCATGCCATTCTCAGAAGCAATTCGTCGCTTTGGTTCAGATAAACCGGATCTACGTAACCCATTAGAACTAACGGATATTGCTGATATTGTTCAGGATGTTGAGTTTAAAGTGTTCTCTGGTCCTGCAAACGATGAAAAAGGCCGTGTGGCGGTTATTTGTGTACCAGGTGGGGCGAAATTAACTCGTAAGCAGATCGATGGCTATGGTGAGTTTGTTGGTATCTATGGTGCGAAAGGCCTAGCATGGATGAAAGTGAACGATCGTGCCGCTGGTGCAGCTGGGGTTCAATCTCCGGTTGCTAAGTTCCTAAATGAAGATGTGATTAATGCCATCCTTGAGCGTACTGGCGCAAACACAGGAGATATCATCTTATTTGGCGCAGATAAAGCCAATGTTGTTTCAGAAGCAATGGGTGCTCTACGTCTTAAATTAGGTACTGATCTTGAGTTGACGGATACAAATGCATGGAAACCATTGTGGGTTGTTGATTTCCCTATGTTTGAAGAAGATGGTGAAGGTAATCTTCATGCAATGCATCACCCATTCACTTCGCCACTCAATGTGACACCTGAAGAGCTTAAAGCTAATCCATCAGCGGCAATTTCAAATGCTTATGATATGGTTCTAAACGGTTATGAAGTCGGCGGTGGTTCAGTTCGTATTCATAACGCTGAAATGCAATCAGCAGTTTTTGGTATTCTAGGTATTGATTCACAAGAGCAGCAACTGAAGTTTGGTTTCTTATTAGATGCTTTAAAATACGGTACGCCACCACATGCTGGCTTAGCGTTTGGTCTCGATCGCCTTGTTATGTTGTTATGTGGTACAGAAAACATTCGTGACGTTATCGCCTTCCCGAAAACGACAGCAGCATCATGCTTATTAACGAATGCGCCTAATGTAGCAAACCCAGCAGCATTAGATGAGTTAGCTATTTCGATTAAAGCAGCGAAAGAAGAGAAATAATTCTTTTGAACCTCTATAGTAATAGAGTGAGAAAGCATTAATACTTAACATTGGTTCTATTCAATGTATTGAAAGGCTTGAGGTTTCTCAAGCCTTTTTTGTTTTTAGCATAATGAGATAGAGATAAATGATGGCGCCCAACCCTAATACTCGTAGTGATATTGAATGTATTATCTTTGATTGTGATGGCACGTTAGTCGATAGTGAAGAACTCGGTTTGGAAGCCTTCAGACAGACTTTATCAGCGCATGGCGTTTCTATCTCTTTAAATGAACTTAAAGTCGAGTACCAAGGGCAAAAAATCCATAACACGATTCGATATGTATTTCAGCAACACGGAAAGGAAATTAGTGAGGAGGGAATTGAACCGTTTATTACGATGTTTAGGGCAACAAGTAAGGCACTATTTGAGCAAGAGCTGACATTGATCGACGGAGCGAATGAAGTTTTACATTATGCGCACGCGAAAGGAATCAAAGTCTGTATTGCTTCTAATGGCCCTTATGTGAAAATGAAAACATCATTAAAGGTCACTGGATTGGATAAGTTTTTTACCAGAAATAATACATTCAGTGCATTTGATGTCGATTCGTGGAAGCCAGAGCCTGATCTAATTTGGTATTCAGCAAAAAAGATGAATGTTGATAAAGATAAATGTCTTTTTGTCGATGATACCGTGATAGGGGCAACTGCTGGCGTTAATGCTAAGGTTAAAACATTATACCTTCAACATGAAGGTAACCCATCAATGAGTAATGTTATTACGATTAATAATCTTAAAGAGACATTGAACTACTTATAACTTTTTTACATTTGATTCTCGACCAGAGACCATTCTCCAGGTTGTAATTCTCCGATATCATAACCAGCGACACTTACACGAATCAAACGTAAAGTAGGGAAGCCAATATTAGCGGTCATCCTCCTGACTTGTCTATTCCTCCCTTCAATGATAGAAATTGATATCCAAGTGGTTGGAATGTTAGCTCGAAAGCGAACCGGTGGGTGACGTTCCCATAATTGAGCAGGTGCTTCCATTCTTTGAATATCAGCAGGTAACGTTTTTCCATCTTTCAAAATTACGCCTTGACGTAACTTATCCAGCTCCACTTCAGTCGGGCTGCCTTCGACTTGTACCCAATATGTTTTAGGTGATTTAGAGTTAGGTTGAGTTAATTTAGCCTGCAATATGCCATCATTAGTTAATACCATGAGTCCTTCGCTATCTCTATCTAATCTACCTGCGGCATAAATACCTTTTAAAGGGATGAAATCAGCTAAGGTACGTCTTCCATCTCCATCAGTAAATTGACTTAAAGTATCGAAGGGCTTATTAAAAATGACGACTTTACGGTCAGCTGCACTGATTTTAGGTTTATGGGAAGTTCGAGTCTTTACTCGATTTCGACTCGAATGTGCTCGCGTTGATTGTGTTGATTTAGGTTGTGTTGATGTAGGCCTATGATGTTTAACATGTGTTTGTGGTGTGTTTTTATCCGATTTAGTGCGACTATTTGTATTTTTATTATTCGACATGTTAACTATCCTGCAAAAAATGATTGAAATGTGAGGTAAGCGTTTCTCATTATATAAAAATGCTCTATGATTGTCGCACTTTGGTCGTAATTGATTCATCTAGACCGCTGAGATAATTCACATTCTTATTTTGAAACCGTTAAGCTTTCCTCGTTTTAAAGTAAAGAAGTGGAATGCTGCAATGATTATAGCGATCACATTCCTATTGCAGTTAAAAGATTTAACGTAGATGGAGCTACGTTTTGATGCTCCATCACGCCATTTAATGACGCTAATTCATATTAGCTATTATTAGAATATAGGGACATTTCATGCCAACAGAAAAACCAACTATCATCTATACGATTACAGATGAAGCGCCAGCACTGGCAACTTACTCATTTTTACCCATTGTTGAGTCATTTACGGCTTCTTCAGGTATTAATGTAGAAACACGTGATATTTCACTTGCTGGCCGTGTTATTGCAAACTTCCCTGAATACTTAACAGAAGAGCAGCGTATTAGTGATGCACTCTCTGAATTAGGTGAACTGGCTAAAACACCAGAAGCAAACATTATCAAGCTTCCTAATATTTCAGCGTCGGTTCCTCAGTTAAAAGCGGTTGTTGCTGAACTACAAGCAAAGGGTTTTGCATTACCAAGCTACCCAGAAGAACCAAAGACTGAAGAAGAGTCAATGGTAAAAGCAACATACGATAAGATTAAGGGTAGTGCAGTAAACCCTGTTTTACGTGAAGGTAACTCCGATCGTCGCGCACCTCTTTCTGTTAAAAACTACGCAAGAAAGAACCCACATTCAATGGGTGTATGGTCTACTGAGTCAAAATCTCACGTAGCAAGCATGGACAATAATGACTTCTTTGGTAGTGAGAAATCAACAACCATTAACGGTGCGACAAACGTAAGTATTGAATTTGTTGGTGCTAACGGTGAAACAAAGCAGCTTAAAGCACCATTTGCTCTACAAGACGAAGAAATTATCGACTGTGCCGTAATGAATAAAAACGCGCTAGTGTCTTTCTTTGAAAAAGAGATTGCTGAAGCAAAAGAGCAAGACGTGCTTCTTTCTCTACACATGAAAGCAACAATGATGAAGGTATCTGATCCAGTTATCTTTGGTCACGCTGTAAAAGTATACTACAAAGACGTATTCGCTAAACACGCTGACGTATTTGCAGAGCTAGGTATTGATGCTAATAACGGTATTGGTGATGTTTACGCTAAGATCGGCTCTCTATCTGCTGATAAGCAAGAAGAAATTAAAGCGGATATTCAAGCAGTCTACGCTGTTCAACCTGAGCTAGCGATGGTTGATTCAGACCGTGGTATCACAAACCTTCATGTTCCTAGTGACGTTATCGTTGATGCATCTATGCCAGCAATGTTACGTTCTTCTGGTCAAATGTGGGGCCCAGATGGTGGTCTAAAAGATACAAAAGCAATGATCCCAGATCGTAGCTACGCAAGTATCTATCAAGCTGTGATCGATTTCTGTCGTGAGAATGGTGCATTTAACCCAACAACAATGGGTACAGTACCAAACGTGGGTCTAATGGCGCAGAAAGCGGAAGAATATGGCTCTCATGACAAAACGTTTACAATGACGGCTGCAGGTAAGGTTCAAGTTGTGGATGCATCAGGTTCTGTTCTTCTAGAGCAAAATGTTGAAGCTGGCGATTTATTCCGTATGTGTCAAGTTAAGGATGCTCCAATTCAAGATTGGGTTAAGCTAGCCGTTACTCGTTCTCGTGCTTCAAATACACCGGCAGTATTCTGGTTAGATGCAAATCGAGCACATGATGCTGAAATCATTAAGAAGGTAAATGAGTACTTACCTCAACATGATACCGCTGGGTTAGATATTCAAGTGCTTGCTCCACTAGAAGCATGTCAATTCTCCCTTGAGCGTATTGCTAAGGGTGAAGATACAATCTCAGTAACGGGTAATGTATTACGTGATTACCTAACGGATCTATTCCCAATCTTAGAACTAGGTACATCAGCTAAGATGCTATCTATTGTACCTCTAATGAATGGTGGTGGTTTGTTTGAGACGGGTGCTGGTGGCTCTGCTCCAAAACACGTACAACAAGTTGAAAAAGAAAACCATTTACGTTGGGATTCTTTAGGTGAATTCCTTGCTTTAGCGGCGTCTCTAGAGCATTTAAGTACAGTAACTGGAAATGCGAAAGCAAAAGTTCTTGCAGATACTTTAGATGCAGCAACAGGCAAATTCTTAGATGAGAATAAGTCACCATCACGTAAAGTAGGTGAGTTAGATAACCGTGGTAGTCATTTCTACTTAGCATTGTACTGGGCTGAAGCATTAGCAAACCAAGCACAAGATGCTGATTTAGCTGCAGAGTTCTCACCAATTGCACAATCAATGCAAGAAGGTGAAACTGAGATTGTTGCTGAACTTAATGATGCACAAGGTGTTGCAATTGATTTAGGTGGTTACTTTGCACCTGTATTTGATAAAGCAGTAGCAGCAATGCGTCCTAGCACAAAGTTAAATGCCATTATTGGTTAAGATACTGAGTTAACGCTAATATCGAGATAATAAAAAACCCGCTTAATGCGGGTTTTTTATTATGAAAGTCAATGGTGAAAAATAATTAACTTTCAATAGCAATATAATTATAAAACAAGCACTTCAGAATTGAGGTAATTTTAAAGCATAATAGGAAAGTTGACAATTATATGCTTAAGTTAATGTAAAGGAGTATTAGCATTCATCAGGCTTGACTGAACGTGCATGATAACCCTTTGGACCTTCTTCAACTTCATAAGTGACCTGTTGACCTGCTTTGAGAGTTCTGTAGCCATCCATTTGTATTGTGGAATAATGCGCAAAAATATCACCGTCTTCACCTTCAGGGCAAATGAAGCCAAAACCTTTCGCATTGTTAAACCATTTTACAGTTCCAGTAGCCATGCTATACATCCTTCTACATTTGTTTATGGATCTAAATATCACTTGAGCATTATGCTCATATATATGATGTTGGTATCATATTTTATTGTGTTTTATAAAAGTGAAGCTTTTCATAAAATTAATAGCTGCAATTAAATCATATTCTTTAAGCCATTTAATGAATTACAACTCAGACTCAATGTTGACTTAAAGGTTAAAAAATAACATCTACACCAATCAATTTAGTCAATTAGGGGTAACATTCAATATTTGTTATCAATGCATTCGACCACAATTTCCTAAAACTGTTATGTAATGCAAACAATAGTGAAAAATTTTTGTTAAATTGGGTCTGTAATAGTTAGGAAATTGTGACAGCTAAGTTGTTGTTATTTTAATCACTTGAAAAAAAATGGGGGTATGAGTCGCATCTTTTATTTGCAGCATCTCGAATGCTAGATTAGTCTCTAATGTAGTAGAGAGCTTAAGACGGAGAGTAGAGAACAACATTAACTAGACAAAATTGTTGTGATCTATATTCAATAGGATGTTGTAAAAAGTAAGGTGCTCTATAAACCATGAGCAAACATTTTGATTGGGTTACTCCAGACTCAGATTTACTGGAGCGAGAAGAAACAGCGGTACAACCACCTTCCATGTATAACGTTATACTGATGAATGACGATTATACGCCAATGGATTTTGTGATTGAGATTCTCGAACGCTTTTTTTCAATGGATATAGAACAAGCAACGCAGGTTATGCTCAAGGTTCATTACCAAGGTAAGGCAATATGTGGTACTTACTCGTCAGAGATTGCTGAAACCAAGGTAGCACAGATAAAGGCATATGCGAAGGAACACGAGCACCCTTTGTTGTGTACGATGGAACGGGCTTAGCTCGATTTCTCAAACCTTGTTGTTTTTCGGAGGTACTGTATGTTGAACAAAGAATTAGAATTGAGTTTAAATAGTGCGTTTGCACGTGCTCGTGACAAGCGTCATGAGTTTATGACGGTTGAACACCTCCTTTTAGCATTATTAGATAATGATGCAGCTAAAGAAGCATTAGATGCTTGTCAGATGGATTTGAACGCGTTGCGAGAAGAACTCGACGCATTCATTGATCAGACGACACCGTTAATTCCAGAATCGGATGAAACACGTGAAACTCAACCAACACTGAGTTTTCAGCGAGTTTTACAGCGGGCTGTATTTCATGTTCAATCGTCTGGCCGTAATGAGGTGACAGGAGCTAATGTCTTGGTCGCTATATTTAGCGAACAAGAATCACACGCTGCTTACTTATTAAAGAAAAATGACGTTAGCCGTTTAGATATTGTTAATTTCATTTCTCACGGTATTGTTAAATCATCGGACTCTTCAGGCGAGTCTCCATCGACCCCTTCTACCCCTTTCTCTGCTGATAATAGCGAAGAAAGTAGCTCTGAAGATCGATTAGAAAATTTTGCTACTAACCTTAACGAGCAAGCTAAGATGGGTAAAATTGACCCACTTATCGGCCGAGATCAAGAACTGGATAGAACAATTCAAGTATTGTGTCGACGTCGTAAAAATAATCCACTGTTAGTTGGAGAAGCGGGTGTTGGTAAAACGGCAATCGCAGAAGGCTTAGCATGGCGCATCGTTGAGGGTAGTGTTCCTGAAGTAATGAAAAATAACACTATTTATTCATTAGATATTGGTTCATTACTGGCAGGTACTAAGTATCGTGGCGATTTCGAAAAGCGTTTTAAAGCGATTTTAAAACAACTTGAGAAAGATGAAGAAGCGGTATTATTTATTGATGAAATTCATACGATTATAGGTGCTGGTGCAGCGTCTGGCGGTCAAGTTGATGCCGCTAACTTAATTAAGCCATTATTAAGTGGTGGTAAGCTACGCTGTATTGGTTCAACGACTTATCAAGAGCACAGTACTATTTTTGAGAAAGAGCGTGCACTCGCTCGTCGTTTCCAAAAGGTTGATGTGGTTGAACCATCGTTGGATGATACTACAAAAATACTTATTGGTCTTAAAGAAAAGTATGAACAACATCATAATGTTAAATACACCAATACAGCACTACGTGCAGCAGTAGAGCTGTCAGCAAAATACATTAATGAGCGTCATTTGCCAGATAAAGCGATTGATGTTATGGATGAAGCCGGTGCTTGTCAGCGTATGGCTCCATCAAGTAAACGTAAGAAAACAGTGGGCGTCGCTGATATTGAAACCATGGTTGCGAAAATGGCTCGTATCCCTGAAAAATCAGTATCTTCATCAGACAAAGATATTCTTCAAAACCTAGATAGTAAGCTTAAAATGCTTGTATTTGGTCAAGATAACGCCGTTGATGCACTGTCGGAAGCAATTAAACTATCTCGTGCAGGTTTAGGTGCAGATAATAAACCTATTGGTTCTTTCCTATTTGCAGGACCAACTGGTGTAGGTAAAACAGAAGTAACGCAACAGCTGTCGAACTTACTAGGTGTAGAGTTATTGCGTTTTGACATGTCTGAATATGGCGAACGTCACTCTGTGAGCCGATTAATCGGTGCTCCTCCTGGTTATGTGGGTTACGATCAAGGTGGTTTATTAACCGATGCTGTGATTAAAAATCCACACGCGGTTGTGCTTCTTGATGAGATTGAAAAAGCACACCCTGATGTCTTTAACTTATTACTTCAGGTTATGGATAATGGTACGCTTACGGATAATAATGGCCGTAAAGCGGACTTTAGAAATGTGATTCTTGTGATGACAACGAATGCTGGCGTACAAGAGACGGTTAAAAAGTCAATTGGTCTTATTCAGCAGGATCACAGCCATGATGCGATGGGTGCGATTAAGCGAGTCTTTACACCTGAGTTCCGTAACCGTTTAGATAATATTATTTGGTTCAATAACCTAAGTGAACAGGTTATTCATCAAGTGGTTGATAAATATATTGTGGAACTGCAAGCTCAGCTTGATGTAAGAGGCGTGTCGCTTGAGGTTGATGAGGATGCTCGTCACTGGCTAGCTGTGAAAGGTTATGATAGAGATATGGGTGCACGTCCGATGACTCGAGTCATACAAGAGCAATTGAAGAAGCCATTGGCTAATGAGTTACTCTTTGGTTCTCTTGTTAAAGGTGGTACGGTAACCGTTTCACTTAAAAATGATAAAATCATATTTGATTATCATAAAGAGACCGCAGATATACACTAATACTTTGTAATTGTTTGTCTTAAACGGCTTAAGTTTTTTAACTTAAGCCGTTTTTATTTGTATTTTTATCATTTTCTATAAATGAAGATATAACTCAAGGAAGTAACGATAGATGGACTTTTCAATCCAACATTTTATTAATTCAATAGCTTCATTTTCTGTTGATAATGAGGGTGTAACACGCTTTCCATGTACTCAAGAATCATTATTAGCAAGACAATATATAAAGAGTGAAATGGAACGATTAGATCTGGACGTTATGATCGATTGCGTTGGAAATGTTAGAGGTCGACTACTGTCTAAAGATACGCATGCAAGAACGATGGTAGTTGGATCGCATTATGATTCTGTTCGACATGCGGGGAAATATGACGGGGTAGCAGGTATTGCAAGTGGTTTAGCGGTTATTGCTCGTTTACAAAAAGAGAAGTTCGATTTACCTTTTCATCTTGAAATTATTGCCTTTGAAGCAGAAGAAGGTTGTGAATTTAAAAGTCCTTTTATTGGTAGTAAAGCAATTACGGATCAACTAACAATTGAAGATCTAAAAGGCATACCGAACTCGGAAGGGATTAGCTACTTTGAAGCTTGTATAAATAATGGGTTAAACCCAAATGATTTATCAATGCATCAATATACATCGGAAAATTTACTTGGTTTTTTAGAATTACATATTGAACAAGCGGCAAGCTTAGATAATGCAAATATACCCGTTGGAATTGTCACTGCTATAAGTGGTCTAAAACGTATACAAATTGATTTTTTAGGTCAAACTAATCATGCTGGAGCGACACCTATGAATCAGCGACGTGACGCGATGATGGGAGCAAGTGGATTCATCCAATCCATTCCGAGTATCTTATCTGAACATGTCACTGACCAAGCCAGTATTACAGCAGGGAGAATAACGTGCTTTCCAAATCGAGCCAATATAATACCGGGTAAAGTCAGTTTAGAAATAGATGTTAGGGATACTTCTGATGCCACCATTGAGGTTTTATTTGAAAGTATACAAAGATCGGTAAGCATGATTGGGTTGCAGTACGATTTAAATACGGATATTAGTATTATGGGCGAAGGGCCAGCTGTAACAATGGATACTGTTTTTGTTGAGTGCTTTGAAAAAGCATGCGAAAAAAAGAATGTAGATTCATGCTTCATTCATAGTGGTGCGGGTCATGATGCTGGTATTTTTTATGGGCTTTGTCCTGTTGGGATGTTATTTGTCCCTAGTCATCGAGGATTTAGCCATAATCCTCAAGAGTTTACCGAAGAGCATCACTTAGAACAAGGTACAGAAGTGTTATATTGTATGCTAAAAAACTACTTACCAGCGGCAGAGATTAAACCAAAGTAGAAACAAACTGTTAATTTTTTATGTCGAGGAAGATGGTTTTACTGGGTTCATTTATTGGGTTTTGTTTCATTGTTAGTTTATATAACCATTTATACTGACCTTTATGGCTTATATAACTGATTGATATCTGAATTTAAGTTTCTTTGTGAAGTAATATTTTGTTGCGTTACTAATCTGCATAATATATAACATATTTTCATAAGGGATATTAATATAAGGCAAAGAGATGATTGCCAAGAAGGGATTCAAATGAGTCAATTAAAATTATTACTTAACTGGCGTTTACACGCTTTTGTTGTTGTCGCCTCTGTTTTATCAGAATGGATAGGGATTCAAAAATTTCAAGTCGGACCGGGCGTTTTACTTTTATTACCTCTTTTTTACGCTTTTATAATTGGTTTGATCGGTAATCCTCATGTTGTTAAAAAAGCATCTAAATGGATGTCCTCTAAAGAAGCCAGCGTGGGTTCTCAATTACTTTTGGTTGGTATTTTACCTTTCATTGCTAAGTTTGGTACGTTAATTGGTCCTTCAATGGATAAACTTCTTAATGCTGGTCATGCGATGATATTCCAAGAATTAGGCAATGTATTTACACTTTTTATCGCAATGCCATTTGCAGTCCTTGTGTGTAAGATGGGTAGAGAATCAATAGGTGCAACGTATTCTATTGCAAGAGAACCCAATATTGCTCTTATTTCAGAGAAGTATGGACTGAAAGGGCCAGAAGGGGTCGGTGTATTATCTGTTTACGTTATTGGAACTATGTTTGGATCCATCTTCTTTGCTCTACTTGCCGGTTATGTAGCATCACTTGAAATATTTGATATAAGAGCGATTGCGATGGGGTGTGGTGTCGGCAGTGGTAGTATGACGGCTGCATGTTCAGGTTCTTTAGCTACGTTATATCCAGAACAAGCAGAAGACATTCTAGCATTTGCAGGGGCGAGTAATTTATTAACCTACGCTACAGGTTTGTATGTTTCGGCTTTTATTGCTTTACCAGCAGCAGAATGGATGTATAAGAAGTTAAGTGATAAGCAAGCAAAAAAATCTAATTTAACTTCTGATAAATTACAATAAGGATATTGGACATGTCTCAAGAAAATACAATACCAAAAAATGAAACAGAAGTGTTGAGCTTTACTAATACTTGCATCGTACTTGCTGTATTTAGTGTTGTGTCGTTGCTTAGTAATTGGGCTGGAACGGGTGTTAATATGTTAGAGGCTTTGCCTGGCATGTTGATTTTATTTGTTGTTATCATACTGAGTATTGGTGTGAAACAAATCGTTCCTGTGAAATTACCCGTCGTAGCTTGGGTTTCATTAATTAGTATATTAATCACAATTCCGATTTTTCCCTATGCAGCTTTAGTTTTAGAGTATGTCGGTAAAATTAATTTCATTTCAATGGTTACACCTGTACTAGCTTATGCCGCAGTGAGCATTAGTCGTAAAGAAATCGACTTATTCAAACGTTCTGGTTTTAAAATTATGTTAGTCGCCTTATTAGTGTTTACTGGAACATTTTTAGGTTCTGTTTTTGTGGCAGACTTACTTCTGTAATTATTTCTTTTATTTATTAAGTTATAAGGCGCATATTCTGCGCCTTCTTTAATTAAGAATCATCATTATGTATATTAAAAACGATACTCCTTTAGTACAAGAAATGACTTCATTCCGTCATGATATTCACGCACATCCTGAGTTAGCTTATAACGAATTTAGAACCGCTCAGAAAGTAAAAGAAAAATTACTCACTTTAAATATGGATGAGATTCATGAGGAGTGGGCAACGACGGGGATAGTAGCGGTTTTAAAAGGTAAAAATCCTGAATCACGCCATATAGGTTTACGAGCAGATATGGATGCTTTACCAATGCATGAAAAAAATCAATGCTCTCATCGCTCGACCTATGATGGAAAGATGCATGCTTGTGGGCATGATGGTCATACCACCATGCTTTTAACTGCAGTATGTTGGTTAAGTGAGCATAGAGATTTTGAAGGTACGTTATATTTCATTTTCCAACCTGCAGAAGAAAATGAAGGTGGTGCACGCGTGATGGTAGAAGAAGAACACTTCTTCGATGCTTTTCCAATTGAAGAGATCTATGGTATGCATAATTGGCCCAAGCTTGGGTTAGGTAAGTTTGCAGTGCATCAGGGGCCAGTTATGGCAGCAATGGATACCTTTGAAATAAACATCACGGGCTTTGGGGGACATGGTGGGATACCAAACTTAACCAATGACCCCATCATTCCAGCCACACAATTAGTGAGTGCCTTTCAAAGTATAGTAAGCCGTAATCTTTCTCCCGTTGATGCTGGGGTAATCAGTGTAACGCAGATTAATGCAGGTGATTCATTTAACATTATTCCAGATAAAGTTGAGATGAAAGGAACGGTTAGAACATTCTCTGATGCCACTCAGGCATTAATTATTAAAAGAATGACGGAGATCTGCGCTGGTTTTGAATTAAGTTATGGAGTCAATATTGAGTTTATTTTTAATCGATGCCTTCCAGCGACAGTGAATAATCCTAACAATGCGAATAAATGTATAGACGCTCTAAATGGGCTGATTGGAAGCGACAATATTGTAACGGATTTGGATCCAAGTATGGGTGCTGAAGATTTTTCTTATTTTTTGCGGAAAAAACCAGGAGCGTATATCTGGATAGGAAATGGTGATGAGAGTGCGTCACTACATAATCCCCATTATGATTTCAATGACAGTAACATAGCTTTGGGTGCTAATTATTGGATTGCGTTAGCTCAAGGAGCTTAATCACTTTGATTGACTAAGCGTTCGTTTTGAATAGGCGTTCGTTTTAAATAAAAAGCTCAGCCACTTAACGTGTGCTGAGCTTTTTTATTTGTCGATATTTACATATAGGGCGAATAGAGGCTCTTATCAGGAAAGAAGCTAGCTCGCGGGCTCTTCCTCTGGCTCTTCATCTTCTATATCAATGCGACGTACTTGAATGATAACCCCCATTAAAGGGTGATCAAGTAAGTGAGTCTCACTACTGCGCATACGTCTTTTTTGAGATAATCGATACGATTTTAGTAACGTTTCAGTTTGAGCAGCTTCTTCACTTTCAATGACTTCAAGGTTACCTGTTAATGTTGTTGGCTCTTCAAGGTTTTGGATTTCACCCTCTACATTATCAGTGCTAGTACTGTTTTCACTCGCTATATCTGATTCTGTATCGCTCAGGGTGTTGCTGTCTAAAGCCAATGCATCTAATTCCTCTTCACTCAACTCAATTTCACGAGTAATAGGGGATTTAAGATCAAGAGTCACATTCGCATATAAGTAGCGGTCTACGTAGATTTGAATTCGGCCATCAAGCTCAGGTAGGTCATTAATAATAGCATCAGGGACCAATAAAGGAGCTTCATCAGATTCGATAGCATCGGTGTCAGCTATTTGCTCTTCAGTTAGCGTATCTTCCGATACATTTTCTACTATTTCAGGCTCTACGTACTCTGATTCATTTTCAGGTGTAATATCGTCATCTGGGTTTTCTAAAAGGACCAGCTGTCTTTTTTCAGTTATGGCTTTCTCATCTTCTTTTGTGAATACGAGGTGACCACTTTCAGAGACTTCGATCGCTAATTTGTCTTTAATTTGATAACCGTCAGCACGGAATTGATCAGAGAAATCATCACCAGCGATTAAATGGAAGATGGGTGCTTCTCTTCGACCATAATCACCTTGTCTCCAAGCGGTATGGAGTAATACTTCATAATTAGCGTGTTTTTTTAGCTTGTCTACTTCAGGTGTTAAGGCGAACTCTTCTTCAGGAAAGAAATTCACTCCTTTATCTATAATGTATTCTTTATCGTGGAACTCGCCTACGCTCTTCATGCTTATTGGTGGTTGAACCAATGGCCAAGATTCATTTGTTTTTTCTTCAGCAATGTTTCTTTTAAACACGACGATTTCGATATCGAATTTACGCTCAGCCCAACTGCTTGTCGGGGAGAGAAGTAATAATAAGGGTAACAGCTTTTTCATTTTCACTCCGTGTCGAAAGGCTCACTAACCTAATCGGTTTTCAGCTAATTCTTTTAGTATATCAGTTACAAGTTGGATCCGCTTACGTCGATCTGTTAACTCCATAGAAAACTTAAGCTTCGTCGGGCCATCCATACCAAATACTTTTGGTTGAGATTGCAGTAAGCGCACAAGGTAGGCTGGATTGATATCGGCGGTTGGGCTGAAATCAATATAACCACCTTTGTCGTGTGCTTCAAGCTTACGGACCTTTAGGGCGTGAGCGGTGAGCTTAATTTTGCTTACGGTTAGCAAGTTCTTAGCCGCATCAGGTAGAGTACCAAAGCGATCGATCAACTCTATCTTGATGGCATTGACTTCATCAATGTCAATGGCACTGGCGATTTGTTTATACATGGACAGGCGAGTATTGACATCCGGTATATAATCATCGGGTAGCAAAGCTGGTATTCTCAGTTCTATTTCAGTTTGCTCTCTCAGTAGATCATCAAGAGAAGGTTCTTTACCACTCTTCAAGGCTTCAACAGCTTGATCTAACATATCCATATAAAGATTGAACCCAACAGACTGAATTTGACCACTTTGCTCATCACCTAATAATTCACCGGCACCTCGTATCTCTAAGTCGTGAGTTGCAAGGGTAAAGCCTGCTCCTAAGTCTTCTAAAGACGCAATAGCATCTAGGCGTTTTACGGCGTCTTTTGTGAGTGCTTTAGGTGGTGGCGTTAAAAGGTAAGCGTAGGCTTGGTGGTGCGAACGTCCGACACGTCCTCGTAACTGGTGCATTTGTGCGAGGCCTAGGTTATCGGCACGATTCATTATGATCGTATTTGCCGTAGGGACATCGATACCGGTTTCGATAATGGTAGTACACACAAGTAAATTAAATCGTTGATGATAAAAATCATTCATGATTCTTTCAAGTTCGCGTTCTCTCATTTGACCATGGGCGACGGTCACACGAGCTTCAGGTATCAATTTTGCTAAATCTTCGGCTACTTTTTCAATAGTATCCACTTGATTATGAAGGAAGTAAACTTGACCACCACGCATGATTTCACGCAATACCGCTTCCCTGACTATACCGTCTTCACTTTGACGAACAAAGGTTTTAATTGAAAGTCGTCGTGCCGGTGGGGTAGCGATAATAGACAAATCTCTCATACCACTCATTGCCATATTTAGAGTTCGTGGTATCGGTGTTGCTGTCAATGTCAGTATATCTACATCGGCGCGCAACGCTTTCATCTTTTCTTTTTGTCTTACACCAAAACGGTGTTCTTCATCGACAATCAGTAAGCCAAGATCATGGAATTTGATGCCTTCGGATAGTAATTTATGAGTACCGACAACTAAATCGACTTTACCTTCGGCAATATCTTGAATGACTTGCTTTTGCTCTTTAGCCGATTTGAAGCGAGAAAGCACTTCAACACGAATTGGGAGGTTCGCAAATCGATCTCTAAAGTTTTCAAAATGCTGTTGTGCTAATAGAGTCGTAGGAACTAATAGAGCGACTTGTTTCGCATTGTCTGTTGCAACAAAGGCGGCTCGCATTGCGACTTCAGTCTTCCCGAAACCCACATCGCCACACACTAATCTATCCATTGCCTTTTTCTGACACATATCAGAGAGAACGGCGTTGATTGCCATGGCTTGATCGTCGGTTTCTTCAAATGGGAAGCCCGTTTTAAAGTGCGCATATTGCTCTCGATCTAGATGAAATTTGAAACCAAATTTGATTTCACGTTTCGCATAAATATCAAGAAGCTCAGCGGCGACATCTCTGACTTTTTCAGCTGCTTTTCTTTTCGCTTTCGCCCATGTGTCATTACCGAGTTTGTGCAATGGCGCCGATTCTTCGGCACCACCTGAATAACGACTAATAAGATTTAGGGAAGAGACAGGAACATAGAGCTTTGCTTCTTTTTGATACTCTAGTGTCATGTACTCAGTTTTTAATCCACCCACATCTAATGTTTGTAAACCAAGATATCGACCAATACCATGATCGATGTGTACGACAGGTTGTCCTGGTTTTAACTCGGCTAAATTGCGTATAACCGCATCGCTATTTGTGGTTTTACGATCTTTACGTTTTCGTTGGATGACTCGTTCACCCAGTAAGTCACTTTCACAAATAAAAGCAAGGTTATTGCTGGTATCTAGGAAGCCATACTCACTCGAACTGACAATAAGATTCCATGGGTTAGATGACTTCACCGCATTATAAAAATTATCGTGTAATTCTGGTTTTATCTTTAAAGGTTGTAATAGTTCAAGTAACGCTTCTCTACGTCCTTCAGATTCAACAGATAAAATAATTTTACCGTTATGATTTTCATAAAAGCGTCGAAATTCAGCCATAGGTTCTTTTAGCTGATGTTGGACTTTAAATTCAGGTAACGTTTTAAGCGGTAGGTTAATGCGACCAGACTTTTCGTCTAAAGCATCTGCCTGTAATAACCCGACAGGGTATTGCTTTAATGAAGCATAAAATTCATCCTTTTTAAGCCACAGTTCTTCTGGCGGTAATAAAGGGCGAAGTGGATCTACTTTACGTTGTTCATATCTATTATCGACATCATCAAGAAAGACATCTATAGAGTGTTCGAGCTCGCCGACTGATAGGATTTGACTGGTATTAGGCAAATATTCAAACAATGAATGGGTATGTTCAAAAAACAAAGGCTGCCAATATTCAATACCAGATGGCCATGTTCCCTTTGAAACCTGCATATAAATTGACTCTGGTTCTTTGCGCGCATCAAACCGTTTACGCCAACGTATACGGAAATCTTCTATAGCAGAATCGGTGGTTGGAAATTCATGGGCAGGGAGTAATCGAATTTCTGTTTTTTCTTCAATCGATCGTTGATTATCGGGATCAAAGGTTCGAATCGAATCAATCTCATCGTCAAAAAAGTCGATGCGGTAGGGTAATGCGCTTCCCATTGGGAAGAGATCAATAATAGAACCTCTTACCGAATATTCACCAGGGCCAAATACTTGATCAACATTGTTGTATCCTGAGTGTTCTAATTGCAGCTTTAATTTATCTAATGAACGAATATCGCCATTTTTGATCATTAATGAGTGCTGTAATAAAAACTCCTTTGGGGATTGCCGTTGAAGCGCTGTACTGACGGGAACAATAACGATACCTTCAGTTTGATTCGGGAGTTGATACAGTTGTGCAATACGCTCAGATATGATTTCTTGGTGAGGTGAAAAACTGTCGTAAGGTAAAGTTTCCCAGTCTGGAAAGGTGGTGACTGATTGTTCAGAAAAACTTTCAATTTCTTGTTGAAGCTTTAATGCGGTTTGTGGATCAGGGACAATCAGTAATGTGACACCATTGAAAGAGACCGATAATTCAGCAATGGACAGGGCTAAACTGGAGCCAACAAGTTGACCGTAGTATTTCTTATCTCCGGATTTAACCGGAGAAGTGAGATTAAAAATAGTTGAAGGCATTCTTAATACTTATTTAAAAAGGTTAATCGTGTTTGTGTCGTAATTTACTGCGTTCTTTGAGCAGCTTTTGCTGTTGATTCAGGGTATACCGTATCAACAACTCTTCATCGGATTCAAGTAGATGAGTAAATTCAGCTTGAACCTTAAATTCCCCACTATCTGTCGGGTGACAATCGTTAATTTGAGCATAAGCAAAAATTGCAGCGGGTAATTCAGTTAAAAATAATTTGACCTTGATATAGGACGCAGCCTCAAAGGCCATGTTGGAAGTGAAGGTAACGTGTCCAGCACTGAGTTCGTGGCTTGTAAGCGGACTGTGCTGTTGTTCTGAAAGCATGAAGCTGAGAAGCGTATTGAGTTTTTGATTTTGTAAATCAATAAGCTTCATTAAAGGGGCAATATGTGGATTCTTTTTATCAATTGGCAGCTGAGCAATATCACGATCCAGCTCTGAAAATTGGTTCGCGATTTTAAAGGCCATTGGGATTTCTTTTTCAAGATTATCCCAGGATGGTTCGAGAGTAGAGTCGAACGCCGTGATATTAAGAGGTATCGTACATTTAATACTAAAGTAATCATTTACCGCCATGATAATCCTTATTAAGGTTGCTTCAGATCGCTAGCCAAGCCTTCATTATATCAGCCAATGAGTATAATGAAGCGCGAAAAGAACATAAAGGTGAGAATCTATTTGTATTTATGTGCACAAAATCGACTCCTATGTTGCTTGGTGGTTGCAGTGAATACGGCTAATGGTTAAAGTGAAAGATTCTTTCATGGGTGTTCTTTACCCTATACCACAATGTTGAGTAGCTAATAGCATGTATCATCCTGCCTCATTATTCATTGGTTTACGATATTTACAAGGTAAATCTGGTGATAGATTCAGTCGTTTTGTGTCTTATATGTCGACAGCAGGAATTACGATTGGAGTTATGGCATTAGTCACCGTTATCTCTGTTATGAATGGCTTTGAAGATCAATTAAAATCAAGAATCTTAGGTGTACTTCCTCAAGCTGTCATTAGCACGCCGGATCAAAAAGTATCTTTAAACGATGGTATCCCGAGTGTGATTCAAGATCTGTCAATGAGCCAAGATCCGAAGCCAATTACGCGTAGCGAAGCCGTAATTCAAAGCGGTCAGGCACTGTCGGCTGGCTTTCTTATTGGTATTGAACCGTCCAGTTCGGATCCCATTGTGCCACATATGATGTCTGGACGACTCAGCGCATTAAAACCCTCACAATATCAGGTTATTTTAGGGCATACCCTTGCTCGTAATTTAAATGTAAGAGTGGGTGATAAAGTGCGTTTAATGGTAACCAGTGCCAGTCGTTTTACTCCTATTGGTCGTATCCCAAGTCAACGTACCTTTGAAGTAGCAGGAGTGTTTAATACAGGTTCTGATGTCGATGCCATGTTAATGGTAACGCACATTGATGATGCGTCTCGATTATTAAGATACCCTAAAAATACAGTAACAGGATGGCGACTCTTCTTTGATGACCCGTTTGTTGTGTCGGATTACAGCTCTTTGACCTTACCCGACAACTGGATATGGAGTGACTGGAGAGAGCAACGTGGTGAACTGTTTCAAGCGGTTAAAATGGAAAAAAACATGATGGGACTGATGTTGGGACTGATTGTGTTTGTTGCCGCTTTTAATATCATCTCAGCATTGATCATGGTCGTAATGGAAAAACAATCCGAAGTGGCAATATTGAAAACACAGGGCATGACCCAACAGCAAATTTTATCAATTTTTGTTGTTCAAGGAGCAAGTAGTGGTGTGATAGGTGCACTTGTTGGGGGCGCGCTTGGTACGCTATTGTCAGTCAATCTCAATCAAATCTTAGCCCTATTTAATATTGCTTTGTTTGGAACGGGAAGTCAGTTGCCCGTAGTGATTAATTCAACACAAATTATTACGGTCATTATTGCGGCTATTGCTCTGAGTTTGTTGGCAACACTTTACCCGTCTTATCGAGCTTCATCGGCACAACCAGCAGATGCACTGAGATACGAATAACTTTATATGATGATACTGGATATGAATAAACAATTACTAAGATGCTCCAATATTCAAAAAACTTATCACGAAGGTGGAGTGGACACTCACGTACTTCGGGGTGTGGATTTTTCAATAAATAAAGGAGAATTGGTCTCCATTATAGGCGCGTCAGGATCAGGGAAAAGCACATTACTTCATATATTGGGGGCATTGGATACACCAACAAAAGGTGAAGTGTATTTTTTGGATCAAAACTTAGGCCAGTTATCGGGTAATAAGCAAGCTAAATTAAGAAATCAACACATTGGCTTTGTGTATCAATTTCATCATTTGTTGGCTGATTTTTCTGCATTAGAGAATGTGGCAATGCCTTTATTGATTGGCAAACGTTCTGTTAAAGAAGCAAAAGAAAAGGCACGCTATTATCTTGATAAAGTGGGTTTATCGCACAGAGTCGATCATCGTCCAGCGGAGCTATCTGGTGGAGAGCGGCAAAGAGTAGCCATTGCCCGTGCTCTGGTGAATGACCCAGAATTAGTTGTAGCGGATGAACCAACAGGTAACCTTGATCATACAACGGCTCTCTCGATTTATGAACTTATGCGTGAACTGAATCGTGAATCAAATACTGCATTTCTAGTGGTGACCCATGATAATGAGTTAGCACAAAAAATGGATAAGCAGCATCATATGCAAGATGGTTTGCTATTGGATACCATGGTCTAATTAGACATCACTAAAAAGAAGGTTACATGTTAGGTCCTCTCTCCCTTTTCATTGGGCAACGATTCAGTCGTGCCAAGCAGCGAAATAAGCTGGTGTCTTTTATCTCTTTATCGTCCACATTGGGTATTATGGTGGGAGTCGCTGTTATTATCATTGGCTTATCAGCGATGAATGGTTTTGAAAGAGAGCTAAAGCAGCGCGTCCTGTCGGTTATTCCACATGGTGAGTTTGAAGGTGTCAAAGAGCCACTGACACAATGGGAAGCGTTGGCTACACAAGCTCTAGCTCACTCTGACGTTGTCGCTGCAGCACCTTATATCAGATTTACTGCTCTTGCTGAAAAAGGAAGCACATTAAAGGCGATTGAAGTTAGGGGAGTTGAGCCGACGTTAGAAGAGAAAGTATCAACGCTATCACAATACATTCCTAAGGAAGATTGGGCACAATTTAAGAGTCATTCCAAACAAATCATTTTGGGGCAAGGTGTTGCCGATAAGTTAGGTGTTGTGAAGGGGGATATGATCACCCTCATGTTACCAAGTGCTCGATCAGATAGAAATGTATCGGCACCAAAGCGGGTCAGAGTTAAGGTACTCGGACTACTCACTTTGAATGGACAGATAGATCATAATCTTGCTCTTGTCCCTCTACAAGATGCACAGGGATATCAACAATTTAATGCTGACCAAGTGTCTGGTGTATCCATCCGTGTCAGTGATGTATTAAAAGCCACGCACATTATCCGTGAAATTGGAGGAACGCTAAATCAATACGTTTACCTACACAGCTGGCAACGTAAGTATGGTTTTTTGTATCGAGACATTCAACTCGTTAGAACCATTATGTATTTAGTGATGGTATTAGTGATTGGTGTCGCGACCTTTAATATCGTTTCAACGTTAATTATGTCGGTAAAGGATAGGGCATCGGAAATAGCAATACTCAGGACGATGGGCGCTCAAAACAGTTTGATTAAGCAAATATTTGTATGGCAAGGAGTATTCTCAGGTGTACTAGGAAGCCTCATAGGGAGTGCTTTAGGCGTGATTGTTGCACAAAATCTGACCTTTATTATTGAACAATTAGAATATTGGCTGGATCATCAATTTCTTTCTGGTGATATTTATTTTGTCGATTTTCTACCTTCAGAGGTGATGCTAAACGATGTGTTAATCGTGTCAGGTACGGCGATTACATTAAGCTTTTTAGCCACACTTTATCCTGCGAGTCGTGCGAGCCGACTGAATCCAGCAACCGTATTAAGTGGTAAATAGTTAAATTCAATTACATTCTGAATGTCAGGCAATGGTTTTCGGAGTTAGGTAATGATTGTCGAGGCACGTATCCCTCGAAATAATAGATTAACCCTAAATTCTTAGAACTACCGCGTATATAGATGCGCAATGACAAAATCAAAATGTAATGTTGTGTTAGATAAGAACGATATAAAAAAGCGCCATCGGTAACTTTGTTACGTGGCGCTTTTTTTATATGCGAGTCATTTAAGATGATATCGTTTTTACAATGAACGTAAGCGGCGTTTTTCCCAACTACGCGCAACAGAGTAACGCCATAATAGATGTATTCCAAAGTAACCGATAATGGCAAACACAATACCGGCAATCGTATTACCTAATAAGAAAGGCACACCAATCGTTTCCAGTTTGGCTAACAAGAAATCCAAAGACATATTGAGTTCAAAGTTTTGAGGAGGAACATCCATTAGCCAAGCACCTAATTTGTAGGTGAAATAAAACATAACGGGCATCGTGACGGGGTTACTTACCCAAACTAAAGCGACTGACACCGGGAGGTTAACTCGAAATAAAACAGCCAATCCAGCGGCAATGATCATTTGACTTGGTAAAGGAATAAACGCAGTAAATAAGCCAACAGCAAAAGCGCCCGCAGCAGAGCGACGATTAAGACACCATAAATTAGGGTTATGAAGAGCAGAACCAAAGACTTTTAAAGCTTTTTGGCGCTTAATCGACTCATGATCAGGCATAAACCGTTTAATAAACTTTCTTGGCATCGGAAGCTAACTCTCTTTCACTATGAACTGGACGTTATTATCTTTTTGCATGACTGCAATTGCATTTTTACACCTAACCATCATTCCTCAAATAGAGTGGATTCTACCCTGCATAGCCGTTTTTTTGCTGAGTCTTAAGTATAGAAAACTATTTGTTTGTCATGGTGCTATTTTTGCGATTTCTCTAGGTCTTTTGTATTCAACAGCCACACAAGAAAAGCTAAAGGTGTTATTTAATAATGGAAATACTACCACTATACAAGCCAAAGTAATTCAAAATTTCTCAATGAAAAGTAAAGGTTATGAAGGTATTGTGTCAATTCATGCTATTGAAGGGCAAGAATTACCTTGGTATCTCAAAACTAACATTAAATTGGCCACTAAGTCACCTCATTTAAGAGGGGACATATTTACAGGGATGGTGGCTCTAAAACCCATTATTGGACAATTGAATGAAGCGGGATTTGATAAAGAAACGTATTGGTTTAGTCGCTCAGTCTTAGCTTTTGCTAAACCGATTAATGACCATTATTTTACTGAAACTCCGGGTTCTATTTATCTCTCAATGTATCGATATATTGAGAATATAATGATGCAGTCGACAGGCTACATAGAGGCATGGAGTGGAGCTGAAATCTCACAAGATAGCTTACTTCAATTTACACCGAATCCTATATTACCTGACGCTCAAAGTCTACTTTTCGCACTGAGTTTTGGTGAAAGAATGCATATAGATACTGCGTTATGGGAGTCGTTAAAAGTAACGGGACTCGCTCACCTGATGGCCATTTCGGGCTTGCATATTGGTATCGCCTTTTTAGTTGGATTTCAACTAGGGAAAATAGCATTGATGCTGAATTATCGATTATCTTTATTTCCTTGGTTATTCGGAGGTGGAGTTGCACTGATATACACTTGGCTATCGGGATTTGACATCCCTGCTCAAAGGGCACTAATAATGCTGCTATGTGTTACATTCTTCACTTTGTTGTCACGTAAGGTCGGTGTGCTCAATAAAACATTATTATCGATGTGCTTTATATTAGTACTGATGCCTTATAGTGCTTTATCGATGAGTTTTAGCTTGACCTTTCTTGCCTTATTATCCGTCTTTTACTTCACTCATAAAGATGTCACAAAAAATCGTAATTTATTCATCAATATGATCTTTTTTCAATTGGGATTGGGTCTCTTCATGCTTGTGATTACCGCGTTGTATTTTCAAGGTATTAGCATTATGAGTGTGGTGTTTAATTTAATCCTTGTTCCCTATATCTCTTTCATTGTGGTCCCGCTTATTCTTGTGACGTTAATGCTCACAATTGGAGTGATGGGTGTTGGTATCAATACATTGAATACACTGAATACATTGTATGTATCCGATGTATGGAGGGGATTAGTCCTACTTCTTGAACCCATTGTCACTCTTTTTAATGCTATTGAGCCAATCAATGATTTATTTTGGTATGCAATACCTCATTATCTCTTTTATATTTTATTTTGTGGTCTTGTTCTCTATGTCGTAGCGCCTTTTCTCCAGCGAAGAGTGGTGACATTTTTAGTTCTGTTTGTGGGTGTTCTTGGGTTGTATTTCATGCCGTATCATTCTTCACATAGAAAATCAGATGAATGGAGAGTGGATGTGTTAGATGTAGGGCATGGATTAGCCATATTGATTGAAAAAAATCATAATGTCATTTTGTATGATACCGGAAGTGCATGGGATAGCGGGAGCTATGCTCAAGCCGTGATCTCTCCTATTTTACATAAGAGAGGGATGAAAAGTATTGAAGGTGTGGTGATCAGCCATACAGACGCTGATCATGCTGGTGGAATACAATCCATTATGCAGCAGTGGTTACCTAAATGGGTATTATCTTCTCAGGATTCATTAATGAGCCCCGCTGTATCAAGCGGTGTCATAGTAAACCAAAATACAGCGGAAGAAAAAGAGTGCAGAGCTGGACACAGTTTTATGTGGCAAGAGCTGACATTTGAGGTGCTTTGGCCGCCAAAGTCGGTTAAACGTGCGAAAAATCCACATTCGTGTGTGGTTCGTATTCATGATGAAAAAGGACATTCTATTTTATTAACCGGGGATATTAATGCTGTGGTCGAATGGCACTTAATACGATCACAGACGTCTCAATATGGACAAAAAGACAATTTGCTAAGTGATGTATTGATCGTTCCCCATCATGGCAGTCTGACTTCTTCCATTCCACCCTTTATTCAATCGGTTAATGCTGAAGTGGTAATAGCATCGACTGCTTATAAAAATCGGTGGAAGCTACCGCACCCAATTATAAAAGAACGTTACAGAAAACAAGGGAGCCTTTGGCTTGATACCGGCACGAGCGGTCAGGTAACTCTCAAAATAAATCCGAATAATGACACGTATTCAAAAAATAATTGGCAAATTAGTTCGTTAAGAGAGCATAAGAATCACGCGTGGTATAGGCAAGTTTTGAGGAAGGGAGTAGAATATAATGATTAGTCATTATTAATTCGACCTATTTTATGTCTGAACATCCTAAAGATCTCGACCAAGATGAAACCACATGGCAAAGCTTTCAGCGCTTATGGACGTATATTCGTTTATACAAAAAAGGGCTAGGCGTTGCCGTTGTAGCATTAGCAATTAATGCGATCGCTGATACTTATATGCTGTCATTGCTTAAACCATTATTAGATGAAGGGTTTGGCGATACACAATCTAATTTCTTATCTATTTTGCCTTACATCATCTTCGGTATGATGTTACTTCGAGGCGTATCCAGTTTCGTCTCTGATTATTGTTTAAGTTGGGTGTCAGGCAATGTCGTTATGCATCTTCGAAGAGAGATTTTTAATCACTTTATGAAAATGCCCGTCAGCTTCTTTGATAAGCAATCATCAGGTAGTCTTTTATCTCGAATTACTTATGATACTGAGCAACTTGCGGGTGCGACCAGTAAAGCACTGGTGAGCATTGTTCGTGAAGGGGTAAGTATCATAGGGCTTCTTTTTCTGATGTTTTGGTACAGCTGGCAGTTGTCCTTAGTTCTTTTAGTTGTTGCCCCTGTGGTGGCCATTGCAATACGCATCGTATCTAAGCGATTCAGACGTATATCTAAAAATATGCAGAATGCGATGGGAGGAGTGACAACCTCAGCAGAACAAATGCTAAAAGGGCATAAAGTGGTTCTTAGTTATGGTGGGCAGCATGTAGAAAAAACGCGCTTTGAAAGTGTGAGTAATCGCATGCGTCAGCAAACGATGAAGCTAGTTACAGCGCAAGCGGCAGCGAATCCTATTGTTCAAGTTATTGCGTCGGTCGCCCTCGTGACTGTCTTATTTTTAGCCAGCGTTGATTCAATTCGAGAAACATTAACACCCGGTACATTTACGGTTGTTTTCTCAGCGATGTTTGGATTAATGAGACCACTTAAAGCATTAACCAATGTGACATCGACTTTCCAAAGAGGTATGGCAGCCAGTCAAACTCTCTTCGCTTTAATTGATTTAGAACCTGAAAAAGACACGGGTAAAGTTCATGTTGATAAAGTGCAAGGCAATATTGAAGTTAAGAATATTACATTTTCTTATGAAGGTAATGATACTCCAGCATTAAAAAATGTGAGTTTTTCTATCCCTCGTGGCAAAACGGTTGCGCTTGTCGGTCGCTCTGGCTCAGGAAAAAGTACGATAGCGAATTTGTTTACTCGATTTTATGATATTGATGGCGGTGAAATATTACTCGATGGACGAGATATTCGAGAGTATACGTTATCAAATTTACGAGAGCACTTTGGTATTGTCTCGCAAAAAGTACATTTATTTAATGACACGATAGCCAATAATATTGCTTACGCGGCGACAGAAAAATATTCGCGTGAACAGATCGAAAAAGCAGCCACTCAAGCTCATGCAATGGAATTCATTACACCAATGAAACATGGACTTGATACGGTATTGAGCGAAAGTGGGACGACGGTATCAGGCGGCCAAGCGCAAAGAATAGCCATAGCAAGAGCCTTGTTACGTGATGCACCGGTATTAGTATTAGATGAAGCGACATCGGCTTTGGATACAGAAAGTGAAAGGGCGATTCAACTGGCGCTAAATGAATTACAAAAAGATAAGACGGTATTAGTGATAGCGCACAGGCTATCGACGATAGAAAATGCCGATGAGATCTTAGTTGTTGACGCAGGTGAAGTGATCGAACGTGGTAACCATAGAGACCTTTTAGACAAGAAAGGGGCTTACTATCAATTACACCGAATCCAACATGGTGATGCGTCGTGATTGAACGTTTATGGTATGCGAAAAGCCCTTTATACTATGTATTATGGCCTTGTTTGAAGCCATTGAGTTTATTGTACCAGTTCATCAGTTCACGTAGAAAACGAGCTTACCAACAGAGTGCTAAAGCAGGCACTGATAAGCAAACGACTCGTGTTGGCGTCCCTGTGATTATTGTGGGTAACATTACCGCTGGTGGAAATGGTAAGACACCGGTAGTGATATGGTTGATAGAATTGCTTAAGAAACAGGGTTACCGACCCGGCGTTGTTTCTCGTGGCTATGGCGGAAAAGCCGATTCATATCCATTATTAGTAACAGACAGCATGACGTCTTATGCTTCTGGGGATGAACCTAAACTCATCGCAACACGAACAGGGGTTCCTGTTGTCGTTGACCCGAAACGAACGGCTGCTGCGAAAGCATTACTTGCCAGCGGTGTGGATATTATTGTGGCTGATGATGGCCTACAACATTATGCATTGGAACGAGATATCGAGTTCAGTGTTGTCGATGGTGTTCGACGTTATGGAAACGAGCAGATTATTCCTTTAGGTCCATTAAGAGAGCCTCTATCGAGATTAAAAGAGGTGGACTTTATCATCACTAATGGAGGAAAGGCTCTGGAGAATGAAATCCAAATGAATCTCGTGCCCTTAAATGCCATTAATTTAGTGACGAATGAGCAGAGACCGGTTAGCGAGTTAACGAATGCCGTTGCGATAGCGGGGATTGGGCATCCACCTAGGTTCTTTAATACGTTACATTCATTAGGGGCTAATGTGGTAGCGACCCATGCTTTCTCTGATCATCAGCATTTTAAAGAGGCGGAATTGCATGCTTTGGCGAGAAAGGGTGACCATCTCGTTATGACAGAAAAAGATGCAGTTAAATGCATGAAATTTGCACAGTCTAATTGGTGGTACCTCCCTGTAAATGCCAATATTGACGTTAGTAACGAACAGACAGTATTAGAAAAAATCAAAGAGGTTTCAAAACAGTATGGATCATAGATTATTAGAGATAGTTGCATGCCCAGTATGTAAAGGTAAGTTGCAATTTAAAAAGGAAACAAACGAATTAATCTGTAAGTTTGATCGTCTTGCTTACCCGATCAAAGAGGGAATACCTGTTTTGCTTGAAGTTGAAGCAAGAACACTATCATTAGAAGAGGTCGAATAATGTCTTTTACTGTTGTGATTCCTGCTCGATACAACTCTTCTCGTCTTCCTGGAAAACCATTGGCTGATATCTGTGGTAAAACTATGATTCAACGAGTCCATGAACAGGCGATGCAAGCTGGAGCTAATAACGTCATTATTGCAACGGATGATGCTCGTGTGCAAGCAGCAGCAGAAGCCTTTGGTGCGAATGTATGCATGACCAGCGCTAATCACGAATCAGGGACTGAACGCCTAGCCGAAGTTATTGAGCGAATGGGAATTCGTGATGATGAGATTGTCGTCAATGTTCAAGGTGACGAGCCATTAATTCCACCAAGTAACATCACACAAGTTGCTGCAAATTTAGCGCGCTCGAAAGCGGAAATGGCCACCTTAGCAGTTGAAATCGTAGATGAAAACGATGTGTTTAATCCTAATGTCGTTAAAGTGGTAATGGATGAAAAAGGTTATGCACTGTATTTCAGTCGAGCTTCGATTCCTTGGGACCGCGATAATTTTTCGACAAAAGAAAAGAAAGTAGAAACGCCATTAAAACGTCATGTAGGGATTTATGCGTATAATGCAGGCTTTGTACGTCGTTATTTAGATTGGTTACCTTCCCCTCTAGAAAAAATTGAATCGTTAGAGCAGTTAAGAGTGCTTTGGTACGGTGAAAAAATCCATGTAGATATTGCGAGAGAAGTGCCTCCGCATGGTGTTGATACTCAGGATGACCTTGAAGCCGTGATTGCAATCGTGAAGTCAGAACAAAATTAATTATCTGAAATCAAATGCTTACCCCTCAAGCCCGATACTTTAGTATCGGGTTTTTTTATTTCCATAATATTTGTAATGCTATTTTTATTCACTATGATTATGTGTAACTTAAATAAACTTAATATTACTGTGGATTTAAATAAACGTCGATGGATGCTTCAAAAAAAGTCTGACATAAAAGAAAAATCATTGCCTTGGATAAAGAATCAATCCACTTTTCATTTGGATTGTACGCAGTGTGGGAAATGTCTTTCACATTGCCCTGAAGGCATTATCACAAAGGGTGATGGTGGTTACCCTTCAGTAGACTTTAATCTAGGAGAATGTACTTTCTGTTATGACTGTGCCTCACATTGTCCAGAGCCTATTTTTGAAGCGAAAAATGAAGAACCGTGGCAGAGAAAAGCCGTTATTCAGGAAACTTGTATTGCATTAAATGATGTTGAGTGCCGTACCTGTGGTGAAGAATGTGAACCCATGGCAATACAATTTACTTTGAAGGTTGGGAAAGTCGCACAGCCATTTATTAATGAAATGGACTGCACTGGTTGTGGTGCTTGCTACCGAATATGTCCCGTCAATGCCATAGAAATTAACGCAAGTAAGAAAACTTAAATAAACTGTAAATTAGGGCATAACATGAGCGTAAAGATCCAGCAACCTGACAGCAATACGAATGAAACACATATATCGAGTGTGATTGTTCATGTAAATCCATCTTCTTTGTTTGAAATCAAAGAACGCATTAATGCTATACCACATACTGAAGTATATGGTACGAGTCCAGAGGGGAAAATGGTTGTTGTATTGGAAACCGTCTCTGAAAAAAAAGTAACAGAACAGATAGAAGATATTTGCAATATACCCGATGTATTGAGCTGTGTTCTGGTTTATCACCAGATTGAAGACGATTTATATACCGAACTATAGTTCCCCAGTAAACCCTACAAGGTGATTTATGAAATTATCAAGACGTGCATTTGTTAAGGCTAATGCAGCAGCGTCTGCTGCAGCTATTGCGGGTATTACTTTACCAGCATCGGCAACAAACTTAATTACTAGTACAGAGCAAAGCAAAATAAACTGGGACAAAGCACCGTGTCGTTTCTGTGGTACAGGGTGTTCAGTACTTGTGGGAACAAAAAACGGTAAGGTTGTTGCGACTCAAGGTGACCCTAAAGCTCCGGTTAATAAAGGGCTAAACTGCATTAAAGGGTACTTTTTATCTAAAATTATGTACGGTAAAGATCGCCTAACGACACCATTACTTCGTAAGAAAAACGGTGTCTATGATAAAGATGGGGATTTTGAACCAGTTTCATGGGATGAAGCCTTTGATATCATGGCTGAGAAGTGGAAAAAAACGCTGAAAGAAAAAGGACCAGAAAGTGTTGGTATGTTTGGTTCAGGCCAATGGACCGTGATGGAAGGGTATGCCGCCGTTAAAATGATGAAAGCAGGCTTTCGTAGCAACAATCTTGATCCAAATGCACGCCATTGTATGGCTTCTGCTGTTGGTGCTTTCATGCGTACATTCGGCATTGACGAACCGATGGGTTGTTACGATGACTTTGAACATGCCGATGCTTTTGTTCTTTGGGGGTCAAATATGGCCGAAATGCACCCTATCTTATGGACTCGAATAACCGACCGCCGTTTAAGTCACCCTCATGTTAAGGTTAATGTCCTCTCTACTTATTATCATCGTTCATTTGAGTTAGCTGATGAAGGCTATATCTTTGAGCCGCAGAGTGACTTAGCTATCGCGAATTTCATCGCTAATTACATTATTCAAAATGATGCAGTTAATTGGGACTTTGTTAAAAAACACACCAATTTCATGCAAGCTGATACTGATATCGGCTACGGTTTACGAGATGAAGACCCTTTACAGAAGAAAGCTAAGAGAGCGAATTCCGGAAAGATGTCTTCAATTTCATTCGAAGAATATAAGCAGTCCGTTGCGTTATATACTGCTGAAAAAGCCTCTGAAATATCAGGTCTATCTGTTGATAAATTGATTACATTGGCAAAACAGTACGCTGATCCAGACACGAAAGTGATGTCACTATGGACGATGGGTATGAATCAACATACTCGTGGTGTGTGGATGAACAGCTTGGTTTATAACCTCCATTTATTGACAGGTAAGATTTCAACACCAGGTAACAGTCCTTTCTCATTGACAGGGCAGCCGTCAGCATGTGGTACTGCTCGTGAAGTGGGTACATTTGCTCACCGATTACCTGCTGATATGGTCGTGACTAATCCAAAACATCGTGCTTACTCTGAAAAAGTATGGAAACTACCAACAGGAACCATTCCAGCGAAGGTTGGTTATCATGCTGTATTACAAGATCGTATGCTTAAAGACGGCAAACTTAATGCCTATTGGGTCATGTGTAATAACAACATGCAAGCGGGTCCAAACATCAATGGAGAGCGCTTACCAGGTTACCGTAATCCAGATAATTTCGTGGTGTGTTCAGACCCTTACCCAACAGCGACAGCTCAAGCCTCTGATTTAATCCTTCCTACTGCTATGTGGATTGAGAAAGAAGGAGCTTATGGGAATGCTGAACGTCGAACGCAGGTTTGGTATCAACAGGTCGAAACTGTGGGCGAAGCGAAGTCTGATTTATGGCAAATCATGGAGTTTTCTAAACGCTTCAAAGTCGAAGAGGTGTGGACGGAAGAGCTCTTAGCACAAAAGCCAGAATACCGTGGTAAAACGATGTACGACGTTTTATTTGAAAATGGACAAGTGAATCAATATAAACTTGATGAAGCAAAAGAACTCAATGACGATGCTAAAGCGGCTGGATTCTATGTTCAAAAGGGATTATTTGAAGAATATGCAATATTCGGACGTGGACATGGACATGATTTAGCGCCTTATGACCGTTATCACGCAGAACGTGGGTTACGTTGGCCAGTTGTGGATGGTGTCGAAACTAAATGGCGTTATAAAGAGGGATCAGATCCTTATGCTAAAGCCGGTAGTGATTGGGATTTCTATGGAAAACCAGATGGTAAAGCATTGATTATCTCTGCACCTTATGAAGCTCCACCTGAATCACCAGATAGTGAATTTGATATGTGGTTGTGTACAGGCCGAGTTTTAGAGCATTGGCATACAGGGACGATGACTCGTCGTGTCCCTGAATTATACAAAGCCGTTCCTGATGCATTGTGCTACATACACCCAGCGGATGCTAAAAAACGTAATTTGCGTAGAGGAGAAGAAGTTCTCATATCAAATAAACGGGGTGAAGTTCGTGTGCGCGTCGAGACTCGCGGTCGAAATCGTCCACCGGAAGGGTTAGTATTTGTTCCTTTCTTTGATGCACGGATTTTGATTAATAAGTTGATTCTGGATGCGACGGATCCATTATCAAAACAGACTGACTATAAAAAATGTCCAGTTAAAATCACGAAAGTAGTGTAATGAGGAGATGAAAATGAAACGAATCATTGTAGGTGTTGCCACTGTCGTGACTTTGCTGTTTGGAATAGCGCATGCTGAACTGGACAATGCTGGTGGTATTGGTGGTGTTGAATCACTTCGAGGTGTCACTGAACTTGAAGATACACGCCCAGCGGACTCTTTTAAAAAGTTTCCAAAGGATCAGATAGTTGATAGTTCTTATGTCTATCAGCCACCTCTTATTCCACATTCTATCCGTGGATATGAGACCTCTGGTAATGCAAATAAGTGTTTAGCGTGCCATAGCTGGAAAAATGCAAAAGAAATGAATGCAACCAAAATTAGTGTCACTCACTATGTTAACCGTGATGATGCGGTGCTTGCTGATGTATCACCACGCCGTTATTTTTGTTTGCAATGTCATGTACCTCAAGCAAATGCTAAGCCATTGGTTGAAAATAACTTTGAAAGTGTTGAATCACTACAAAAATAATTGAGGTGAAACATGAAATGGCTTAAATCATTTTGGGCTCGATTAACTCGCCCAAGTAAGGCATCCGTTGGTATCGTGTTGTTTATGGGTTTCTCTGGTGGTTTGATTTTCTGGGGGGCGTTTAATACAGGGATGGAAGCAACAAACTCGGAAGAGTTTTGTTCACAATGTCATGCGCCAATCGTTGCTGAAATTCAAGAAACTATCCATTATTCTAACCGCTCGGGGGTTCGGGCAATTTGTTCTGATTGTCATGTTCCCCATGAATGGACGGATAAAATTGTTAGAAAAGTACAAGCATCGAAGGAACTGTTTGCGCACTTTGTAATGAAAACAATTGATACACCGGAGAAATTTCAAGAGAGAAGACGCCATCTGGCGGAGCGTGAATGGTCAAGATTGAAGAAAAATGATTCATTAGAGTGCCGTAATTGCCATGAATTTGAATATATGGACTTTTCAGAGCAAGGACCTCGTAGTTCTAAACTTCACTCAACAGCATTAGCTGAGGGTGAAAAGACTTGTGTCGATTGCCATAAAGGGATTGCGCACAAATTACCTGACATGCACGGCGTTGAAGGTTGGCATTGATAAGAGGAAGCTAAATGAGTACGTTAGAATCAATAATATGGCACGTTCTAGGGTATAGCGCGATGCCAGTCATTGTCATTACAGGGTTTTTAGGTGTTGCAGTTGTTGGTATGTGGTTATTGTCACTAGGGCCAGACAAAGAAAAATAGATTAACACTTTAAGCACTTGATAAAAATAAACCGACCTTTTATGTCTATTGAATATAGAAGCATAAAAGGTCGGTTTTTTGTTGTGCGACAGAAAGTAATTACATTGATGAATGTAATTAAATGTGACTTGCTAAATCCGGTTTATCAGGGCAGCGGCAGAGAATATTGCGTGTTCCATCGTCGTTCTTTTGCTCTAAAATTACATCAAAGCCCCAAAGTCGATGTAAGTGTTTCAACACTTCGCTGCAACTTGAATCTAATGGAATATCATTGTGAGGAACATACTGCAAAGTAAGTGAGCGGTCACCTCGGATATCAACATTATACGCTTGAATATTTGGTTCAAGATTACTTAGATTATATTGTGCTGCAAGCTTTTCACGTACTTCTCTATACCCCATTTCATCGTGAATGGCGCTGATTTCGATATGGTCACGTTTGGAGTCATCCAGTATCGAAAACAGTTTGAATTCTCGGATCAAAGTCGGGGACAAATATTGACTGATAAAACTTTCATCTTTGAAGTTATGCATAGCAAAATGAAGAGTTTCAAGCCAATCCGAACCAGCAATGTCAGGGAACCATTCCTTATCTTCTTCTGTTGGATGTTCACAGATTCTTTTGATGTCTTTGAACATAGCAAAGCCAAGAGCGTAAGGGTTAATACCTGAATAAAATTGGCTGTTATAAGGAGGCTGTGCGACCACACCTGTATGGCTATGCAAGAATTCTAGGATGAACCTTTCGGTTACAATCCCTTCATCGTACATGTGATTCAAAATGGTATAGTGCCAAAAGGTTGCCCAACCTTCATTCATCACTTGAGTTTGTTTTTGAGGGTAGAAGTATTGACTAATTTTTCTCACAATACGGACTAACTCACGTTGCCAAGGTTCCAGAAGGGGAGCATTTTTTTCGATAAAGTAGAGTAAATTCTCCTGTGGCTCACTTGGGAAATGTATTTCATCTTGCTGGTGTTTCTTTTCACATTTCGGTAACGTTCGCCATAAATCATTAACTTGAGATTGCAAATAAGCGGCACGCTCATCTTGTTTAATTTTTTCTTCAGCAATGGATATCTTTTCAGGGCGTTGGTAGCGATCAACGCCATAATTCATGAGTGCATGACAAGAATCCAAAGTTTCTTCAACTTCTTTAATCCCGTATTTTTCTTCGCAATCGGCAATATACTTTTTGGCAAAAAGCATATAATCAATAATAGAACTCGCATCAGTCCAAGCTTGAAATAAATAGTTTCCTTTAAAGAAGGAATTATGTCCATAACAAGCATGCGCAATCACTAACGCTTGCATGGTAATGGAATTTTCCTCCATTAAATAAGAAATACAGGGGTCAGAGTTAATCACTATTTCATAGGCTAGACCCATTTGACCATGCTTATAACCTTGCTCTGTTTGGATGAATTTTTTTCCAAATGACCAATGGTTATAATTAATAGGCATACCAATACTCGAGTAAGCATCCATCATTTGTTCTGATGTAATCACTTCAATTTGATTCGGGTAGGTATCTAGCTTGTAATGTTCTGCAACTTTCTTAATTTCTTTGTGGTAACGCTCAAGAAGAGAGAAGGTCCAATCGGGGCCATCTGGTAAGCGATTTACCTTGGTTTTATCTTTTACTTCCGTCATTAATTGACCCTCTCTTTAGGCTGATTCTTTTTGGAATAGCTCGCGGAATACTGGGAAAATATCATCTACGCTACGAATATTTTTCATAGCAAAATTGGTGTATTCAGCGTCTAATTTTTCATACTCATGCCACAATGTTTGATGAGATCGTTTAGTAATTTCGATATAAGAATAGTAGCGACATACTTTCAACAGATCCTTGGTCAACATTTCACGACAGCGAGGTGAATCATCAGCCCAGTTGTCACCGTCAGACGCTTGAGCAGCGTATATATTCCATTGGTTTTCAGGGTAGCGCTCTTGAACGATATCGTTCATCAACTTTAAAGCACTGGATACGATGGTTCCGCCAGTTTCTTGAGAATAGAAAAAGTCATGTTCAGAGACTTCTTTTGCCTGAGTATGATGTCTTATGAAAACGACTTCGACGTTTTCATACTTACGTGTTAAAAATAAGTACAACAGAAGATAGAAGCGCTTTGCGATATCTTTAGTCGCTTGATCCATTGATCCGGATACATCCATAAGACAAAACATAACCGCTTGACTGGATGGAATAGGCTGCTTTTCATAGTTTTTAAATCTCAGATCAAACGTATCGATAAAGGGTACCTTATCGATCTTCTTACGAAGTGCAGCGATCTCAGCTTGTAATTTTTCTGTTTCCGTTTCTTCTGGGGTTTTGTTCTTATCTTGCTCGATACGATCCAGTTCAGCTTCCAGCTCACTCAACAGGCGCTTCTTGCCTGCTGTCATCGCCATTCTTCTGGCTAGTGATTGTTGTAGGGATTTTACTATAGCGATATTCGACGGAACGCCTGCTGATTGATAACCTGCTCGATGCGTTTTCCATTCAGTAATTTTATCAACTTCATTCTTTTGAAGGTTAGGAAGCTCAAGATCTTCGAATAAAATATCTAAGTATTCATCTTTTGAGATCTGAAATACAAAGTCGTCTTGGCCTTCACCATCATCACTGGCATCGCCTTCACCGGCGCCACCGCCCGAACCACCACCCTTTGGTCGCTCGACCTTATCGCCACGCACGAATTGATCATTACCAGGATGAACTCTTTCTCTACTACCACCACTGCCATGGTGAAAAACAGGTTCACTAAGATCCTTTTTCGGTATGGTAATACTTTCGCCAGTTTCAGTATCAGTAATGGATCGTCGATTGATGGCATCAGTGACCGATTCTTTGATCTTTTCTTTGTGACGACGAATAAAGCGCTGTCGATTAACTGCGCTTTTATTCTTTCCATTAAGTCGTCTATCAATAAATTGCGTCATATTCTACATCCTTAAATTGTACGAATCAGTGAAGAAGAGTACGGTTCTCTTCTTCACAAATAGGCTCTCGTATCTATATTAAGATGACTTACGAACGCGTAGGTACCATTCAGATAGCAATCTAACTTGTTTCTCTGTATAGCCTTTTTCCATCATTCGATTAACAAAGTCGTCATGTTTACGTTGGTCGTCTGACGATGTTTTAGCATTAAATGAAATGACTGGGAGTAGCTCTTCAGTATTAGAGAACATTTTCTTCTCAATAACGGTACGAAGTTTCTCATAGCTAGTCCAAGTTGGATTTTTACCTTGGTTGTTCGCTCGTGCACGTAGTACGAAGTTAACAATTTCATTACGGAAATCTTTCGGGTTACTGATACCTGCGGTTTTTTCGATCTTTTCTAATTCATTATTTAAAGCAGAACGATCGAATAGTTGGCCTGTTTCAGGATCGCGATATTCTTGATCTTGAATCCAAAAATCAGCATAGGTGACATAACGATCAAAGATATTCTGGCCGTATTCAGAATAAGATTCTAAATAGGCTGTTTGGATCTCTTTACCAATAAATTCAACATATTTAGGAACAAGGTAGCCTTTTAAATACTCGAGGTATTTTTCAGCGGTTTCTGCAGGAAATTGCTCGCGCTCAATTTGTTGTTCTAGCACATAAAATAAATGAACAGGGTTAGCGGCCACTTCAGTTTGGTCAAAGTTGAATACTCGAGATAAAATCTTGAAAGAAAAACGCGTAGATAGCCCATTCATACCTTCATCGACACCGGCATAATCTCGGTATTCTTGATGGCTTTTCGCTTTTGGATCGGTATCTTTTAATGTTTCGCCATCATAGACACGCATTTTCGAGAAAACAGATGAATTTTCTGGCTCTTTTAATCGAGATAGAATACTGAACTGTGAAAGAATATCGAGCGTACTTGGCGAGCAAGGTGCTTTTGATAACTCAGAGTTCTCAAGCAGCTTTTCGTAAATTCTCTTCTCTTCTGACACGCGTAAACAATAAGGTACTTTGACGATATAAACACGATCTAGGAAAGCTTCATTGTTTTTGTTGTTACGGAATGTTTGCCATTCTGATTCATTGGAGTGCGCGAGAATCATACCATCGTATGGAATAGCAGACAGCCCCTCGGTACCATTAAAGTTACCCTCTTGCGTTGCGGTCAGCAGCGGGTGTAATACTTTCAATGGCGCTTTGAACATTTCCACAAACTCCATAACACCTTGGTTTGCTTTGCACAGTGCACCAGAGTAACTGTAAGCATCAGGATCATCTTGAGAGAAGTGTTCTAATTGACGTATATCGACTTTACCGACTAGAGAGGAGATATCTTGGTTATTTTCATCACCAGGTTCTGTTTTAGCAATGGCAAGTTGGTCAAGAATCGAAGGGCACACTTTAACGACCGTAAATTTAGTAATGTCACCGCCAAATTCATGTAATCTTTTTGCTGCCCAAGGTGACATGATCGAACGTAAGTTGCGTTGGCTAATGTCATATTCATCATTTAACAATTGACCGTCTTTATCGGCATCAAAAAGGCAAAAAGGATGATCGTTGACAGGGCTACGTTCACCATTAGCACAAAGAATGTAGATAGGCAGCTTTTGCATGAGAGCTTTTAACTTTTCAGCCAGAGAAGATTTACCGCCACCAACAGGGCCAAGTAAATAGAGAATTTGTTTTCTTTCTTCTAATCCTTGCGCTGCATGTTTGAGATAAGATACGATTTGCTCAATCGCATCTTCCATACCATAAAAATCCTTGAACGTTTCATAACGTGAAATAATACGGTTAGAGAAAATTCGGCTTAATCGAGGGTCTTGTGCAGTATCAATCAGTTCAGGCTCACCAATCGCCATCAATAAGCGCTCGGCGGCATTGGCGTAAGCACTTTTATCTTCTTTACATAAGCTCAGAAAATCCTGTAGAGACATCTCTTCTTGTTTTGAAGCTTCATAACGCTGTTGAAAGTGGTCAAATATACTCATAGTACTTCCTTTTTATGATTCCTATCTTGAGTGTTCTTCCCTTTTATAAAGTCAGTTCAAGATACTAAATGTGAGAATAAGGTCTTGATAGCTAGGTGCTTTGAAAACGTCCTAATTTATAGGTTAGACATTATTCAATTTTTATCTTCTGTTTTATGTACTTAGCTTCTCACTTTTAGTACAAAAATTGATCTAATCTCTCATTTCCTATATGAAAAAAATGATTATTATGATGGAAATTTCAATGTGGTATCTCAATGCATATAATTGAATATTTATGCATGATAGTTAGATAGACTATTCGTGATAATACTTATAGAGTTAATCTTTCTCTAAAATACGTTAATTTTTTGTTACCTCATACGTTGTTGAAGTGACAGTCGTGTTAATGCAGCATAAAAGCGGATAGAGTGAACAAAGATTTGATTAATAGATAACCAATATAAAGATATTTCCTGCATATAAAGCCTGCAAACATCTTGGGTGTTACGCTCGATAGCCCCTTCTTTTATTCTATTATCGATGACAGAAGACTTTAATATACTGACAAGTACATCAAATGTGTTTGGTATGCGTAAGTATTCAGTTCAAATGCATACAGTAGTTGCATAATTATTTATAGAATGTTACCTTTGCGCCTCATTTATTCATCATGCTGCACAAAGAACATTATTTGTCTTAAATAATGATTTTCTTTGAGTGGCTTATTTATTCATCAGTTAGGTAGGATGCAGTAGCATGACTGACATTGCAGCGTTAAATATTAAAGATTTACATAAAACGTATGGCCAAAATGAAGTACTGAAAGGCATCTCGTTAGAAGCACATCGAGGTGATGTAGTATCTATCATTGGTTCTTCTGGCTCAGGTAAAAGTACGTTTCTACGCTGTATTAATTTATTAGAGACACCCACTGCTGGTGATATTTGGGTTAACGGTGAGTTAATCAAAATGACCAATGGAGTCAAAGGTGAACCTCGACCTGCTGATGATAAACAAGTACAACGTATACGCTCTCGCTTGGCGATGGTTTTCCAAGGCTTCAATCTTTGGTCTCATTTAACGGTGTTAGAAAACGTGATTGAAGCGCCTATTCACGTACTTGGTGTACCAAAAGCCCAAGCAATGGAAAACGCGGAATATCTATTAAAGAAAGTCGGCCTTTATGAGCGTAAAGATTATTACCCTGGGCATTTATCTGGTGGTCAGCAGCAACGAGCTGCTATTGCTCGCGCTTTAGCGATGGATCCAGAAGTAATGCTGTTTGATGAGCCTACATCGGCACTCGATCCTGAGCTTGTGGGCGAAGTGTTAGGAGTAATGCAAGACTTAGCCTCTGAAGGTCGTACTATGTTGGTTGTGACTCATGAAATGGCGTTCGCTCGTGATGTATCAAACCATGTGATGTTCTTGCACCAAGGTTTGGTGGAAGAGCAAGGGCATCCAGATAAGTTGTTTACCAATCCAAATTCGGAACGCTTACAGCAATTTATATCAACTGTTTATTAATTCACATCAACAGTTTATTATTTTATTTCAATAGTTTATTGATTTTTCTGGTTATTTGACCAATTTACAGGAGTTTACAATGAAAAAATGGTTTGCAGTAGCTGCAATTGCAGCAACGGTAGCAGCAGGCGCTGCTCAAGCAAAAGAATGGAAAGAAGTGCGTTTCGGTGTTGAAGGTGCATACCCTCCATTTAGCAAAACAGAAGCTGATGGTTCAGTGAGCGGTTTTGATGTTGATATCGCGAATGCTTTATGTAAAGAAATGGACGTAAAGTGTCGTTTAGTTCCTCAAGACTGGGACGGCATTATCCCCTCTCTACTTGCACGTAAATACGATGCCATTATTGCCGCAATGTCTATTACTGAAGATCGTAAAAAGAAAGTTGATTTCACTAATAAATACGCTTTGATTCCTAATAAATTCATCGCTAAAAAAGGTGCAAATCTAGATTTTAACAGCTTAGACGGCGTTAAAATTGGTGTGCAACGTGCAACAACGCATGATAAATATCTAACAGATAACTACGATAACGTTGATATCGTTCGTTATGGCTCATTTGATGAAGCGTATTTAGATCTTGCTAATGGCCGTATTTCAGCAGTACTAGGTGATGCATCTGCACTTGAAGGCGGTGTTTTACAGAAATCTGGTGGCGAAAACTACGAATTTGTTGGTCCGTCACTGACCGATCCAACGTGGTTTGGTGAAGGCTTTGGTATTGCTCTTCGTAAGCAAGATAAAGACCTAACAAACAAAATTAATGAAGCATTAGCTTCACTTCGTGATAAAGGCGTATATCAAGAAATTCAAGCAAAATACTTTGAATACGACGTTTACGGCGAATAATTGATATAGAGTACCCGACTGTAATTCCAGTAGGAGTTGCAGTCGGTTTTTTTTTGATAAAATACTGTTAAATGAGTTTTCCTATGTTGGACTTACAAGGGTACGAAGCTTCAATCCTAAAAGGAGCGTGGGTAACAATCGAAGTTGCCGTACTGTCATTATTATTAGCAATGATATTAGGGATGATGGGGGCACTAGCGAAATTAGCTCCTTACCGCTGGGCAAGAGGCATTGCCACACTATATACAACAGTAGTGCGAGGCATTCCTGATTTGGTTCTTATGATGCTGATATTTTTTGGTGGCCAGGTCCTTCTCAATAACTCGTTATACAGTATTAATGAATCGTTAAATGAGTGGTTTGCACAGGATAACCCAAATCATGAGTGGACTGCGTATTTACCTGATTATATCGACGTAAGTCCCTATATTGCAGGCATCTTAACGATTGGTTTCATTTTTGGCGCTTACATGGCAGAAACATTTCGTGGTGCCATCATGGCGGTGGATAAAGGCCAAATGGAAGCCGCGAGAGCGTATGGTATGAGTGCTCCAATGGCATTTAGACGTATTTTATTACCCCAAATGATCCGTCATGCCTTACCGGGCTTTGGTAATAACTGGCTTGTTTTGTTGAAAACAACTGCACTGGTGTCTGTCATTGGTTTGGAAGATATGGTTCGTATCGGATCGTTAGCCGCTGGTTCAACAAAAATGCCATTTACCTTTTATATGGCTATTGCTTTCATCTTTTTATTTTTCACAAGCGTATCGACGATCTTATTGAAGCTCGTTGAACGTAAATACCAAATTCATACGAGGTAACCACTGATGGACTTTTCGATTATCATTGAGAGCCTACCATTGTATTTCGATGGATTATGGACAACCGTGTGGCTGGTAACGTTATCGTTAATATTGGGCCTATTTATTGCTATTCCAGTTGCGTTAGCACTGAATAGTAAAAATATGTTCATTTATGCTGTGCCATGGGTATTTGTTTACTTTTTCCGTGGTACTCCATTACTAATACAGCTGTATTTAATCTATTACGGTATGGATCAATTCTTCCCTGTTAAAGATACCCTATGGGAACATGCTTGGTTTTGTGCGCTGGTCACTTTTGCTTTAAATACCGGTGCATATTCTTCAGAAATCGTTCGCGGTGCTATCAATGGCTTACCTACTGGTGAAGTGGAAGCTGCTAAAGCTTATGGTATGTCTACAGCGCAAGCGTATCGCAGAATTGTCGTGCCTAGTGCCTTAAGAAGAGCCTTACCTGCGTATAGTAATGAAGTTATCTTTATGCTTCATGGTAGTGCAGTGGCTGGTATTGTAACGATTATGGATTTAACGGGAGCAGCACGCTTAGTTAACTCTCGTTACTACGCACCCTTTGAATCGTATTTAACGGCTGGTATGTTCTACCTTACATTGAGCTTAATTATTTTATTTGCTTTCAAACAGGCAGAGAAAAAGTACTTACGTTACCTTCGTCCTTTAGGTCAATAGTTTATAAAAACGTTAGTTGATAAAAGTATTACTCGATAAAACAATTAGTTCATAAAACAAGTAGCTTCTCTAGATAAGATACACATAAGAAACCATCGATTATTCTAATCGGTGGTTTTTTTATTTATGACTCTGATTTTTTTCGCAATGGGTATGAATCAAAGTTCTATGTGGTCAATATCATTGGTCATTCTAGCGACGCATCAAAAGTTGTCCTATCTTTTATAAATAGATAAGTGATAGGGCAATAAGTCATGCAACGTGTAGAAACAGAATTGAATCAATTCTATGTATATTGTCAGTCACTTCGTGATTACTTTTTACAGATGATGACATTATTGTTAAGAAAGGGGGTAGGGCTGATTGCTGTACTCAGTCTGACGAGTACGGTAATACAGGCAAAAGAGTGGGAAACCATTCGCTTTGGTGTTGAAGGGAGTTACCCTCCATTTAGTTGGACAACGACATCTGGAGAAGTGAAAGGCTTTGATATAGACCTAGCTAACGCACTTTGTGAAGAGCTAGAAGCACAGTGCGTTTTTGTTCCTCAAGATTGGAATGACATCATACCGGGCTTATTAGCTAATCAATATGATGCGATTATTGCTGCGATGTCGATCACTGACGAACGTAAGCAACGCTTAGCATTTACTAATAAGTACGCTCAAATACCTAGTAAATTTATTGCACTGAAGGGCAAGCAACCTAATACAAATATAGATTCATTTAAGGGTATTAGAATCGCGGTATTACGTGGTAGTTCACATGATGACTTTATCGTCGCAAATTATCCAGATTCACAGGTTGTTCGATACGGTAATTTTGATGATATTTATTTGGATTTATATGAAGGCAAGGTTGATGTCGCGTTAGGTGATGCTTCCGCTTTAGAGGAAGGAATTTTAAAACAAGCAGCGGGGCATAAATTTGAATTTGTTGGTCCAGCTTTACATAATGAAGAATGGTTTGGCCAAGGCATGGGAATCGCTGTGAATAAAAGTAACCCTAGCTTGGTTAAACAGTTAAATGCAGGCTTAGACAATCTACACCGAAAAGGGATTTACCGTCAGATACAAAAAGCGTATTTTAACTACGATATTCACTATTAATTACGATATTGATTATTAACTACGGCATTGATTATTAATGTTAAATAGTTTCACCTGTGTTGATAATAAATAAGGAGTGCATTGCACTCCTTATTTCATTCAATGATGAACGTTAAGATGAAATGCTTGATAAGCCATTAATCTTTGAATGTTGTCCAAATAGGAGCGTGGTCGGATGGTTTTTCGATGCCCCTCAGTTCATAGTCAATGTCTGATTCAATGGTTTTTTCTGCAAGGGAGGCGGTTGCTAAAATCACATCAATTCTTAACCCTCGATTATCATCAAACCCACGAGAGCGATAATCAAACCACGAATACTTCTTTGTCGCTAATGGGTGAAGCTGTCTGAAGGTATCGACAAACCCCCAATCTAATAACGTTTTTAACCATTGACGTTCTTCTGGCTGGAAAGAACATTTTCCTGTTTTAAGCCAGCGTTTCTTATTCGGTTCGCCAATACCAATATCGAGATCCATTGGGCTAATGTTGATGTCACCCATGATGATAAGATCTTGGCCGTTATCGTTCTCAATCTCTAAATGACTCATGAGATCAGAATAAAATTGGCGTTTATATGGAAACTTCGTTTCGTGTTTAATGTTATCCCCTTGTGGGAAGTAACCATTCATCACGGTAAACTCTGAACCATCTTCACGTTCAAATGTTGCCATAATCATACGTTTTTGATGGTCTTCGTTATCGGTTTTGAATCCTTTTTGAACGGACTTCGGCTCTTTTTTCGATAACATAGCGACACCGTAGTGGGCTTTTTGACCATGAAAAGACACGTGATAACCCATTGCTTCAACCGCTTCTATAGGGAAGGCTTCATTGTGAACTTTGATTTCTTGTAAGCCAATGACATCAGGTTGATGTTTATCTATTATTGCCTGCAACTGATGTAAACGAGCACGTAGCCCATTAATATTAAAACTAATTACTTTCATTAATTACATTTCCTTTCTATCGCCGAATACAATCGAGTCGATTATCAATTGGTTTACTCTGATAAGTACCAATATCCTTTATTAATAAGTTCAGTAATAAGCTCAAAGCATTCAACCGATTGATGATTATCAAGGTCATGGATAGAGAGCGTATTATGCTGTATTAAAGCATGCAATAGTGGGGAGAGTTCAGCTGATACGGTTATTTTCTCACCATTAATATATGCCGTATTTACTTCACCTTCATTAAATAATACTTTTAGGCCAAGTACTTTAATTAAGCGATCACCGGCGTATAAATTACTTTGTACATCAGAAGGGTGATACGGTTCTTCTGGTTCAACAACATCAAGAAGGTGCCTTGATTGACTTAGCATACATCCTAAAAATTCATCGAACGTAGAGTCGTCCAGCTGCTTAAGGAGCATTTCTTTTAATAAAGCTCGGTCAGACTGGGTTATCATATTAAAAGTCGGTTGCGCGGGACGATTAGGTGCTTCTAAATGATGATCACCTTTATCGTGTGCAATCACATAATCGGCAATGTTACTTAATAACTCTTGTTCTTTTGGTGATCGGAAGCCAACAGAGTAGCTCATTGAATGCTCTAATGTATCGCCTTCATGTGGGAAACCCGCGGGTATATAGATCATGTCCCCCGGCTCTAATATTTCATCGATGATAGGCTCAAAACCTTCGATTTGACGCAATTGAGAATGTTGGGTCGTTTCGGTATATTGACCGTTATCTTTCGCACCCACCTTCCAACTTCTTTTTCCATGCCCTTGGATGATAAAGACATCGTATTGGTCGATGTGGGGGCCAACCCCTCCTTTAGGAGATGAATAACACACCATGATGTCATCAAATAGCCATTGAGGGAGAAACTCAAAGGGTTGAGCGAGAGTGGCGACATCTGGATGCCAATGATTAGCAGCTTGCATGATCAATTGCCAATGGCTTTCTCTTAGTGACGTTAATTTCTCTTCATCAAATGGGCCATGTTCCACTTCCCATGTATTTTGGTAATTGGACACATAGCGTGAATCAATCTCTTCTTCCATTGTGAACCCAGCCAGTTCATCAGGAGTAATGAGATCATCAAAATTTGCTAATGCTTGGCGAAAAACGCCGGGTTTTTTTTGCCAATAGTGTTCAAGAAAGTCTTGTTGTTTAAAAGTGAACGTTAAGCTCATGATGGCGTACTCGTTAATAGTTTTTGTTTTAAATCATTTTCTACGATTTTTAGAGCAGAAAGGGCGGTTTCAGGTGCTATATCATGTGACTCTAATAGGTAAATGAGATCAACAGCAAGCTTAATGTCATCGGATGCATTATCTAAAGGGGTAGTATTCATAATTCACTATTGGTTTTTTTCACGATATTGGATTTGTTGCTCTAATTTTACCTTTGATTCTTGGCAGCGCTTTAATCGCTGTTCGGTCGCCAGTAAGGTGCGTTGCATCGAAGCATGATTGGCTTGCGGTGCGGTTTTTAGAGTAAATTCTTGGTCACGGACCATTTCTTTTAAACGCCTTTCCCATTCTTGGTGCTGTGCCATTTCTTGATACAATTGATTGATAGGCTTACGAAAATAAGAATAATGCTTCGGCGTTTGTTTACGGATACCTTGTGTTTCTACTTCTTTCTTAATCGCGCCAATCTGGGCTAATAAACGATCGGAAAGGTGATTGGCGTAATCGACTTTACCGGATTCAACTTGCAATAAATTATTCAATGTTTCTTCTGCTTCTTGGACATAGGGCACCAATAAACGAGAATAATGACAATGGAATAATTTATTGTCGAATAGGGGCAGGTGATGCTCACCTCTACGCTGATCGATTCCTTTTGCTTGTTGTTTTAAAGCGTCAAGAACTCGATGTAATGCTTGATCATTTTGATTCATGACAATCTCATTATTGTGCTAACCAATATCACTGTTTATGTATCACGAGGATGTGGTGATAATTCTCATACATCGCAATTAGTAATCAATATGTCGCTTAAAAGGAGGCAATGCGTCTAAAAGAGCTTTGCCATAACGTTTGGTAATAATACGGCGATCTAGGACAATAATGGTGCCTTCATCTTGCTCTTTACGTATTAAACGACCGACCGACTGAATGAGTTTCTTACTTGCTTCAGGCACAGAGATCTGCATAAAAGGGTTGCCACCACGACTTTCTATGTATTCAGAATAGGCTTGTTCGACAGGGGATGTAGGAACAGCAAAAGGAATTTTGGTGATGATCACATTCTCTAATAGCTTTCCTGGTAAATCGAGGCCTTCAGAGAAGCTCCCTGTACCAAATAGAATACTTGTTTTCCCCATCTGAACCAATGCTCGGTGTTGCTTTAATATTTCATTACGAGAGGCATCACCTTGAACTTGTAGCCCCCAACCTTTTTTAATGAAAGCACTATTGAGCTTTTCACTGACTTTATTCATTTGCCAATAGGAAGCGAATAAGACGAGATTGGCTTTACCTTCAACAATATGATTAGGAATAACCTTGATCAATTCATCAGTAAATGCGTCTGCTTGAGGTTCATACTGCATTTTTGGAATGTGGATAGTCCCTTGAACTTCATAATCAAAGGGAGAAGATAAAGCCAGAAATTGAGCCCCTTCATCAGGATTTTCACTGATCCCTACTTTACGAGCAAAGTAGGTGAATGAGTTTAATGCACGCAATGTAGCTGAAACCAGTACAGCCCCTAAACAACGAGACCATAACTGCTGCTCTAATTGCCATCCCACTTCTAACGGAGAAACATGGACAACGAAATCCCCCTCGCGATCGGTATTCAGTGTCAGCCATTTGGCTAAAGGCGCGCCTTTTTCTCTTACGGGTTCAGCCATTAAGTTCCAGACTTTGGCGAGATTTTCCATTCTTTGAATATAAAACCCCAGTTCTGAGAGGGCTGGCTCTGCTAATCTTGCCGAGAGGTCGCCATCTTTAATCCCTTCAGTGATTAAGTCAGCAATCTTATTCATTGCCTTTAAAGCTTTTGATGTGCTTTTTTTGAGCTCTACGGATTCTTGTTCTAACCAATTGGGTAATTCCCCATTTTCGAATCTCAAGCCATCTTCAGTAAATTGAGTCGCATTAAACTGATTGGGTAAACTAGTAAGAGTAGGGATGAGATACTGGATGGATTCTTGCGCTTCTGTTAAAAAACGATCCGAGCGCTTACTGTCTGCAAGCGAAGCGACTTTACCCAGAGATTGATTTAATTTTTCTAACCAAACGGCCGTCCCTTTAAAACTAGAGGAGGCGGCAGAATGATCTCGTGCAACGGTTGGTAGATGGTGCGCTTCATCGAAAATATAAATACAATTTTCGGGTTCAGGTAAGATAACACCACCGCCTAAATCACAATCAGCCATGACTAAACTATGGTTAGCAATCACCACATCAGCTTTATCAACATCAGCACGAGATTTTTGAAATGGGCAATCACGATGCGCTGCGAGCATGTTATTACAGCTGTGCTTATCACTGACAATCGCTTGCCAAACCGAATCTTTAATTGGCGTTGGCCATGAATCTCTATCACCATCCCATTTTTTATCACAATAAGCTTTATATAAACGTGCTAATAAGTCGATGTCTTTTTTATTGGGTTTTGTTTCAAAGAGTGCCGCTTGTGAAGAGTCCCCTGATAGAGCCGCTAATTTTTCTGCACAGCAATAACGTTGACGACCTTTCAGTAAGATGAATGAAAATTCTTTATCGATCAAACGGCGATAAAGTGGCATGTCTTTTTGAACTAATTGCTCCTGAAGAGCAACGGTTGCTGTTGAAATGACAATTTTACGATTGTTTTCCAATGCAACGGGTATGGACCCCATCAGGTAAGACAACGATTTACCGATCCCAGTTCCAGCTTCTGCGATTAATAGGCGATTTTTTTTGTGATATTGCCCACAAAGTGTTTTTGCTATTTCGGCGACGAGATAGTTTTGAGCTCGTCTAGGAATGAAGTTATCGAGCTGAAACTTTAAATTGGCATAGCTTTGTTTGATGGATTTTTGGATGTTTGGATGAATCATAGGCACTCTCATTGGTTAGAACTCATTGTACCATAAGTAATTGAATGTGCTCTAGGTCACTATTTAATTAACGCTGTACAATAAATGGGATTCCGATCACACAAAACATTTTTATCGTTACATGAAGGTTTTGTTGCATAAATATTTAAGTTTAATCTTCTTTTTACCCTGTTAAATGTAACTATTAATGGTTATTTGAACTGGTATATGTACATTTTTCGATATAAAGTTCTGATTATTATGGTGCTTATTATTTTTGGATAATTTACATTTATTAACTTAATGTAAATTTATGTAACTAGATTTTAATTTAAGCCACTGATAAATAAAGATTTGATTGTTTTTTGATGACTTTGAATTGATGTTTGACATGAAAGCAAATCTTTTGCAAAGTTAACCCCGAAATTTGGACGGGCTTATCTCTACGGATTAGAAGATGTAGGCCAGTCATTAAAAAATAAAAACATCAGAAGATGTTATCCAATAAAAAAGGCAGTGGATTATTATGAAAAAAACTCTAGTAGCTCTAGTTGTTGCAGCAGCAGCAGTTAACGTAAACGCAGCAGAAATTTACGCTGATGACACTAACACTATCGGTCTTAAAGTTGCAGCGGACTCTTTCTGGTCTGACCTAGACAACCACGACGGTTCTGAAGCTGATGCTAACTTCGACCTTGATGCTAAAATTCAACTAGACGTTGCTCACAAATACTCTGGCGACAAAGAAGTATTCGCAAGCTTCGAAATTGAAAACGGCGCTGGTTTTGACTGGTTAGGTGCAGCAACGAACTCTGTAGAAAATGATGATGACCGTACTGCTCAATTTGATGACCTAGTATTTGGTACTCAACTAACTGAAAACATCACTCTTGTTCTTGGTGAAGTTGGTGAAAAATTTGACGCTCAAAACGCAACTACAGTTGACGCTTCTAACGAAGGCGCAGCTCTTCTTGACGACTACTTCTACCACCGTACAGAGTCTGGTGCAGACGGCGCAGCAATCCAATTCAAAACTAAGCTTCTTGAAGTTGTCGTTGATCACCACGGTGATGCATCTGGTCAAAACATTGAGTCTACAGGCATTTCTGCAGCGCTTAACCTAGGTCCTATCACTGCTGGTGTTTCTCACTTAGATCAAGATGTTGACGGCGCAGAAACTGCACAAACTGCAGTTGCAGTTAAAGGTACTTTTGGTAAGCTTTACCTAGGTGCTAACTACATGATGCAAGACGGTGATGGTACTGCTACAGGTAACAACGAAGAAATCACTGGTTTCGGTATCTCTTCTCGTTTCGGCCTAACTGATAACCTAAGCTTCTACGGTAACGTTGGTTCTGCTGAATGGGATCAAGCTGACGAAGATCTAACTTACTACTCTGTTGGTTCTGACTACGCTATGTCTGGTAACTGGACAGTATTCGCAGAATACGGTAGCCAAGAGTTCAACTCTTACGCTGGCGAATCTGACACAATGATCGTTATCGGTTCTTACTTCTCTCTTTAATCTCTCCGATTTAGTAAGAATTTAGAATATAAAAACCTCGCTTACGCGAGGTTTTTTTGTATGTGCTTTTAAAACTTTGAATTAATATCAACTATCGATGGTTTAATCTTTCGAGACAACTATCCAACGTGACTCAAAAATAAATGCGTATCCTGGCAAGCGGAATCGATGATCATAATGAGTTTCTCGATATCTTCTTTTGGGCTTAGATACGGTGGCATGAGATAAATTAATCGACCAAAGGGTCTTATCCAGCCTCCTTGCTTGACAAAGTAGGCTTGTATCTTTTCCATATCAACAGGATGATGGGTTTCAACGACACCGATTGCACCTAGGTAGCGTATTTCTTTGACCATAGTGTGATACAGTAGAGCTGGTAATTGTTTCGCAAACACCTCTTCAATGCTTTTTACTTGATACTTCCAGTGACCTTCATTAATTAAATCAATACTGGCTGTTGCGACTGCGCAGGCTAATGGATTCGCCATAAAGGTTGGTCCATGCATAAAACAATTCGCATCACCAGAGCATATAGTATCTGCGATGTCCTTACTCGTTAAGGTAGCGGCAAGCGACATATATCCTCCCGTTAATGCCTTACCAATACACATGATATCCGGTTGAATATTGGCATGCTCACAAGCAAACAGCTTACCTGTACGCCCAAATCCAGTGGCAATTTCATCGACAATAAGTAACACATTATGTTGAGTACAGAGCGATCGGACTCCTTTTAAAAACTCTGGATGGTAAAATCTCATGCCTCCAGCTCCCTGTACTATGGGTTCCAGTATCACGGCAGCCAGATCGTGTTTATGTTGTTCAATGTTTCTTCTAAAATCATTCAGAGCCGAAGAATGCCATTGCTCCCGAAAACCAATGGTAGGAGAGGGACAAAAAATGTGTTCAGGTAAGAAGCCTTTGTAAATACGGTGCATTGAATTGTCGGGATCCGTCACAGACATAGCCGCGAAGGTATCACCATGATAACCATCTCGTAATGTTAAGAATGTCGAGCGATCTTCACCTTTACTGTGCCAATATTGCAGCGCCATCTTTAATGCAACTTCAACCGCGACAGAGCCAGAATCAGAAAGAAACACTTTCTCTAGATTATCGGGCGTCATATCAATTAAGCGTTTACACAACGCAATCGCGGGTTCATGTGTTAACCCACCAAACATCACATGTGAAAAATCATCAAGTTGTTTCTTTACCGCTTCATTTAAACGAGGGTGATTATACCCATGTATCGAAGCCCACCATGATGACATGCCATCAATTAATTCTTTGTTATTATCTAATTGTATTTTATTACCGACCGCTTTAGTGACAGGGTAACATGGTAGAGGGTTAATGGTGGAAGTGTAAGGGTGCCAAATATGCTCTTTATCGAAATCAATATCCATTTGGTTGTTATTTATCCTATTGTAAACTTTAAGTGTCTATCCTTGTTGACAGGTAATCCTAAATTCATACACTGTAAAAAACAATAGGAAATTAAGGGTTCACATGGAATTGCGTAATAATTGGACAAAAAGGGAAGTTTCAGCATTAATCAGTATGCCATTCATGGATTTAATGTTTAAAGCTCAGCACATTCACCGCCAGTTTCACTCTCCAAATGAAGTACAAGTCAGTACGCTACTATCAATAAAAACAGGGGCATGTCCGGAAGATTGTAAATATTGCCCGCAAAGTGCGAGATACAAAACTGGACTTGAGCAAGAGCGTTTGATGGAGGTTGAGAAGGTATTAGACGCAGCACGAAAAGCAAAACAAGCTGGATCTACGCGTTTTTGTATGGGAGCAGCTTGGAAAAATCCAAAAGAAAGGGATATGCCTCTCATCAAAGACATGATCAAAGAGGTGAAAGGATTAGGGTTAGAAACCTGTATGACACTGGGTATGCTCACTCAATCTCAAGCCAGTACATTGTCTGAAGCTGGGTTAGATTATTACAATCATAATTTGGATACATCACCGGAATATTACGGGAACATTATCACCACTCGAACGTATCAAGATCGATTGGATACATTAAGCCATGTTCGTGACTCCGGTATGAAGATCTGCTCAGGTGGAATCATTGGTATGGGGGAAACGGATCAGGATCGGATTGGGTTATTGATTGAGTTAGCAAATTTACCACAGCATCCAGAAAGTGTGCCAATCAATATGTTGGTGAAAGTGAAAGGCACCCCATTAGAAAATGCGAAAGATGTTGATTCCTTTGACTTTATTCGTTTAATTGCGCTTGCAAGGATCATGATGCCACAATCCAGTGTGCGGTTATCCGCTGGTCGAGAAAATATGAACAAAGAAATGCAGGCACTGTGCTTTATGGCTGGAGCCAACTCGATTTTTTATGGATGTAAATTGCTGACGACACCGAATCCAGAAGAAGATACGGATATTCAATTGTTTAATCAATTAGGCATTAATCGTCAATCAATATCTCAAAAACCCGATCATGTCCAAGAGTTTGAGTTATTAGATCAGATCAATGAGCGAAGTCAGATTCATTCTAAGAAAAAAGATCTCTTTTATGACGCGACGCTGTAATGGGGTGATTCGGTCATGAATCCAATTGAACTTAGGGCTAAATTAGCGAATGACGCACGCACTGAAGCGCAATTATCTCGTCATGTTATTCAATGTGATACGACGATATCGGGTAAGTTAACCTGTAATGGTGGTCATTTCATCAATTATTCGAGTAATGATTATTTGGGGTTAGCTCAGCACCCCGATCTTAAACAATCCTTTAAAGAAGGGGTCGATCGTTATGGATCAGGGAGTTCGGCATCACCCTTGGTCATCGGTCAAAGTGCAGCGCATCATCAGCTTGAAGAGAAGTTATGTGATTGGTTAGGCTACGACACCGCCGTATTATTTGGTTCAGGCTTTTCTGCGAATCAATCGATCTTGTTTTCTTTATTATCGAAAGGCGATCTTTTACTGCAAGATCGCTTGAATCATGCTTCTTTGATCGAGGCGGGTTTATTTTGTACCGCGACGATGAAACGTTTTAAGCACAACGATCCTCAACATCTCTTTTCATTATTAGAGAGTGCATCAGTTGATACCCCAAAAATGGTGGTAACAGAAGGTGTCTTCAGTATGGATGGTGATATCTCACCATTGAACATCATATCAAATAGGTTAGCTGACGATACTTGCTTTATGGTCGATGATGCTCATGGCATTGGTGTGCTTGGTCGAGGAGGGCGAGGCACCACTGATTACTTGAAGGTTAAACCCGATGTGCTGGTAGTGACTTTTGGTAAAGCCTTTGGCATCGCAGGGGCTGCTGTGCTGTGTAATTCTGAATTGGGCAGGTACCTCAAACAATTTGCACGTCATTATGTGTATTCAACAGCGATGCCACCGGCACAGGCACAGGCATTGTGTAAAGCGACAGAGATTGTTGAAGAAGAAGAATGGCGACGAGATAAGCTACGATCACTTTCTCACTATTTTCACAATAAAACCGCACACTTTACGGATGTTGTGAAAACCAAAACCCCAATCAAACCGATTGTAATGGGATCATCAGAACGCGCATTAAATTTATCTTCATGGTGTAAACAGAATGGCTGTTGGCTCACTGCAATCAGGCCCCCTACAGTACCAAACAACACAGCAAGAGTTAGGCTGACATTAACCGCAAACCACACGGAATCCATGTTAAATACCTTGATAGATAGCATGGAGCAATATTATGAACAGGATAAAGGAATCGTATGTTGAATGATGCGTCTTTTATATCGATAGCAGCAGAACAACAGGATAGTGATGGCTATGGTTCTGAGAATGGACGAAAAAAGGAAATTTGTCGATCGTTTAGTCAAGCGGCCAGTCATTATGACGTTTATGCTCATTTTCAAAGGCAAGTTGGCGAAGAGCTATTATCGTTGTTACCACAACATTTGAAAGGTAAGTCAGGTCTGGATTTGGGGTGTGGAACGGGGCATTTTTCTCGTCTCTTACTAGAGAGGCAAGCGCAAGTTCTGTGTTGTGACCTCTCATTGGACATGTTGAAACAAGCTCAAATAAAATGTGGGCAGCGTGCCTCTTACGTGTGTGATGATGCTGATACATTATCCTTACCATCACAATCCGTGGACTTTGTATTCAGCAATTTAGCCTTGCAGTGGTGTCATGAAATCCAAACTCCATTATCACATATTAAACGTATCCTTAAGCCGGAAGGGGTGGCAGTGTTTTCTAGCTTAGTCCAAGGATCGTTATTCGAATTACAGCGTGCATGGAAAAAGGTCGATGGGCATCAACACATTAATCATTACCCAAGCTTTACTGAATTGAAGGAAGCCATTAATGGCATTGGTTTCAATAACGTAGAGCTGTCGGTCGAGAAAATAACGATGACTTATCCATCATTTCATCTTGCGATGAGATCATTAAAAGGAGTCGGGGCCAATTATGTTTCTTCAAAAGAGACAAGCCGGAAAGGAATACTATCTCGGAATCAATACGAAAAATTAACAGAGGCTTATCGATCATTTCTAACCGATGATGGTCAATACCCCGTGACTTATTATGTTCTGTTAGGGAAAGTGTATGTCTAAGTGTTTATTTATTGCCGGTACTGATACGGATGTAGGTAAGACCGTGGTTTCTATCGCGATGATGCGATACTTTAAAAAACAAAATATGAAGGTCGTGGGATATAAACCCGTCGCTGCAGGGGCGGAGTATATTAATGGGCATTTACGCAATAATGATGCGTTATTATTGCATAAAGAAAGCAATATCGAGATAGAGTATGAATCCGTCAATCCCTTTGTATTTCAAGAAGCCGCTTCACCGCATATTGCCGCGAAGAGAAGTAATACTCAGGTTGATTGTAAGGTGTTAAATACACAATTAGAGGCGTTAACTCACCTCTCCGATAGGGTGATCGTTGAAGGAGCGGGAGGGTGGCATGTTCCAATATCCGATAATACAACATTAGATGCTTGGGTTATCGAGCAAGATTTAGAAGTTGTGTTGGTTGTGGGCATCAAATTAGGGTGTTTAAATCATGCTTTGCTCACGATGAATGCCATTGTTGCGTCGGGATTAACACTGAGAGGGTGGGTGGCGAATTCACTGAATGAAAGCACAGAGAATTATGAAGAGATGGTTCTATTCTTAAAACAACACATAACGGCACCACTGATCGGTGAGGTCCCATTTATTGAGGGATTTATTGAAAAGGATAGTTACTTAGATTTCGATATGAAATTCTGATTAAATACGGAGTGATAGAGATAGTGATTTAGGTATACTTTCTATCAATATCTTGAGTTGGTTGTAACTAAAAACACCTCACTATATAACATGTTTGTTAGTAATGAGGTGTTTTGGGTGCTATAGCAAGCTTACTTTTATTCAGCTTCAGCCATTAAATGAGTATCAAGGAATTGCTTATCCATTGATTCTGGCGTGATGCCTAATTGCTGATGTGCTTCTTCTTCTGTTATATCAAGATGACATTTTAATAAGTCGACTGCCATTTGATAGGTATCTTTATTATCCATAATACTACCCATGTGATCCATTTATTAGCCTGAATAGTAAACGATTATCTACGGAGCTCAAGCTTAAGAGTGTGATCCATATTGATATATGACAAAAGAGTTATATTTAAATGGCCACTTTTTCGTTTGTGTAACATTTTGTTGCATTTGAAATTGGTGAAAAATGAGATTGGGCTTCTAATTACTGAGCCTATTACGCTATGATTAGAAATAATTTACTACGATGGTTTTGTATACCTTGATAAGTCGTTGTGGGTACCTACAGACAGCTCTATCTCATATTTATAGAGCTGGTTTAATTTTTATTGGAGAATGTAAATGAAAAGAGTGATGTTGTTTCTGGCCACTAACCTAGCGGTTATGATCGTGTTGGGTATTGTCCTTAATGTCATCTTTGCTGTCACCGGGATCTCATCTGGTTCTATTCCTGCTTTATTAATTATGGCTGCGGTATTTGGTTTTGGTGGTTCGTTTATTTCATTGTTGATGTCAAAGAAAATGGCGTTAATGTCAACGGGGGCTCAGATCATAGAAAGTCCTAGAAACGAAACGGAACATTGGCTTTTAGAAACAGTAAGACGTCAGTCAGAACAAGCTGGTATCGGGATGCCTTCTGTTGCTGTTTATGATGCACATGATATCAATGCTTTTGCGACAGGCGCAAAGCGTGATGAATCACTTGTTGCTGTTTCTACGGGTCTATTACATAACATGACTCGTGATGAAGCTGAAGCGGTATTAGCTCATGAAGTCAGCCACATCGCTAACGGTGATATGATCACAATGACGTTAATGCAAGGTGTTGTAAATACGTTTGTTATTTTCTTATCTCGTTTAATTGCTAACTTCTTTGCATCTAATGATGAAGAAGAAGGCGGCGGTCAAGATTTCCTTGTTTACATGGGTGTATCGATTGTATTGGAAATCATTTTTGGTTTCTTAGCGAGCTTCTTGACGATGTGGTACAGCCGCCGTCGTGAATTCTATGCTGATGCTGGCGCTGCACAATTAGTTGGTAAAGACAAAATGATTGCGGCTCTAGAGCGTCTTAAGGTCAGTCATGACTCCCAATTGGATGGAACGATGATGGCATTTGGTATTAATGGTAAACAATCATTAAGTGAATTGTTAATGAGCCACCCACCATTAGATAAACGTATCGATGCTTTACGTAATCAGTAATTACGTTACAGTCTAGAAAAATAACAAAAAAGGCTTGGTTTTTTCCAAGCCTTTTTTTGATCTATACTCCTCAAAGGAACGTAGAAGCCTCAATTATATTAATGATGTAGGCAAAATATATGGATATAAAAAAAGTCAGTGATGTCTATGAATCACTCAGTAAAGATAACTTGTTTTTGTTAGCTGATATCTATCATGAGCAGGTTCATTTCCAAGATGCAGCCCACTCTATACAAGGTTGGGATAATCTTAGGCTCTATTTTGATAATTTATACGCTAATGTCGATCAGTGCCATTTTGAAATCCATGATCGTGTACAAGAAAATAATAACGGTTTTCTTGTTTGGACAATGCACTTTAGCCACCCAAGGTTAAATAAAGGGATAGCTGTTCAAGTGAACGGAACAAGCCACTTAAAACTCCAAGACAATAAAGTCATCTATCATCGAGACTATTTTGATATGGGAGAGATGATCTATCAGCATATCCCTGTATTAGGAAAAGTGATTAAAACCATCAATAAACGCCTTGGTCAATAATATGACTCAACCACGAGTATTAATTACGGGGGCAACCTCCGGGATTGGTTATCAATTGGCTCTTGATTATGCAGACGATGATCATCAAGTTATTGCGTGTGGCCGAAATCAACACGTCCTGCTTGAGATGGAACAGTCGCATCAGAATATTCAGGGCTACGAAGTGGATGTGACGGTTGAGAATTCATTGGATAAAGTGATCGACTCGCTCGACTCTGTCCCCTCTATTTGGATATTGAATGCAGGGTATTGTGATTATGTTGAAAAAGGGAATATTAGCGTCGCTAAGGCTAAGCAACTCTTTGATGTCAACGTATTTGGAGTGATTAACTGTATTGAAACTCTTCTGAAAAGAAACAGTTCCGATGTTCAAATTGTCATTATGGGCTCCATTTCTAGTGAAGTGCCTTTACCGAGAGCAGAACTGTATGGTGCCACTAAGGCTGCAATCAGTTATTTAGCTCGTACCTTACAAATGACACTCAAAGAGCATCATATTCATGTCTCCATTATATTCCCTGGTTTTGTTAAAACACCATTGACCGATAAAAATACATTTCCAATGCCATTTATTATTAGTCCTGAAAAGGCATCGGTAGCCATTCGCGCTGGGGTAAAAAAACGTCAACCCTATATTTATTTACCGAAACGATTTACTTGGTTATTACGCATTTTGGGTTGTTTACCTTACTCATTTCAAACACATATTTTCTCACGTCTTATTAAATAAAAGCCCTTAAGGATTAAGAATGAACATAGCAATTATTGGATCGGGTATATCTGGATTGACCTGCGGCTATCATTTATGCAAAGAGCATACGATCACGGTCTTTGAAGCGAATGATTATATCGGTGGTCATACCGCGACGGTTGATGTGGACGTTAAAGGAAAAAGCTATTCTGTTGATACGGGCTTTATTGTTTATAATGATCGAACCTACCCCAATTTCATAAAAATGTTGGACTCAGTTGGGATACAAGGAACACCGACAGAAATGAGTTTCAGTGTGGCAAATCAAACGAACGGTTTGGAATATAATGGTCACAATTTACAGACTCTATTTGCACAAAAAAGGAATTGGTTGAATCCTAGGTTTTACTCTTTTATTTTTGAAATATTGAAGTTTAATAAATTAGCTAAAAACAATGCGAATAGCCAAGATAGCTCTATTGATTCTCAAACCCTAGGTGATTTTTTAGTTCAGCATTCTTTCAGTGACTATTTTTCTGATAATTATATTCTTCCGATGGGCGCGGCTATTTGGTCGTCTACATTGGCTGATATGCGTGCTTTCCCATTGCGATTCTTCCTACAATTCTTTTTAAATCATGGCTTACTTGATATTAAAAATCGTCCACAATGGTATGTAATCCCTGGTGGTTCTCGTTCTTATATACCTAAAATTACCCAACACTTCTCAGATAGAATTCGCCTTAATAGCCCAGTTGAAACCGTTGAGCGGTTTGATGATCATGTGTTAATTACCGTTAACGGAGAATCACAACGATTTGATCACGTTGTTTTTGCGTGTCACAGTGATCAAGCACTGTCGTTGCTTAAAGAACCAACGGCTGAGGAAGTGTGTTTGTTATCTAAAATGGCTTATCAATCGAACGAAGTGACCTTACACTTAGACACATCGATGTTGCCTAAAAGACAAAAAGCATGGGCGGCATGGAATTATAAAATAATGGGTGGAGCCGGTGAGCATGAATCACCACCAATACTGACATACGATATGAATATTTTACAGCATATCCAATCAGACCATACTTTCTGTGTGTCTTTAAATAGTCGTGAATATATTGACCCTAATAAGGTATTGCGAACGTTTCAATATTCACACCCTGTATTTAATTCTGAAAGTATTCAAGCGCAACAACACAAATCATTAATTAATGGTCTTAATCGTACATGGTTCTGTGGTGCCTATTGGCGTAATGGGTTTCATGAAGATGGTGTAGTGAGTGCATTGGATGTGGTCAAAGGATTAAAGGCGAATAATTTAGAAGTCAACGCGGATACGATGGCATCTTAATTAACGGCATTATTAGTTAAACTCACTATTAGTTAGATATATGAACAATGAGATACATTAGTGAAATAACGGTAACTCAACTTTAAATAATGAGCGTTAGGGAGAACAGATGAATAGCAGTCTTATGATTGGTTCGGTACGGCATCGACGATTTAGCCCTAAAACACACAACTTGAATTACTCGCTTTTTATGGCGTGCATCGATCTTGATGAAATCAGTCAATTAGAACAAAAAGTGATTGGGTTTGGTCAATCGTGGTTTCATTGGGCTCGGTTTCGTCGAGAGGATTACTTATCCTCTGAAGTAGGGTGTGATTTGAAAACGGCGGTTCACCATAAGATTCATGAACTCACAGGAGAGAGTGTTCAAGGTAAGGTGATGGCGGTGGTTCATTTGCGTTATTTAGGCATTTACTTTAGCCCAGTCAACTTTTTTTACGTGTATGATGAGCAAGGACAGTGGCGATATTTATTAGCTGAAGTCAGTAATACTCCCTGGAATGAACGTCATTATTATGCGATACCCGCAGAGTCGGGAGAAAAAGAAACAAATTGGTCTCATGATAAAGCATTTCATGTTTCGCCATTCAACCCGGTATCTCAACGTTATCAATGGAAAATAAAACCGTTATTTGAACGTTTATTTGTTCACCTTGAATGTCATCATCAAGCTAAAATCGTAGAAAATACCGTTGATTATCAAAGTAAAGTCTTTGATGCAACATTAACGATGAATGCGACAGAATTTAGTTCAAAAAAGTTATTAGGGAGATTGATCCTAACCCCTATTTTAACCGTAAAGGTGGTCATTGGAATTTATTGGGAAGCATTAAAGCTTTATATCAAAGGTGTCCCACTTTATTCACATCCCAGTAAATACAGAGATAAAAAAGACAGCTAATGTCTGATGAGGGTAACTCAATCAAGCCGTTGAGTTCTCATTTTTTAATAAGGAAACGTACAATGACAACGATGAATTCAGTAACAATGAATGTGCCAGTCCAAATGACGCGATCCCAAACGTTATCGAGAACGTGTGTTCTAGGAATGATGAATCGTGTAAAAGTAGGTTGCATCTCTATTGTTGAATCATTTAATGGTACTTCATCAAAAATACATATCGAAGGCTCTGGTGAGTTGAGCGCAACGGTTATTGTTCACGATCCTTGTTTTTATGAGAAGGTGCTGAAAGGGGGGGATGTTGCTATTGGTGAATCTTATATGGATGGTGATTGGGAAAGTAATGATTTAACCACCTTGATTCGTATTATGGTATTGAATTTAAATCTTCTTGATCAAATAAATGCAAAATCTTCTATTGTCGTTAAATTAATAGATAAAGCCATGCATTTCCTTAATAGGAACAGTCTTTCGACATCAAAGAAAAATATCGAAGCTCATTATGATCTTGGTAATGATCTATACGATGCTTTTTTAGATACTAATATGTTGTACTCTTCAGCTTTATACTTGTCTGACACGGATTCTCTTGAACAAGCACAGATCAATAAGATGTATCGCCTTTGCCAACAAATGCAATTACAGCCCTCAGATCATGTGATAGAAATTGGTACTGGTTGGGGAGGCATGGCGGTTTACATGGCGAAACAGTACGGTTGCAGAGTCACAACGACAACAATTTCTGAAGAGCAGCATGCCTATGTAGAGGCGTTAATTCAAAGAGAAGGGTTGAACGAGAAAATTACCTTACTTAAAAAAGATTATCGATTACTTGAAGGGCAGTTTGATAAATTGGTTTCTATTGAGATGATTGAAGCGGTCGGTAAGGAATACCTTAATTCCTATATCGATAAATGTAGCCACCTTCTCAAACCACAGGGAATCGCGGCTATTCAAGCGATTACGATTAATGATCAACGTTACGACTACTATGCTAATAATGTCGACTTTATCCAGAAATACATTTTCCCAGGTGGGTTTTTACCGTCGATTACCAGTGTGGCTAATGCTGCAACGAATCATTCTGACTTAGTGATCAGAGACATTCATGATATTGGTCAAAGTTATGCGAAAACCTTAAAAGAATGGCGTAACCGTTTTAATCGTGCTTACCCATCACTTGAATCTAAGGGATATAATGAACGTTTTGCTAGAATGTGGCGTTATTATCTTTGTTATTGCGAAGGGGGCTTTTTAGCGAAGTCGATAAGCACAGTGCATATGACGTTTGAAAAAGGAATGAAATAGGGTTAATCGATAGGGCTAGAAGAAGAGACGACAGATAATAGATAAATAAGCAGGTGAGTATAAAAAGGGCTGTAATGCTCGGTTATACTCACCTGTTCTGTATTAACGCTTCGCTAGATAAGAAGAAGTGTTCTTAAAGCTTATCAGTTAACTCAATGGCTTGGCCAATATAGTTAGCTGGAGTCATTTCTTTTAAGCGTGCTTTTTCATGTTCAGGCAGTGCTAGGCCATCGATAAAGTTGCGCATTGCTTCTCCATCAATACGCTTTCCTCGCGTGAGTTCCTTTAATTTCTCATAAGGCTTCTCAATACCGTAGCGACGCATAACTGTTTGAACTGGCTCTGCAAGTACTTCCCAGTTCTTATCAAGCTCTGCGAGTAATGCTGCACGGTTCACTTCCAGTTTACTGATGCCTTTTAGTGTTGAAGTGTATGCAATTAAAGAATAGCCAGCACCAACACCTAAATTACGTAATACCGTTGAATCCGTTAAGTCACGCTGCCAGCGAGAGACAGGCAGTTTTTGAGCTAAGTGGCCAAATACAGCGTTTGCTAAGCCCAGGTTACCTTCTGAATTTTCAAAATCAATTGGGTTAACTTTATGTGGCATGGTTGATGAACCAATTTCACCCGCAATGGTTTTTTGCTTAAAGTGACCTAATGCAATATAACCCCAAACATCACGATCAAAATCAATAAGAATGGTATTGAAACGTGCGATGGCGTCAAATAGCTCTGCAATATAATCGTGTGGCTCAATTTGAGTCGTGTATGGGTTCCAAGTGACACCTAAAGATTCAGTGATGAACTCTTCACTGAATTTATGCCAATCGACATCAGGGTAAGCGGATAGGTGAGCATTGTAGTTACCTACAGCGCCATTAACTTTACCCAGAATTTCAACGGATGCGATCTGTTTGTATTGACGCTCCATACGGTAGGCAACGTTTGCCATTTCTTTACCCATGGTAGAAGGTGACGCTGGTTGGCCATGAGTACGAGATAATAAAGGAATATCACGATATTCAGAAGCAAGAGCTTTGATTGCATCGATAACATTCTTGATTTCTGGAAGAATGACATTTTCACGCGCTTCTTTAAGCATAAGAGCATGAGAGGTATTGTTGATATCTTCAGAGGTACAGGCAAAATGGATAAATTCATTGATTGCGTGTAGTTCAGGAACGTCCGCTACTTTTTCTTTTAGGAAGTACTCAACCGCTTTAACATCATGGTTAGTGGTACGTTCGATTTCTTTGATACGAGCAGCATCTTCTTGAGAAAAACTGTCAGCTAATGCATCAAGGAATTGATTAGCTTCTTGACTAAATGCAGGAACTTCACTTATTTCTGAAGTTGCTGCAAGCTTTTGAAGCCAGCGAATTTCAACAATCGTACGATATTTTAATAAACCGTATTCACTAAAAATACTACGAAGCGCCGCTGTTTTACTACCGTAGCGACCGTCAATTGGGGACACTGCGGTCAGTGCAGAAAATTCCATTTAAAGCTCCTAATTTAAGAAGAGTAGAGTCAAAAAACAAAAACCGCATTGTGGCGAACACAGAATGCGGTTAATGGGGGTTTAGTTTCTCGCTAAGATGATTTTGGCTTGCTCAATCATCTTTTTACGACTGAAAATGAGATGAGTACGTCGGCCTCCAACTTGTCTCCATAAAACAGCACATCGGATAGCCGATAGCAGCAATATACGGACTTTATGTTGATTGATTGGAAGCTGAAGTACCGCTGGTGTACCAGATATTTGTATACGAGGCCCAATAGGGCTAATCACATCTAAATAGATGCTCGCAATATTGGACAGCATGCTCTCATCATTAATATCATAATGGTCTAACTGTCTCTCTATCATCTGTATACGATCCCCAAGTTGAGAAAGGGAATCTTTACGTTGAGTCAGTTTTGTTGCTAACGCAATAATACCAATGAGGTATCGGGTTAATTCACTGCCATTAGGTGAACTATCGAGTTTATTCGCTAACGTGTCTAGGCCAATCTTTAAATCAACTTCATCTCCAAACACATCTAAAGTAGAAGAAGGGTTTGTTTTGACAATAGCATTTAAGGATGTTCCAAATGCATTTGTATCATAATGGCCACTTTTGGCTAGCTCTTGGACTAACGCTGCTGCTTGGCACATGCCTGCAAAGGCAATGGTTCTGTTGTATAGATCGTTAGACACGAAATCTACTCCTACAAATTAATTACAGACGCTTTTCGATAATACCACCACCAAGGCAGATATCACCTTGGTAGAATACCGCGGACTGGCCTGGAGTGACAGCAACTTGAGGCTCATCAAAAACCACTTTAATATTGTCATCATCAATAGGGATAATCGTACAGGCGATATCCGTTTGGCGATAGCGTGTCTTAACAGTACACTGAAGAGGTGCTTTTATTGGAGTACGTTCAACCCAATGTAACTGAGAAGCGATTAAACCTTCAGATTTTAGTAGTGGGTGATCCGCCCCTTGCACTGCAATTAACACGTTTCGTTTAAGGTCTTTATCGGCAACATACCATGGCTCTTCATTGCCACCACCACCTTTGGTACCACCAATATGCAAGCCCTTACGTTGACCAAGAGTATGGTACATTAAACCCTGGTGTTGACCAATTATATCGCCTTCAGGTGTTTCAATGTTACCAGGTTGGGCAGGTAAGTAGCGAGATAAGAAATCGGTAAACTTACGTTCGCCAATAAAACAAATCCCGGTCGAGTCTTTCTTTTTAGCCGTAATTAAATCTTGCTCTTCAGCAATTTTACGAACTTCTGGTTTCTCTAATTCACCGACAGGGAATAGGCTACGAGCAATTTGTTCATGGCTCAGTGTATATAAAAAGTAACTTTGATCTTTATTACTGTCTTGACCACGTAACATTTGTGGCTTTTCGCCATTGTTAGGAAAGGAGCGACGTACATAGTGACCCATAGCGATATAGTCAGCTTCAAGTACTTCATCAGCAAATTCTAAAAAGGCTTTAAATTTAATTTCTTTATTGCACAGAATATCAGGGTTTGGGGTACGTCCAGCTTTGTATTCTTCTAGGAAATATTCGAAGACGTTGTCCCAATATTCAGCCGCAAAATTGATTGTATGTAAATGGATACCCAGTTTGTCACACACCGCTTGTGCATCAGCCAGATCTTCTGCTGCTGTACAATATTCCTCATTGTCGTCTTCTTCCCAGTTTTTCATGAAAAGTCCTTCAACATGATAGCCTTGTTGTTGAAGTAAATACGCTGATACCGATGAATCGACTCCACCTGACATACCGACAATCACTTTTTTAGGTGTGCTTTCTGACATTGACTCAATACCTTCATTTAATTCGTCGGCGGAGATTTTATCAGAAATGATATGATAGAAACACCCCTAAAATGGTCAGTGTGACGTTATAACATTCAACTTGAAGCAATTTAAGTATATACTTTCACAATCTTGTAATCATAATGAAAAGAGAATATGAAGTTTCCAGGTCAGCGTAAATCCAAGCACTATTTCCCTGTTGATGTGAGAGACCCGCTCGTTAATGCAATAGGTAGCGAGAAGATAGTCCAAAGAACACATGTTATTGGTATTGATCAGACGTTAGTGGATATTGAGGCAAAAGTGACCTCTGATGTTATTCTTAAATACGGCTTAAGCAAAGGGCATTCATTAGTGGTTGATGATGAAACGGCCGAAGCTCTATATAGCTATATTAAAGAGAATAACCTTGTTTCTAACGAGTATGCTGGCGGTACAATCGGGAATTCACTACATAACTATTCCGTTTTATCTGATGATAAATCTATTTTATTGGGTGTGATGAGCTCAGTCATCAATATTGGTGATTATGGTTATCAATATCTATGTAAAACATCAAGTCGTATGGATTTAAACTACCTACAAGGTGTAGATGGTCCAATAGGGCGTTGCTTTACATTGATCACTGAAGATGGGGAAAGAACCTTTGCGATCAGTGAAGGTAAAATGAACCAATTACATCCTGAAAGCATCCCTGAAGCCATTTTCCAAAATGCATCAGCATTGGTCCTTAGTGCTTACCTTATTCGTGGGAAAGGAAGCGATCCTATGTTTGAGGCAGCGATGACAGCAATTAAGTACGCGAAGCAACATGATATTCCTGTTGTTTTAACTCTAGGTACTAAGTTTGTTATCTGCGATCAACCAGAATTTTGGCAAGACTTTATACAAGAGCATGTCAATGTGGTTGCGATGAATGAAGATGAAGGTGAGGCGCTTACGGGTGAATCCGATCCACTGCTTGCTGCGGATAAAGTATTGGACTGGGCTGATTTAGTTTTATGTACTGCGGGGCCTGCTGGACTCTATATGGCCGGCTACACCGAAGAATCAGCGAAACGCACCACGTCTTTGCCTTTATTACCTGGTGCTATACCGGAATTCAATGAGTATGAATTCAGTCGTGCTGCCTTAAAAGCAGATTGTGATAACCCATTAAAAGTTTACTCACATATCGCACCCTATATGGGCGGACCAGAACAGATTAAAAATACGAATGGGGCAGGTGATGCTGCATTATCTGCATTGCTACATGACATGGCAGCTAATGCATACCATAAGTCGAATGTTCCAAATTCGAGCAAACATAAATATGAATACTTAACGTATTCATCGTTATCACAAGTATGTAAGTACTCTAATCGTGCGAGTTATGAAGTCTTAATTCAACATTCTCCTCGATTATCACGAGGCTTACCAGAAAGAGAAGATAGCTTAGAAGAAGCTTATTGGGAACGTTAATAAAAAAAGAGGCTTTTAAAGCCTCTTTTTTTATTAACTAGAATTATATTTAGATAGAAAAATCGTCTAGAGAGCCGCCATTATCAATGTGACGTTGAAGCGGTAACGGTGTACGGCCTTGACCTGTCCATGTTTTTTCCAAGCCATTGTCATCAGTGTATTTGTATTTAGCTGGACGAGGTGCGCGTTTAGCTTTTGGTTTGCTCGTTTTCGTTTCTGCACCTAGCATTGACATTAATGTTTCTACATCAATACCTTGGCTAGTAATTTGATTAGCGATTTCAGCCACGCGAGCTTCTTCTTCTGCTCTAGCTGCGTTTGCTTCTTCTTCAGCAGATTGTCTTTCTTCGACAACAGTAGTGAGTTTTTCTAATGCTTCTTCAAGTTGCTCTAAAGTTAAGTCGCGTGAAAAGGCACGTAGACTACGAAGATTAAGGAGAGTTTTTGTTATTTCAGACATAGATATACCATTAGTAGTGTCAAACTTAGTTTAATTAAACAATAAATTAATAAATAACTCAATATAATAATAAAAATATTTTAATGGCTATTTATATAATATATGTCTATTTAACTCTATAACGAGTTTATTCATTTAAAACAGGGTTATTATGTTACCGATAAGGTGATTCTAGACTTTGATTAAAATTAATCCAATATTTTATCGACTTCAGTATTAATACTATCAATGAATATTCATTGTTACGTTCTCTACATTAAAGATGTGTAGGTTCAATGCTGAGTGATAAAGTGGCTAGATTACTTAAAATAGGTTGGAAATAGAGAATAATTCTGAATCAATAACCGGGTATTAATGAGTATAAAAATATAGGTGCGATTTGTCATTCTTCTAACAAATCTAGGTCTTATAAAACTTGCGTATCAAGTAATATTCTATATAATCTCCCACCCTATTTTGTGCATTATCGCTGATGATGTCTTATCTTGCGTGTTTTATTTGAGCAAAATAGTGTAGAGGCGCGAGACTCAAGAGTCGGTATTGTTGGGGTGATGCCAAAGAACAATACCAAAAGGGTGTCTTGCCGAAGTGTTTGAGTTTATCAGACTTAAGTACTGGGGTTAACTTGAATAGGGTTAACACTGCCGTAGTCTATACTTTTCGTACAATAACAAAAGTAGAGTAAACCTATGGAGCGCTACTGTAAGAATAGATAAGGACAATCTATTTTAAACCTTCTAGATGGATGACTTGCTGGGTTTGCACAGTAGATCTCTGACCAACATGGCGTAGTTGATACAAAAACTACAGAATTATTTTAATTGGTTTTAGAAGATCATGAATTTAGCTGACTTTTCAACATCCCCTATATCGCTTTTACCTCCTATTGTTGCGTTGGTATTGTCCGTCGTGACCAAGCGTGTTCTTATCTCCCTTGGTGTAGGTATTCTCCTAGGCGCTTTATTATTGGGTAACTATTCAACAACAGGGACGAGCAATTATCTCGTTCAAACAGTGTCATCTGTTTTTTGGGATGAAGGTGAGATTAACTCATGGAACATGAGTATTCTTAGCTTTCTACTTATCTTGGGAATGACAACAGCCTTACTTACGTTATCAGGTGGTGCGAAAGCATTTGCTGATTGGGCTCAAAAGAGAATTAAAAGTAAACGTGGCTCTCAACTATTAACAGCCTTTCTAGGTGTATTCATTTTTATTGATGATTACTTTAATAGCTTAGCGGTTGGCTCTATTTCTCGCCCTGTGACGGATCGCTATTATGTATCACGCGCTAAATTAGCTTACCTATTAGATAGTACCGCAGCACCAATGTGCGTATTAATGCCAGCATCAAGTTGGGGTGCGTATATTATTACGGTCGTTGGTGGAATTTTAGTCACGCACGAAGTCACCGAGTATTCTGCGTTCAGTGCTTTTGTTCAAATGATACCAATGAACTTCTATGCTTTGTTTGCATTATTAATGGTGTTTGCTGTGGCATGGTTCCAACTTGATATTGGTGCAATGCGAAAGCATGAAATAAAAGCATCTCGTGGCTGTGGTTATAATGATAATGATCAGAAGTCAGCAGAGGAATCGACAGAAGAGCTTGATATCGTAGAGAGTGAGCACGGAAGAGTATCTGATCTTGTTCTACCAATTTTAGTCCTGATATTCGCAACTGTGGCATCGATGTTATATACCGGTGGACAAGCATTAAGTGCGGATGGTAAAGCGTTTAATATCTTAGGTGCATTTGAAAATACCGATGTAGGCTTATCCTTAAATTACGGTGGATTAGCCGGTTTAGCTGTTGCTTTATGGACGGTACTGAGACAACCAATTAAAGCGACGACAATTGGCTCTACATTATGGATGGGTGCTAAATCGATGTTTGGTGCTATGTTAATTTTATTATTCGCTTGGACGATTGGATCTGTCATTGGAGACATGAAAACAGGCGCTTATTTATCAAGCCAACTAGAAGGCAGTATCGGTCCACAATGGTTACCAGTTCTTCTTTTCTTGTTGTCAGGCGTTATGGCATTCTCGACGGGTACATCATGGGGTACGTTCGGTATTATGTTACCGATAGCCGGTGATTTAGCTGGGGCTACAGATGTCATGTTAATGCTACCGATGCTAAGTGCTGTATTGGCTGGTGCTGTATTCGGTGATCATTGTTCACCAATCTCAGATACAACGATACTTTCTTCTACCGGTGCTCGCTGTGCTCATATGGATCATGTGATTACACAGTTACCTTATGCGCTGAGTGTTGCCATCATTGCTTCTGTTGGGTTCATAGCACTAGGCTTTACTCAATCTACTGTAATGAGTCTTGCGGCTGCCTCAGGTGCTTTTGTTGTGGTCTGTGTATTGCTATCACTTTTATCAAAAACGAAATTAGATGAATGTCCTTAGTTAAGAAGAGTTGTACGCTGTTAAACATAGTTGTATATAATTAACCACAGTTGTATATCGTTAAACTGAGTGTTTTGCGAGCGCAAATATGAAGTTTTTAAAAAAGATACAATTTAAGGTTGCAAAAGGTTCAGACCTTATATAGTGTGAAGTTATACATTTGATAGATAACCATTATACGGAAATGAAATGAATAACACATTTATTCAAATAATTCATCATCACCATTACCCAGCTTAGTCTTTCGGGAGGTGTACGTATACCGGGAGGCAATTATCCCGGAGGCTATCAACTCATATATTTTGAAACCCTCGGGAGACGCTGTCACCGGGGGTTTTTTATTAGCACTCATTTTATATATGGATTTGAGATTTATATTTAGGGACGATGATTTAGGGTACTGACATGGATACACAACGTTTAAGAATTGCAATTCAGAAAAAAGGCCGTTTAAGCACAGAAAGCCAAGCATTACTAAAGAAATGTGGTGTGAAATTTACCATTATGGGTGAACGACTGGTTGTTCATTCGACCAACATGCCAATTGATTTACTACTGGTACGCGATGACGATATTCCAGGGTTGATCATGGATGGTGTTGTTGACTTAGGTTTTATTGGCGAGAATGAATTAGAAGAAGTTCGCCTTGACCGTTTAGCTGGCGGAGAAGCGTGTGAATTTAATACATTGCGTCGTCTTGAGTTTGGTGGCTGTCGTTTATCTATCGCGATTAATAAAGAAGATGAGTATAACGGTCCGCAGGACTTGGCAGGTAAATGTATTGCGACTTCTTACCCTCAACTTGTAAAAGCATTTATGGATGAAAAGGGCGTACCTTTTTCAACGATTATGCTGACTGGCTCGGTTGAAGTTGCACCTCGCGCAGGCCTTTCTGATGCGATTGCCGATCTGGTATCGACAGGCGCAACACTTGAAGCAAATGGTCTGAAAGAAGCCGAAGTGATCTTTCAATCTAAAGCAACATTAATTCAGCGTAAAGGTGAATTCTCAGCAGAAAAAATAGATTTGATCGAACGACTGCTAACGCGTATGCAAGGTGTACAGCAGGCAAAAGAATCCAAATATATCATGCTGCATGCCCCTGTTGATTGCTTAGATAAAGTCACGGCATTACTTCCAGGTGCCGAGCAACCTACAGTATTACCATTAGCCGGTGATGAGAGCAAAGTAGCGATTCACTTGGTGAGTTCTGAAACGTTATTCTGGGAAACAATGGAAGAACTTAAAGCTTTAGGAGCGAGTTCTATCTTAGTACTACCAATTGAAAAAATGATGGGGTAATCCTATGCGTACCTTGGTATGGCAATCATTGAGTGAATCTCAACAAGAAAGTATTTTAGAGCGTCCTGCAATAACTGAAGGTGCGAATATTACTTCAGCGGTATCGAGTGTCATTGAGCAAGTTAAAGCCGATGGTGACATAGCTTTAAAAGCGTTAACCGCAAAATTTGATAAAGTTGAGTTAAATGACATCCGCATTACTTCAACTGAAATCGATGAGGCAGAAGAGCGTCTATCTGAAAAGATGAAAGAAGCGCTTTTGCAAGCGTATAGTAACATTACGACCTTTCATAACGCACAAAAGCCTAAGGATCTGAAAGTAGAAACTCAAGCTGGTGTGGTATGTGAGCAGATAACACGTCCGATTCAAAAAGTCGGACTGTATATCCCAGGTGGTAGTGCACCATTACCGTCAACGGTACTGATGCTTGGCGTCCCATCTAAAATTGCCGGCTGTAACAAAGTGGTATTATGTTCGCCGCCGCCAATTGCTGATGAAATTCTGTATGTCGCTAAATTATGTGGTATCGACGAGGTATACAGCCTTGGTGGTGCGCAGGCGATTGCAGCAATGGCGTATGGTACGGACAGTGTTTCTAAAGTCGACAAGATTTTTGGTCCTGGTAATGCGTTTGTTACAGAAGCAAAACGACAAGTCAGTAACGATTTTAAAGGGGCTGCGATTGACATGCCAGCAGGCCCATCTGAGGTGCTTGTCATCGCAGACGAAGACGCTGATGCAGATTTTGTGGCCGCTGACTTATTAAGCCAAGCAGAGCATGGCCCTGATTCACAAGTTGTCCTTGTTACGCCATCACCGGTTATGGCCGATCAAGTGGCTGAAGCGGTAAGAAAACAGCTTTCGGAGCTTTCACGCGCTGATATAGCAGAAAAAGCACTGGCCTCTAGTTTAATTATTATTGCCGAATCATTACCACAAGCGGTTGCGATTTCAAACTACTACGGGCCAGAGCATCTGATTGTACAAACGAATAACGCAAGAGAGTTACTTCCAGTACTGGATAATGCAGGCTCTATTTTCTTAGGTGCTTGGTCACCTGAATCTGCTGGAGATTATGCTTCGGGTACAAATCACGTATTACCGACGTATGGCTACACGCGAACGTATTCTAGTTTAGGGTTAGCTGATTTCTCCAAACGAATGACGGTACAGGAGCTCTCGGCTGATGGCCTGAGAGGGTTGGCTCCAACAGTAGTGACTATGGCTGAAGCTGAAGGGTTAGATGCTCACAAGCGAGCGGTAACTATTCGAGTGGAAAAGCTAGAATCTAAGTAATAGGGGCGCGACGACTTATGGAAAAACTAGCGAGAAAACAGGTACAAGCATTAACGCCTTATCTTTCTGCACGCCGAATTGGTGGTACAGGAGATGTTTGGTTAAATGCCAATGAATCTCCTTTTGATAATGAATATTCGATTGCACATAGTAAGTTAAATCGGTATAGCGAATGTCAACCTCAGTCCCTAATTGATGCGTATGCAAAATATTCAGGGGTAAGTAGTCAGCAAGTACTTACCTCTCGCGGTGCAGATGAAGGTATTGAGTTGCTGATCCGTGCTTTTTGTGAACCAAATAAAGACTCTATTTTATTTTGTCCTCCGACCTATGGTATGTACGCGATCAGTGCAGAAACGATGGGTGTGAAGAGAAAAACGGTGCCGTTAAATGAGCATTGGCAATTGGATCTCAAGGGGATTGAATCCAATTTAGATGATGTCAAAGTTATCTTTGTATGCAGTCCTAATAACCCAACAGGCAATTTAGTTAATCGCGCGGATATTATTTCATTACTTGAAATGACGAAAGACAAAGCCATTGTTGTGATGGATGAAGCCTATATCGATTTTTGTCCAGAAGCGTCGACGGTTGATTTACTTCAGTCTTATCAACATTTAGCTATTTTAAGAACATTGTCGAAAGCGTTCGCTTTAGCGGGTTTACGCTGTGGTTTTACTTTAGCCAATGAGTCATTAATTAATGTCTTATTGAAAGTCATCGCTCCGTATCCAGTACCGGTACCCGTAACTGAAATCGCAACTCAAGCGTTAACAGGTGATGGACTGTCTAGAGCGCTAGAGCAAGTGAATGAGCTTAATCTCAATCGTCACTATCTACAGAATGAATTAGATAAAATTGAAGCGCTAACGGTTCACCCTGGTTGGGGCAATTATTTGTTGGTTCAATTCCCGGATGGTGATGCTTTATTTAAAGCAACATGGGACAGTGGCATTATCTTGAGAAACTCACCGATTGAGAATTGCGTCAGAATCAGTATCGGGAGTCGTACAGAATGCGACAAAACTCTCGAATTCATCCGTAAATATTATCAGTGATTTACATTAGGTTCCTGAGTTCTAATATGAAGATAAGGGACCTTTTATTTCAGACAGAGGAACAGTCTGTGAGCAAACAACAAAAAATTCTTTTTATCGACCGTGACGGCACACTTATTGTAGAGCCACCAGTCGACTTCCAAGTTGATCGATTAGATAAACTTAAATTAGAGCCTCTAGTTATACCAAGCCTTCTTGCTTTGCAAGAGGCTGGATACCGTTTAGTGATGGTGACTAATCAAGATGGGTTAGGTACCGATAGCTACCCGCAAGACGAATTTGATGCGCCACACAACATGATGATGGAGATATTCGAATCTCAAGGTGTGGTGTTTGATGATGTGTTAATTTGTCCTCATTTTGAGGCAGAGAATTGCTCTTGTCGTAAGCCTAAACTCGGTATGGTAAAAGACTACTTACAAGCCGGTAAGGTTGATTTCGCCCATTCTGCCGTGATTGGCGATCGCATTACGGATATACAGTTAGCTGAAAATATGGCTATTCGCGGTATTCAGTATCACCCAGAAACGATGAATTGGACGACAATACTGAAAGAGTTAACCCTCAATGCTCGTACATCAAAAGTGACTCGTACGACGAAAGAAACGGACATCAACATTGCCGTTAACTTAGATGAGCAAGGGGGAAATCATATCAGTACTGGTATTGATTTCTTTGACCATATGCTGGATCAAATTGCTACTCATGGCGGCTTCCAAATGAAGTGTGTCGTGAAGGGTGATTTACACATTGATGATCACCATACAGTGGAAGATACCGCATTAGCTCTGGGTCAAGCGTTGAAAGAAGCATTAGGTAATAAACGCGGCATTGGGCGCTTTGGTTTTAGCTTGCCAATGGATGAATGTTTAGCTCAATGCGCTTTAGATTTATCAGGTCGTCCGTACCTGAAATTTGATGCCGAATTCCATCGTGAAAAAGTCGGTGAATTATCGACAGAGATGGTGGTTCACTTCTTCCGCTCATTAACCGATACCTTAGCGTGTACTTTGCACCTATCTTCTGGTGGTCATAACGATCATCATATTATTGAAAGTTTATTTAAAGCGTTTGGTCGAACACTTCGTCAAGCGATTAAAGTTGAAGGAAATGAACTTCCGAGCAGCAAAGGGGTGTTGTAATGACAGATCAAAATGTTGTCATTATTGATACCGGCTGTGCCAATATTTCATCAGTAAAGTTTTCAATTGAACGTCTAGGTTACACTGTCACAATATCAAGAGACCCAGCTATTGTATTAAGTGCCGATAAGCTATTTTTACCTGGAGTAGGTACGGCAAGCGAGGCAATGAAAAACTTAGCTGAACGTGACTTAATCAATCTAGTCAAACAAGTTGAAAAACCTCTTTTGGGTATCTGTTTAGGCATGCAATTGCTAGGTAAAGCTTCCCAAGAAAAGGGACAGAAAGCCGATGAGATTGTGGATTGCTTAGGCTTGTGTGATGGTGAAGTGAAAAAACTGAATACAGGTGATTTACCTTTACCCCATATGGGATGGAATACGGTTTCAGTTAAAGCTGAGCACCCGCTATTCAAAGGCATCGATGAGGGGGAGTATTTTTACTTTGTGCACAGTTTTGGAATGCCGGTAGGTGACTATACAATAGCACAAACTGATTATGGACAAAGTTTCACTTCTGCACTGCAATCAGGTAATTATTACGGTGTACAGTTTCACCCTGAACGATCCAGTAAAGTGGGTGCCAAGCTTATCCAGAACTTTTTAGAACTATAGGGACATAGTTATGATTATACCGGCTCTTGATTTAATCGAAGGACAGGTTGTACGTCTATACCAAGGTGATTACGGCCAAGTAACTGAGTACAAAGTCGATCCTGCTGAACAATTTAACTTATATCATAATGCTGGAGCGAATTGGCTTCACCTTGTTGATTTAACCGGAGCAAAGGATACGTCCGCTCGTCAATTAGATCTTATCGCGACACTATTAGCGAGTACACCTGCTCATATTCAAATTGGTGGCGGTGTACGCACAGAGCAAGATGTTGTGGATCTATTAGAAGCAGGTGCTCAACGTGTTGTTGTGGGTTCAACAGCAGTGAAACAACCAGAACTCGTTAAAGGGTGGATGGAAAAATACGGTGCTGAGCGCATTGTATTAGCTCTTGATATTAATATTGATGAAGATGGTATACGTAAAGTGGCTATCTCTGGTTGGCAAGAAGACTCAGGTGTGACGATTGAAGCACTGATCGAAGACTTTTTAACGGTAGGCTTAAAGCATGTCCTATGCACGGATATTTCTCGTGATGGTACACTCGCTGGATCCAATGTTGAACTGTATATCGACCTATGTAAACAATACCCTCAAGTTCAATTCCAATCGTCTGGTGGTATTGGTAGTTTAGAAGATATCGCTGCATTAAAAGGCTCAGGTGTCTCAGGTGTGATCGTTGGGCGTGCTTTATTAGATGGCAAATTTACCGCTGAGGAGGCATTCGAATGTTGGCAAAGCGAATAATTCCTTGTCTTGATGTTCGTGACGGACAAGTCGTCAAAGGCGTTCAATTCCGTAATCATGAAATTATTGGTGACATTGTTCCCCTTGCGAAACGTTATGCCGAAGAAGGCGCTGATGAACTGGTTTTTTATGATATTACCGCTTCAAGTGATGCTCGTGTGGTTGATAAAAGCTGGGTTCAGCGTGTTGCTGAAGTGATTGATATCCCTTTTTGTGTTGCTGGTGGTATTAAGTCGGCCGAAGATGCTGCTCGTATCCTTGAGTTTGGTGCGGATAAAATATCGATTAATTCACCTGCATTAGCGAATCCAGAATTGATTACCGAGTTAGCGGATAAATTTGGTGTCCAGTGTATTGTTGTTGGTATTGACTCGTATTTTGATAAAGAAACCGGTAAGTACCAAGTCTATCAATTTACCGGTGATGAAGAACGTACTAAAGCGACTAAATGGGAAACCAAAGACTGGGTTCAAGAAGTGCAAAAGCGCGGTGCTGGTGAAATCGTTTTGAATATGATGAATCAAGATGGCGTGCGAAATGGGTATGATCTTGAACAATTAAACATGGTACGTGCCGTATGCAACGTTCCATTAATTGCTTCTGGTGGTGCGGGTGCCATGGAACATTTTACCGATGCTTATCATAAAGCAAACGTAGACGGTGCACTGGCGGCATCGGTATTTCATAAGCAAGTCATTAATATTGGTGAACTTAAGCAATTTTTGAAAGCAGAAGGTGTAGAGGTAAGATTATGAGTTTTAATGTCGCAGATGCAGTGACTCTTTCAGAACGAATTGACTGGAATAAAGTCGATGGTTTAGTTCCTGCTGTTATTCAAGATTTTCAGTCTAGCCAAGTGCTGATGATGGGCTACATGAATCAAGATGCACTGAAAAAAACCTATGAAACAGGGAATGTTACTTTCTTTTCTCGCACTAAAGAGCGTCTTTGGACGAAGGGAGAAACATCGGGTAATGTTCTGCAATTAGTGAATGTTTCTTTGGATTGTGATAACGATACGTTATTAGTTAAGGTACGCCCAATAGGACCCACTTGCCATACAGGAACAACAACCTGTTGGGATGCAGATAAAGCGGAAGAAACACAGTGGGTTTGGCTTCATCAGTTGGAGCAACTGCTGGCTGAAAGAAAAAATGCCGATCCAGATTCGTCTTATACCGCGCACTTGTACTCCCGTGGCACCAAGCGTATTTCACAGAAAGTGGGTGAAGAAGGCGTTGAAGTCGCGCTTGCGGCGACGTCGGGTGATAAGGCGGAGTTAGTGTGCGAGTCGGCTGACCTTATTTACCATTTAATGGTTTTATTGCAGGATCAAGGCTTGTCTATGGATGTTGTTATCAACAAGCTAAAAGAAAGACACGCAAAATAATAGCATCGTTATTTATCTATGATGTTAAAAACCCTTATGTCGATTGAGTCTATCAGTTGATATAAGGGTTTTTTGTCACTCGTGTTAAGAGGAAAGTATGACGATCATTTTAGGGATTGATCCTGGATCTCGTATTACTGGATACGGCGTAATACGCCAACAAGGTCGACATTTAAGTTATTTAGGTAGTGGTTGTATTCGAACTCAAGAAAAGGAGCTTCCTGCCCGCCTTAAGGTCATTTATGCTGGTGTATCAGAGATTATTCAACAGTACCAGCCCGATGTGTTTTCGATAGAACAAGTTTTTATGTCTAAAAATGCCGATTCGGCATTAAAGCTAGGGCAAGCAAGAGGCAGTGCGATTGTTGCTGCGGTGAATGCCGATTTACCGGTATTTGAATACGCGGCACGTTTGATTAAACAATCGGTAGTAGGGACGGGTGCAGCGGATAAATCTCAGGTACAACATATGGTGAAGCAAATGTTAAAGCTTCCTGCAAGGCCGCAAGCGGATGCCGCGGATGCATTAGGAGCAGCAATCTGTCATGCCAATACCAATCAAACATTAATCAGTTTAGCGGGGAAAGCGACATCTGCTCGACGAGGGCGATATCGTTAATAAATCATCTGTTAAGAATAAACATCATCAAGTTATCATCAGGGATATAAATGAAAAAAGCATTAATTTTAGTGGACATACAAAATGTCTATTACACATGTCGCGAGGCTTATCGTTGTAATTTTGATTACAACACATTTTGGGCGGAAGTGTCGAAAAATAGAGAAGTCGTCAAGGCGTATGCGTATGCAATTGATCGAGGTGACACTAAGCAGAGGGAATTTCAAAATATTCTGAGAGCGATTGGCTTTAACGTAAAGTTAAAACCTTTTATTCAGCGATCTGATGGCAGTGCTAAAGGCGATTGGGATGTCGGTATTGTTATCGATGCTCTAGAACATGCGCCAGAGGTCGATGACGTTATTTTAGTTTCAGGTGATGGTGATTTTCAATTATTGGTTGATAAATTGAAAGAAAAAGGAAAGTTCGTTGAGGTTTATGGTGTGAATGCATTAACAGCTGATTCCCTGAAACAAGCAGCCAGTCAATATACCCCGATTGAAGGTTCTTTATTATTAGGACATAAATAAGTCGCTAACAATAAACAGCTTCAGTAGCTTAAATAAAAAAAGCGAGAGTTTATACTCTCGCTTTTTTAGTGTTGTTCACTCTTAAAGTCTACTGACTATTAAGAGTGATAACATTAGTTACGTTGATTGTTATTTATAGCTTCTTAGAGAAGATAGCAGCAACAACAAACATAGCAACACCCAGTGTCATGATTTCACCAACGCCCGCATCGAAACCTGATTTAATACCAGATAGTGCTACGATAGCAACAGCAACAGGGATGATGAACTTAACAAGCACATACCATAGGTTAAATAATGGGAATGATACTTCACCGTCATTTGTGATTTCTTTCTTAAGATCTTCTTTGTTTAGTCTCCAACCCGCGAAGATACACACAAGCATACCGCCAACCGCTAGGAAGATTTTATCAGTAAGTAGATCGAAGATATCGAATGCACCTTTACCGAATAATGTTGGACCAACACCACCAAGAGATAGAGAAGCAAACACACACATTACAGCCATTGCTGCACCAGCAAGTAGTACGGCTTTACCGCGCGTTAACCCTTTCTCATCGATTAGGTAAGAAACACACACTTCTAATAGTGAAACAGAAGACGTTAATGCTGCAACCGTTAAACCAATGAAGAACATTAGAGCAAAGATAAGACCAGCGCCGCCCATTTCAGCAAATAGCTGAGGAACAACAACGAAAACAAGACCAGGACCAGCAGCAACATCAATGCCAAAAGCAAACATGGCTGGGAACATAGCCACACCCGCTAGAATAGCAACAGAGGTATCCATCGCCGTTACCATACCGGTAGTTTGAACTAGGTTCTCTTTCTTCTTAAGGTAGCTACCGTATGTAATCATACAACCCATACCTAGCGATAGAGAGAAGAATGCTTGACCAAGAGCAGCAAGAACAACAGAACTGTCTACTTTAGAGAAGTCAGGTGAGAATAGGTATTCAAGACCAGCCATTGCGCCTGGTAAAGATAAACCCTTCACAGAAACAACAATTAGGATGATGAATAGAAGAGGCATTAAAATCTTACCTGCTTTCTCGATACCACCAGAGATACCACGAGAAACAACCAGTAAGTTCATTGCTAGGTAAATAGCCATCCACACTAGAGGCTCAGTACTACCAATGAAAGAACCAAAGCTATCACCAATAGCAGCAGGAGTATCTAACATACCGCCAGCAACTTTAGGGATGTAAGCTAATGCCCAGCCACCAACAACAGGGTAGAAACCCATGATAAGTAGACCAGAAACAACGCCCATTACACCAACAAACGACCATTTCTTATCCGTTGATTTAAATGCACCAACAGCAGCACGCTGTGTTTTACGACCCACTGCAAATTCGGTTAGCATAACGCTAAAGCCGATGAATAGAACGAATAAAAGGTAAATCATTACAAATGCACCACCGCCGTTTTCGCCAGCAGTGTATGGGAATTTCCAAATATTACCTAAACCAACAGCAGAACCAGCTGCTGCCATTACGAAACCAAGTTTCGAGCCCCACGAATCACGAGGAGCAGAATTACCTGTAGTTGCCACAATAACTCCAAATTATTATTACTATTTTCAATGTGGCGCCAGAATGAATCATGTGTAAATCCATTTTTACACGTTCAAAAAGAAAGGTTGGCGCATATTAGGCCGTAAGTAAACCAGCTTATGAGCCCTTTGAAAAGTAAAAAATGTCAGTTTATTGGGTCAATTAGTTACAATGTGTAACTCATATCACATGAAGGTTAAAAATCAGACGCCAGTGATTAAAAAGCAAGCACAGTGAGCGGGGTGATAAACCTATTGACCAATTCCAATCCTTAGGCGACACTAGGTGTCAATAATTCGTTACAGTTCAAGTAGGGCAATTTATGCGATTGGAAGTCAGCTGTGAAGATAGGTTAGGGTTAACGCATGAGCTATTGGATATTCTAGCCAGTGACAATATTAATTTAAAAGATATAGAGCTAGATCATAAGCGAGGCATGCTTTACATACATTGTCCCGAAGTCTGTTTTGATGAATTTAGCAAGCTAATGGCAAAAATACGTTTAATTAACGGTGTGCAAGATGTACGTAAAGTACCTTATACGCCATTAGAACGTAAAAACGCAGAACTATTTTCGATAGTGGATACATTACCTAGTGCGACTCTTTCCTTAGATTTAAATGGATGTATAGCCAATTATAATCAAGCAGCACAAATACTATTAGCACCTTTGTTTTCTGTAGACGACCTTACGGGGTTATCTCTTGCAGACATTTTTGATGATTTTCCGAGTCTTGATCCCATCATGCATGACCTTTGTGGTTTTCAAGCGACGGTGAGTAGACAAAACGTGTCATTCTTAGCTCGTATCAGGCCCATATTCATATCGTTAGATGAAAGCCAAAAGCGACTCAGTAGTATTGTCATTACAATTGAACATCAAAACCTAGATACAGACACGATAAAGATAGAAAGTGGCGATACATTAGGGTTTGAAGCGTTTACCGCATTTTCATCGTCTTTTGAGCAATGCATTAAAAAAGCGCAACATTTATCGTTGCTGGAACAACCTTTATTAATCACAGGTGAAACCGGGGTCGGCAAAGAAGCCATTGCACGTGCTTGTCATTATCGCTCCAAGAGAGCCACTAAACCCTTTCTCATATTAAGTTGTGCTTCTATTCCTGATGATGCTGTTGAGACTGAGTTATTTGGGCGTTCATCGACGTCTCAGTATGAACAAGATTCATTGGGTATCTTTGAGCAAGCGAACGGTGGAACGGTCTTTCTAGATGAAATCGGTGAAATGAGCGCTCATTTACAGATAAAGTTATTACGATTCTTGCAAGATGGTACTTTCCGCCGTGTCGGAGAAGCCAATGAAGTTCATGTTGATGTGCGAATTATTGCGGCCACCCGACATGATCTGTATAAATTATCAACGGAACGGACTTTTCGCGAAGATTTGTATTATCGCTTGAACGTATTAACATTAGACATTCCAGCTTTAAGAGAGCGTAAAGACGATCTCCCGGGGTTACTTGATGTCTTTCTACACCAACATGCGCGAACACTCAACTGTGCGATTCCAGATTATAATGAAGGATTATTAGATTCTTTATCTCAATACACTTGGCCTGGTAATGTTAGACAATTTAATAGCGCCGTATTAAGAGCATTAACGGAAATGAAGCCACAAATCACGTTGTCGGATTTTCAACTTCCAAGCGATGAAAAAGCATTGAACTTAAAGAAAATAGACTCTTTTGAAGGCACGCTGGATGATATGATGAGCGAGTTTGAATCTGAGATATTGCAGCAGTTATACCAAACGTACCCATCAAGTCGTAAGTTGGCCAAAAGACTCAGTATGTCTCATACTGCCATCGCAAATAAGTTACGAGAGTATGGCATTAATAAATCATCAAAATAGGACCTCATTATGCGCACCAAAGTGAGTACTCCAGCCTCTATGTATAAAGAAGATGACGATATTATCGTGCGATGTGCAGAAGTCATGGATGCACAACTTATTGTCGATTTTTATTTAGAGAACAAAGCGCATTTGCAACATTGGGAGCCTAAGCGTGAAACGGCATTTTATACTCATTCAGGTTGGACTCAACGCCTATTAGGTTTATTAGAGTTACAAAAAAGAGGAATGGGGTTTTATATTATTATCCTATCGAAAACGACGGGGACAATGCTGGGCTCTATTTCAATTAGTCAATTATGTCGTTTTCCATTACATGGCTGCAATATTGGGTATGCTTTAGATGAGCACTCTCAAGGACAGGGCATAATGAGTCGCTCAGTTAAATTCGTGGTAGATTATCTTTTTACTATCCATAATTTACATCGTATATCAGCAGCGTATATGCCGCACAATAAAAAAAGTGAATCTGTCCTCACGAAGCTGGGTTTTGAAAAAGAAGGCTTTTTGAAGAACTATTTATTGATCAATGATGAATGGCAAGACCATATTTTAACATCGTTGATTAATCCAAATTTTCAATATCAATAATTACAGAGGTTTTATGTCTTACCTTCCGGTTGATGAGTACTCAAGAAAGTGGATCTTTACTCACCCCTCAATGCCATTAAATGAACAAGCATTGGCTGAGATTAAGCCTATGGATCAAGCTCGATCTATGCAATTTTGGAAAGAAAATGTGAGCGCTACCAGTCCTGATTATGAGCGTTTTGCATCAAGTGATTGGCCTGAAAAGCTTGATTCTTGGGATTCTGAAACGGAATGGATGCCAGAGTGGGATAATGACGATTCCGATGATTTACCCTCTGAAGTGCTTGCGCATATAGACTGGCAAGATGATGTGACTGTGTACTTTTGTTATGAAAAGTACAACATCATAGAAACAAAATGGGTCACGTTTAAAAAGCATTGGAAGAACTTTTTATTTTATGATGATGGTCCAATCCTTATTGCACGCCGTAGAAAGCAAGCCTTGTGGTTCCATTCGAATGGTAAGGTGAAGATTGGTCATCGATAAAAGAGACTGGATAGTGAAAAAAAATTGAGTTGTGTAAAAGCAACATAGTCTAGTGTTTTGTTTGATTATAAGTATAATTTAGCAAAATTTTAAAACTGAATAATTTGGACTGATAATGGCTGAAGTTAGAGGTCGAGTCGATTTAAAAGTAGGTAAGCAAAGCCACATCGACGCGGAAATAGTCTCTTTCAATGGACTAAAAACAGACAACGAGCATGTCGCGATTATTTTTAAAAAAGCGGACATGGAAAAGAGCGCTCCAATCGTTCGAATGCACTCGGAATGTTTAACCGGTGATGTATTCCACTCTTCACGTTGTGATTGTGGTGAACAACTTGATGAGACTATTGAGTTAATGGGTAAACAAGGTGGTATTTTATTGTATCTACGCCAAGAAGGGCGTGGTATTGGATTGTACAATAAGATTGACGCTTATAAACTTCAGAGTGAAGGTATGAATACCTATGAAGCGAATAATCACCTTGGTTTTCCTGATGATCTTCGTGATTTTACAGAAGCAGCTCAAATGCTAAATGCATTAGGCATAACAACGGTACGATTAGTGACGAATAACCCACGCAAAATTCGTGAGCTAACAAGTCATGGTATTAAAATTGATAAAGTGTTGAATACTTCTGCTCATATAAAGCAAGGTAATGAAAGTTACTTAGCTGCAAAAGTTGCTCATGGAAAACATGATTTAGATCTGTAACGTATTTGATTCTATTCAGTTGAGCAGTGTTCATTGAATAGCTAAAAGCCCCAAAATTGATTGAAATACCCAAATGAAGGGGTATTTAATCGTTTTGGGGCTTTTTAGTATCATTGAGAGGTAATATATGTGCTAAATGTGATCGACAGCACTGAGTTGAATTGTTTTAACCTCACCATGTTATTGCTAATCATTCTCATTCAAGTGTATTATTAGCAATAACATGGTGAATATACGAAACAGAGCATTCATTGATGAACGCTTTATTTTCGCCTTTTTAATTCATTAGATAGATGAAATACGTCATAAAATTATAGTAGGCTAATTATGCGCAAACATTTTCCACTTTCTCTTCTCGCATTAACTATTGTTGGTTGTGCTTCTACAGAGCCTTCTCAAGTAACAAAGGAACAAGTTGTTGAACATTATGCAGATATTGCACATGCGGTATATCAAGATTCATTAACGACAGCAGAGCAACTTGATCAAGCTATTGATACGTTTGTTGCTAACCCATCAAAAGAAAATCAAGAAGCAGCAAAACAAGCATGGTTAAAAGCTCGTGTTTCTTATCAACAATCAGAAGTTTTCCGTTTCGGTAACGCCGTTGTTGATGATTGGGAAGGTCAATTGAATGCATGGCCTCTAGATGAAGGTATGATTGATTACGTTGCAACGGATTACCAATATGAATTAGGTAACGATGGTGCAACAGCCAATATTGTGAATAATGAAAGTTTACAGTTTGGTTCTTCAACATTAGATCTTAAAACGATTACACCAGAGCTACTGGCTGACCTTAATGAACTTGGTGGTTCAGAAGCGAATGTAGCGACAGGTTACCACGCGATTGAATTCCTATTATGGGGACAAGATTTAAACGGAACAAATACCGGTGCAGGTGAGCGTTCTCATACTGATTTTGCTCAAGGTGCAGACTGTACGAATGGCAACTGTGATCGTCGTATTCAATATATTCAAGCCGCATCAGAGCTACTTATTCAGGACTTAACTTGGATGGAGAAGCAGTGGTCTTCAGAAGAAGCTGGGAACTACCGCGAAGAGTTATTGAATGATTCATCAGATAATGGCCTACGTAAAATGTTATTTGGTATGGGGTCACTGTCATTAGGTGAGTTGGCTGGTGAGCGTATGAAAGTTGCGTTAGAAGCGAACTCAACAGAAGATGAACATGATTGTTTTTCGGATAACACACATAATTCGCATTACTACAATGAGCAAGGTATTTATAACGTTTATACAGGTGAATACAAGCGAGCAGACGGCAGTGTGATCGATGGGCCTAGTATTGCTGATTTAGTCGCTCAAAATGATGCAGCAGCAGCAGATGAAATTCAAGAACAGTTTGATGATACGCGTGCACAAGTTGGTGAACTAGTGACATCAGCAGAAAATGGTCAGTACTTTGACCAATTGATTGCATCGGGTAATAAAAAGGGTAATGCATTAATCAATGAGACCATCACTTCTTTAGTGAAACAGACGGAAGCTATCGAACGTGCATCAAAATTGGTTGGCGTTTCATCTTTAAACCCAGATACAGCTGATCACGAATTTTAATATTGATTGGTTTGTTTATTTGAGTATAAAAAATGGATAGCGCCTCGCTATCCATTTTTCTTTTATTGTTCCTGTATATTTATGTATTATTTGGTCAGTTTATGAATGCAGTAATCACAACGTTATTAGCCACTCTTCTTTTTTCGGCTCATCTACACGCTTTTGATAACACATCAGGAGGAAAGACAAGTGTAGATAAAACGGGACACAATGCCTTTTCTCAGCCTGCGGCAAATCTCCCTTTAATGGATAAGTTGGATTTCAGTGTCGGGAATAGTTTTTTTAGAAACCCTTGGGTCCAAGCCCCAGCAACAACGGATGCCCGTGATGGGCTAGGACCCTTGTTTAATACGAATGGCTGTCAAAATTGCCACATTAAAGACGGCAGAGGACACCCTCCAGAGGCACAGGATAAACAACCAATATCCATGCTGGTACGAATAAGCCTTCTTGCTGAATCTGATATACAAAAACAACAACAGCAGATGTTTGGTGTAGTGCCAGAGCCAACATATGGAGAACAGATTCAGAATTTTGCACTACCAGGGCATAAGCCAGAAGCTCAAATCCATGTTGACTATACAGAAGTGCCGATTACCTTCACCGATGGGACGGTGGTCAAACTCAGAAAACCCAATATACAGTTATCGGAATTTGGTTTTGGGCCCATTCACGATAATGTTTTGCTCTCAGCAAGAGTCGCTCCACCAATGATTGGGTTGGGGTTATTAGAATCCATACCAGAAAAGACGTTAACACGTTGGGCTGACCCATTGGATCACGACAAAGACGGTATATCGGGACGATTAAATCAAGTATGGGATGTGAGAAAAGAGCAACATGTGATCGGTCGATTTGGTTGGAAAGCCGGTCAACCGAATCTGATGCAACAAAATGCAGCGGCCTTTAATGGTGACCTTGGCTTAACGACGACGCTATTCCCTAATGAAAATTGTACTCAAGCCCAGAACATTTGTGATGAGCTGCCGAATGGCGGAGAGATCGAGGTAAGTGATAAAATCCTTAATTTTGTTGAATTCTATTCGCAGCATTTAGCGGTACCGGTTAGGCGTAATACTGATGATCCACTCGTTATTTTAGGTGAGACACTATTTACACAAACAGGGTGCGTTGATTGTCATAAACCCAAAGTAAAAACGGAAAATAGGTCGGATAGAACCGCTTTATCAAACCAAATTATTCATCCCTACACCGATTTATTATTGCACGATATGGGGAAAGGGTTAGCGGATAATCGTGAGGAATATTTAGCGTCAGGGCAAGAGTGGAGAACACCACCTCTATGGGGATTAGGTTATACTCAAGAAGTGAATGGACACGCCTATTTTTTGCATGATGGCCGAGCTAGGAATGAATTAGAAGCGATTTTGTGGCACGGTGGTGAAGCTGAATCTGCGAAACAACAAGTGATCAAATTTAATCAGGAAGAACGTGAAGCGATTGTAGCTTTTTTACGTTCTCTTTAATCGTTATTAGAATATTGGTGAAGTCATATGAAAGTGTTCATATCAAGTGTTTCTGCGTTGGCATTAGCGGGGTGCAGCTCAATGTTTTCGACCGCTCCACATCCGAGTCATGAAGTTTTTAAGATAGAGCAATCTTATGCTCAGAATTTGCATCAAAGTACAAAAGGCTTAGCCATTTCCTACACCGAAACCTGTGGAACGGATGAGGCAGCATTAAAGAAAGCATGGGGTGATGTCGCTCATTCTTGGATGATGCTTCAAGCGCAGCAACGTGGCCCGGAAGAAGCGATAGCTCAAAGCTGGAATATGCAATATTGGCCTGATAAAAAAAATACAACGGGGAGAAAAATGCGAGCATTACTCGCAGAGTCAACATCGTGGACATCCAGTGATATTTCGAATCAAAGTGTCGCAGTTCAAGGCATTGGAGCGATCGAGTGGCTTCTCTATGATGAAGAATCACAAGCTATTAAGAACAATGAAAAATGCGCTCTTGGAGCCGCGATTTCAGGTAATTTAGTCACGACATCAGAACAGATTCAACAGGCATGGCAAGATAATCCTTGGACATCGTTAGATGAAGAAGCTTGGCATAAAGAGTACCTCGCTCTAATGACGAATCAACTGGATTATGCATTGAGCAAAATGAAGAGACCTTTAGCTAAGATTGGACAACCAAGAGCGCACTTTGCTGAAGCTTGGCGTTCAGAAACATCTTATGAGAATCTAGAGTATAATATTCGTTCACTTGAAAAATTATACTTTGCTAAAGGACAAGGGTTAGATGCGATTTTACGTAATCAAGGACATGTTGCACTGGCTGATGATATCAAACAGCAGTTTAGTGATGTTCTTGAGGCATGGCCATCTAATCGCTCATTGTTTGAAACGATTCAAACGAAAGAAGGGTACCGAGATGCATTAAATAACTATAACCGATTGAACCACTTACGTTATAAGTTATCTGAAGAATCTGCGATTAAGTTAGGTATCATCCTTGGCTTTAACTCCACTGATGGCGATTAATTATCAACGGTGACTGACTTGTATAGGAACACCAATCAAATAGATTTAAACAAATGATAAATGTTGATCAAAACAAACGACGATCATTGAAAACATTACTGTATAGCGGCCTTGGTGTCTCAACACTAGGGCAACTATCGGGGTGTTCGTCATTGAATACGCCAAAATCAGAACTGATTGGTTGTGCGATTAGAAACGTTAATGAATATCAAGCTTGTGCTATTGATATCAAAGGGCAATTGCAACATTCTTGGCCATTACCTTCGAGAGGGCATGGTGTTGCTACGCACCCAACCACTAACCAAGCCACGATCTTTGCAAGAAGGCCTGGACACTATTTTATCGTTGTTGATGTTGAAACGGGGGATTACCTACACACGATAAAACCTCAACGTCACCGTTATTTTTATGGACATGGAGTGTACTCGAAGAATGGACAATTTTTATATGTCACAGAAGGGCATGTAAACAATAGTCGTGGGTATGTTGGTGTGTATGATGCCAGGGACAAATATCAGAAAGTTGCTGAATTTACAGGATTTGGTATTGGCCCACATGAGATCATATTAACCCCTCAAAATACGTTAGCGGTGGGCGTGGGTGGAGTTCATACGAAAGAAAGAAAGCCATTGAATATCAGCACAATGGCACCTAACCTGACTTACTTAGGATTGAATGGTGAAGTATTATCCCAACATACATTACCTAACTCGAAATTAAGTATCAGGCATCTTGCCCATGATGGTATTGATACCGTATTTTGTGGGCAACAGTTGCGTGGTGGCGAGGATACAACGGCCCCTTTGGTTGCGATCCATCAACAGGGTAAAGAACTACATTATTTACAGGCTGAACCAGAAGAGTGGGCAAGATTTAACGGTTATATAGCCAGTATTACTTCAAATAAAGATTGGATTATCGCCACCTCTCCACGAGGAAATTGCTATGGGGTGTGGTCTCGACATTCTCTAACGTTAGAAGAGCTGCATGTATTACCGGATGCATCAGGGGCAACCAACATTAAAGATAAGCTGTATCTTAGTTCAGGAGTGGGTAAAGTCTTAGCGTATTCACCAATGGGCGAACTCGAGCCTATACGGACTTCTATTCAATGGGATAATCATTGGAAATCGTTGTAGTACTTGCGTTGTGAACAAATTCTTGCCATAGTCATTCCAATTTTATTAAGTTACTGTTATTGATGTCGATTACTCATCGTTTGAAAAACATCAATTATGTTGATAGGTAAGGTTTATCATGGCATTACAATATTTTACGCTGCCCGTAACAGCATTTGCTCAAAATTGTTCGATAGTGTGGTGTGACGAAACAATGGAAGGCGTCATCGTTGATCCCGGTGGTGATGTTAAGAAGCTCATCGGAAAAGTGAATGAACTTGGGGTTCAGCTTATTAAGATAATTTTAACGCACGGGCATTTAGATCATGTCGGTGGAACAGTGGAATTATCAGATACCTTGTTTGACCTCCCTATTCATGGCCCACATGAAGAAGATAACTTCTGGCTGCAAGCATTAGAGAGTCAAAGTCAGATGTTTGGTTTCCCTCCCACAACGAATTTTCAACCGGATGAATGGTTCAACGATGGTGACCGTATTCGATTTGGTCAGCAAGAATTGTCGGTTATCCACACTCCAGGGCATACACCTGGGCATGTTGTATTTTACTCTGAAGAAACTAAGTTAGCCTTTGTTGGTGATGTCCTATTTAGTGGGAGCATTGGTCGTACCGATTTTCCGAAGGGCAACTTTGAAGTATTGATTGACTCAATAAAAAGCAAATTATGGCCATTAGGTGATGATGTTCGCTTTGTACCTGGTCATGGAGAAGAGTCGACATTTGGTCATGAGCGCCAGCATAATCCATTTGTTGGTGATGGCTTGAATCGTTTCCACCGTTAAATAGAAGGGCTTTGTTTTACAATAAAAAAGACAAAGCCCACATCTTCGCCATTTTAGATTCTATAGTTAATCCTTTTTAGGGCATTCAACATTCTCTTTTTTAGCGGCTAAATAACGTCTCGCAATACCGATAAATTCATTTTTATCCATTCGAATATCACTTTCTGATATGTAAAGATCAAACCCAAAAAATCGCCTCTGGTGTCGCATTCGATTGACTAACATGGCGTTTAACCCAGTATAAACTTGTCCAGATGGGCTAATGTATTCCTTTTCATCGAGAACGATATCTTCGAACGGTTTCTTATGATGTCTGCAGCCCAAAATCAATAAAGGCCTTTGTTGTAAAAGAATGTCACTAATAATTCGCGGACATATTCCTTTTAAAATAGGGGAGTATTCCTTTAAACGAATACCTACCCAAGGCAGTTCTTGGTGCCACCCCTCTTGTTCTATTGTAACGACATTAACTTCAGCAATATTTTGCCATTGAATGACCCAACCACCATGGCGTAGGTTTTGTTGTAAATGAGCTGCAGTAAAAATATGTTCGATATAACTCTTTTGATAAATTTGGTAGATGAAAGCGCAAATAGAAATAAGAATACAGGTAATAACAATCGCTTGAGCTAGATCGACAAACAAGCGCTCTAGAAAGGCAAAGACAACAAATGATAGACATAACCAAGTTACAAGCGAAACTTTACGAGGAGGGTATTTATAGTTAGAAATCCTTTGTGTACGCATATCTAAGCAACCTATTTAGTGTTCATTATTGATCGACATTGTCGAAAAATTGCTATTTTCAAAGATAAGAACTATATTTTTCATTAATTTATAGATTTGTGAATCAGTTAGGGGGTTCTAATGAGACTAGCGCATAAGCGAAGTGTTCAAATGAAGTTAAAGAAGTTTGTTAAAGCCAGTTCGTCTAAAACTCAATCATCTCAAGCCAAGTCACCTCCAGTATCGTCACCAAAGAAAAAGAGTGCGGGTACGGCTAAGTCGACTACTAATAATACACCTTCAAGTACAGAGGTTAGTCTAACCCCGAAACAAGAGCAAATACTCTCTATTATTAAGGGGGCACCAACCGGAATTAATGCCAAGTCAATTGGACTTGAAGCAGGTCAAGACGATGCCAAAGCCTCATCTTGGGCGAGTGGTGGTGTAAAAAAATTAGTTGATGAGGGTTTAGTGGTTAAAGAAACATTGGATGGAAATAAGGTGCAATATAAAGCAACTTAACCGCTACCCTTAACTTAATACTATAAAAAATGGAGAAACGATCGTTTCTCCATTTTTTATAGGTAACGTTTGATTATCTTCACACTAGAAATGTAATTTTTAGTGAATACGAATTTAGAAATCAGATTTTTTCACAAAATACGGGTTCGAATATTTTTTAGCGGGACCAAAATCTGACACGACGAGTTTATTCCATAAAGTCTTATCAAACTTTTGTACTGGTATTGAAGGGTATAATGTTTCTTGTTCTTCTCGAGCATGAAAGAGAAGCTCTTTTTTCTTGATCTGATTATACTGTTTTGCCACTCGATTGTGTTTCCTTATCCACTCTTCTTTATATCTTCTCAGCAGAGGCTCAGCTTCTTCTAATGGCACTCGTGATAAATACACTCGCTTATAGGACACTTTACGGTCAATGAGAGTTCTCATTGCGGTTTGGATGTATTTATCATGATGTGTAATCGAGATATCAGTTTCAAGGAACGGAGTTACGCACCATCCCTTTGGTAAAAAATTGAATTGTTTAAATTGCTGATTACGTACCTGAATCGCATTATGCAGGACGAGATCCGATGTGCCACGGAATGTTTGCTGCCACTTTCCGATGCGAATCTGTATTGACCCTGGAAGACGATATATATTGGTAAATTTATCTTGGTTCATAAAAATAAGACCATAAGGTTAATCAGTAAGGGAAACATGAACAATAAAGCTTCAGATATTTTAAACAAGAAAAGTAAGGTTGCAAGTCATGATACTTGTTAATTGAACTCATCACGTCTTTATTTATTCCTCTATAAAACTCAATATAGTCAATAAAGGCTAAATTTGCGTATAGTGACATGGAAGTGTAATCGATTGTGACTATAAATGGACGATGGTGTATCTGATTGATAAGTTGGTTTATTTAGGTTTATTTAGGTTCTTTTTCATTTGTTGATAACACGTTAATTTATAAAAATTTATTCATACTGTAATTTTAGGTTGATGTTATTTCTTTGAGCATCGCTTCCTACATAATTGCGACATATCCGGTTAGTCATTCGATAAATCAAATAATGAGACTAGCTATCTAATGTCAGTTACAGTGGTGAAGTTGTGTTTAATATAGAAAAGCAAACCGTTCAAAGATGGCAGAAGTCATTAGATATTGAGCAATCTAAACATATTTTAGTGATGTCGAAAGAGTGGACTGGTAGTAAGTCACGCCGCATTCATAAGTTAAAGGAAAAAGCTGGCTGGTTGTCTCGTTTAAGAAGATACGCATACCACCACTAAGAAAAAGAATAGATAATAAAAAAGCGCCTATAAGGCGCTTTTTTATTATCTATTCTTTATGACGACACGGATAAGATTCTGAATTCGATAGAATTAACTCATTAATTCGATAAAGCAAAGAGCAATAACAATGACTGTCATTCTAATGATATGTGATTCTTCAAGTGCTGTTTCATCTATACCCAGTATTTTACTTGATGCTAGTACGGTTGTAGAAGTCAGAGTTTTAGTCGTTGATGGTTGTGTTGCTTTTGGCATTACGGGTATTTCCTTGAATAAATTATGGTCTGTTACTCTCCTGAAAATTGGTTTTTGAAGGAGAGTTAGAATCTTATAGTAGCGATGCGATTAAGCGATAATTGCTGCTGATGTGGACAATGTAGGGTCATTCTCACGTGTCGGCTATCTTATTTTTATAATTCTTGATATTGAAAGAATAAAATAAAAATAAAACATTAAAATACAACCGCTTAAACTTGGTTTTAATATTCAAAGATGATGTTTTTAGGTGTGAGCTTACTTTATAAATTCACTGGGGCATAAAAAAGCTCCTAAAGTAGGAGCTTTAAATGAAGATCAGGATGAGTATAAAGTGGCGTGTATTTTCATGTAGGCTAAGGCGCTTATGCCCGAGTTTAAAAGTACATGAGTTCAATATACCCGAGTTTAAAAGAGCATGAGTCTAAAGGTACCTGAATTTAAAAGCGAATGAGTTCCAAGGTCGTTAAAGTAAAATCAACCCTGCCGGAATTGTATCACCAAAAATCTTTTGAGCTTCTTGATTATCGAGCTCTTTGACTTCAGAAACCATTTCTATCCAAGATTGTGGAACTTTGCTCTCTTTCAATTTTTTGATGATGTGATTACGGATGTCATCTGAAATATCCAGAGTACGATCGCCCGTCATTCTCGACATCATGACGGCAGCAAAGCCAGCCATGGGTTCGTCTTTCCAATCTTGTTGTAATACAGTCGGTAACCATTGTTCAACCTGCGCTCTTGGTATGACCGTGTTATTACCGCTATATAACATGCTACGAGAGGCAAGTCGGCCTAATGCCCACCAATGTGCTTGTTTAAATTGTTTACCGGTTTGCGCTTTATTCATAAACCAATTTGATAACAGAGTTTTATCTTCGATATCAAGGTGCTCTAATGATGCCGCGAGCCTTACCATTGATTCATAACCAATCTCATGAGCGGCTTTCGCTGATTGCTGACTTTTCATTGCTCCAGGGTGCAAGTACTTTGCAATATCAGAAAGAATGGTTTCTTGTTGTTCTTGATTCAAGCCTCCAGCAATTCGTCTCCAGCATACCCACCAATCCGTCCAGCCTTGATGGTCTTTGAAATGAATGTCTTGACTGTACAAAGACCAAATCTGCTCAATACGCCAAGTATCTGTAGGTGAACCAAAGCCAGGACGTAGAGTAAATCCAGCTAATCGCAACCATTGCTTTTCATGATGTGTAGAGCGACGACGGCGCTTTCGCCCAAGCATTAAGGTATCAAATATTTGCCTTGAGGTATTAAAATCCCAGTTGTCGCGTTTACCAATGTGCTTTTCAATATCTTTGGTCAGAGCTTTAATGCTTTTTACATCCGTATTTTTTTTATTACCGCTATACGAATGAGATATTAACGCCGCCGCTTCTTTAAAGCGTGGAGGCAGGTTATCTTCTGCATCGGCTTCTTCCGTGGCTTGTTGGTTCCTGACTTCAAACTCTAAATTCCAACGCTGTTCAACGTCTTTATTTGAATGTTGATCGAACTCATTTGAGACACAGTCTAATTTTAGCGTACCGATTTCTGATAATTGGCTTGCTAAGGTGACTTCAATACGTTCTTTTTGATTTTCCTGTAGCTCTTTTCCTAAGCTATCCAGAGTGGATATATAAGGAGGTAGCGCCTTGAATATATCAGGGTCGACATCCACTAATAATCCATTTTGGATGCGTTGATCATTATTTAAGGTATCGTGTGTGGTCGTCAATAAGTTAAATTTAACGGGTTCACCAAGCGTTAGATTAAATCGACGGCCAGTCAGGCGAACTTCTTGTCCTTCCTCTGTTCCTTTAGCGAGTAAGCACAGAGCCTTACCTAACTTATTTTTTTCAGGTAGATGTAAGAAATAAGATCGTGCGCTACCGCCACCAATTTTTACACCGGCACCGCGTCTTGCTTTATTAAAAGCGACGGCGCCGAAAGCGACAGATAAATCAGGATGAGGATTATCTAGTAGTGTACAAGGCGTGCCTTTCCAGCTTTTTAGCAGTTCTTCTAACCGTTCCGTCACTAAAGGACTGTTAAAAACACCCCCATTGAGCAATAAGCCGACGGGTAAAGCAGGTTCCTCTGTTTTCTCATCTTGGTGACCCTGTAACGCAGAGGCTGAAACGTGCTGATGTTGATGTAAAAAAGCCGCAATATGTTTACTAACAGCTGGCTCAGAAGCATAGGGCAAACCAAACTCGACAACGGCACTACGTCGGGTATCCGGTAGAGCATTAAAATCAGACAGGGGGAAGAAACCATCGAAGATAATATTGTTGGCTTCTGATTTTTCTAAAGCAACACTCCTTGTACCGCCTAACAATTTTGAACCACTGCCTAACATCGTGATCTTAACTTGCTCAGGTGAGTTAACTTGTAAAAGCAATTCTTTTGCTTTTCTCGTTTGCTGAATTAACTTGGTGAGATTCGCCGCATTTAATTTTTTCGTGTTACTAAAGCGTTGCTCAGCTAAGTGAGCCAATGCTAAGTCAATATTATCACCGCCTAGCATTAAGTGCTCACCAACACCAATTCGGTTCAATTTTAAGGCATTATCTTTAGAGCTGGCTTCAATCAAACTGAGATCGGTTGTACCACCACCCACATCACATACCAGTATTAATGGGATATCTTGTAATTGTTCAGTCGCGTGGTCTATATGCCTAGCGTACCAGTCATAACAAACCGCTTGAGGTTCTTCGAGTAAGACAATGTTATGTAACCCAGCCTGATTTGCCGCTTTTAAGGTTAATGATCGAGCGGTTTCATCAAAGGAAGCTGGAATCGTAATGACCACATCTTGGTCTTCTAAACGATTGATTGGATTATGATGATTCCAAGAATGTTTGATGTGATTGATATAGCTAGCACTGGCGATAACGGGAGAGACTTTTTCTACATCCTGTGCCGCTGCCCAAGGCAAAATATCGGATTCTCTATCAACACCTTCATGGGATAACCAGCTTTTTGCACTGGCAATTTGTCGCCCCTCGACTTTAGACCCTAATTCCCTTGCCCATGATCCGATAATGACTTGATGAATATCACCTTCTAAAACCGATTCACCCCAAGGAAGGGTTAAATCAGAACGATCAAATTGAGAGGCTAATGGGTGATAGCGAAAAGAGGGAAGTAGAGGCTTTCGTACTACTTCACCTGGGCCAATTAGCTGATCTATTTCAAAGATAGAGACAGGAGCCGTTTTTAGATCGGAAGTGATTTCGCTAAAAGCAACGACGGTATTGGTAGTTCCTAAATCAATACCAACAAGATAACGAGGTGAGGGCATAGTTAACAGTCTGCTTGTATGTCAAAGAATAAGGTAAAAAGAGTATATACGCTATTAACGTATATGTAGAAAAAGAGCAGCGAATAGCTGCTCTTGAAAGAAAAGAAATTACTCAGTTTCGCTCGATGGCGTATCTTCACGGACATCGAATTCAACATGCCAACGTTGGCCATTGTCGGAGGCGATGGCCTCTAATTGCAATGTTCCAAGCTCTGTAACGCGTGAAGCTAATGTCACAGGAACAATGTCTCCCTGCTTACGTCCATCTTCCGCTGACAACGTTGCGTGAATTTCAGGTAGCTCTTCAAGTTCACCTTCATTCCAAAAATCCAGATGCACTCCCGCTTCATCGTCACGACGAACGGTCGAACCATAGAATTGGAAGTGAACGGGTTCGCCAATGACTAACCCAAACTCTTGATTTGGAACCGTCACTTGAGATCCTTCTTCCATACCAAATGGAGCCACACAAATGGCTTCTAAAGGAATAGCCATTCCAGGGATGGCAGGCATTGCGCTTTCAATGCCAACATAATAAGAAGAGGCAATACCACCACGTATACGAACGCCTTGTCCACGACGTACTGATCCATAATAGGATGCGCCACTGGCTACCGCGAGATCAAGGTCAACACCTTCTAAGCGTTTTGCTGGTTTGGCCTCTGCGTCAGTTAACCATTGATTAATGGTGTCTGATAGGCGGTTAGCTAAAAGATCCGATTTTAAAACGCCGCCGTTATATAACACCACGGTAGGCTTGATAAAATCTGTTGGTGTCGATTCTTCCATACCCGGAATGCCCGACATACCGCCAAATGGGTCATAGTCAGTATTTGATGAATCTGAATCTGTATTCGCGTTTGCTTGCTTTGATAAGAAAGCGGCAATATGACGAGTAATACCAGCATCTTGTGCATAAGGTAGTCCCATCTTAGTGAGGGCACCGCGTGACTTTTGTACTGGGTGATCTGAAATAGACACTTGAGGGAAAAAGCCATCCACTAAGGTTTGCTGAACTTCTTCCTGCGTTAATTCGGTTTTTAATGTAGCGCCAAGCAATTTTGAACCACGACTAGGAACAGTAATCGGAACCGATTGCAGCTCAGAATCATTTAATAGTGCTTCTTTTGCATCTCGACAAGCATGAGTCATCGCTTGTATTTGCCAAGGTTGAAGCGCTTTACCTTGTTCTGCGAGTTTGACTTTGAGACGGAAGGCGAGAGCTAAATCCATATTATCGCCGCCGAGTAAAATATGCTCACCAACAGCAATACGGTTGAGCACGAGATTACCTTCGTCTTCAGTGACTTCGACAAGAGATAAATCCGTAGTACCGCCACCAACATCAACAACGAGAACAATGTCACCCACTGCGACTTCATCGCGCCAAGCTTCTTGGCGGTTATCAATCCAGTTGTACAAAGCCGCTTGTGGCTCTTCAAGCAGAGTTAGGTGCTGCATGCCAACGTTACGAGCGGCTTCAGCGGTTAAATCTCTTGCAGCTGGATCAAAAGATGCAGGAACGGTAATCGTGACATCTTGCTCTTCAAGAGTATGCTCAGGATTTTGGTGATTCCATGCGTTCTTTAGGTGTTCTAGGTATAACTCAGTGGCACGCAAAGGAGACACTTTTGTCACTTCTTCAGGGCTACCTGCAGGGAGAAAAGCCTCTCGACGATTGATTTCACTGTGACATAACCAAGATTTTGCGCTCGACACTAAACGAATCGGTGTTTTAGAACCTAGATTACGTGCAATCGCACCCACTAGCGCTTTCGGTTCTTCACTCCATGGTAGAACTAGCGTATCAGAGGCTAATTCATTTTCATGTGGTTGATATAAAAATGAGCTAAGTTGCGTATTTTCTTCAACATTACCCGGGGTTGTCAGTTGTGGAATACCCATAACTTGAACTTGAGCGTCTTCATTGGTTGTATCTAGATAGGATAAAACACAGTGTGTTGTTCCTAAATCGATACCAATACTGAATTTAGGTAAAGAATTATCCATTACAGTTCCACCTCAGCAGGAGCAATAATTGATGCGTCATAGTTTTCAGCCAGTTTTGGTAACTTAACCTCAGCCGCTCTCCATCCTTTATGGATTAGAATACCCGTGAATGGTGCAGAACCCGTCACATTACCGGTTAAACGAACTTCTTGAGGGTTAAATCCTTCAGCAATGGTGATTCGAGTTTCTTCTTCTTCAGAGCGAACATGCAATAACGTCACATAATCTTTTAATACTTTTTGACCACCAGTATGAATGACACGTGCAGCTGCACCGACTTCATCATCGGAGAATCCCGTTAAATCTTCTTGTAAAAAGTCGATGAGACGCGCTTCTTGCTGCATCAGTGATAATAACTGCATTGCAGAATCCGTCGATGCCGTTGTCACTTTAGACTCGACTTCCACGACTTTCTCAATCACTTTCTCAACTTCAACAACCTTTTCAACTTCAACGATTTTTTCTACTGTTTTTTCAATCTCAACAATCTTTTCGACTGGCTTTTCAACGATCTTTTCAATCGTTTGAGGTTTACGAGTCATTGCTATAAATAAGAAGACCACAGCGACGGCAGCGAGACCAGCGTGGAACATATCGAGTGTTTGAGGTACAAGTTGTAAATCAAAGTTCATTAATGAATTCTCTTTAATAGGGTTGTGTCGAGCAGCAATGGATTGCTGGCTTTGCCATTAGCGTCAGTAATGGGGGTTATAATACCACATTCAAGTGTTTAGATAAATTTTACTGTTTTGTGAGCGAGTTCGCTACCTTCATTATTTCTATATTGTATTCGATTTGATGAATAGTTACCCATGAAAAGAGCATAGAGTTGATGTAATCTTAGCTCAGGCGTAGAATTGCCAATGATAAAAATGAGAAGATAGAGAGAGCTATGAATCACAATCGCATTGTATGCTTTGATTTAGAAATGTGCTGCTGGAATGAAAATGGTAAGGGCACCACTGGAGAAATCATTGAAATAGGATTAGCTGAAATCGATCTTGCTAAAGGTGAGATAGTGAAGCGAGCTCAATATTATGTGAAGCCAGAACGTGATGAAATATCGTTATTTTGTGTCGATTTAACCGGAATCACTCCAAGAAAAATAGAAAAACAAGGTCGACCATTAAAAGAAGTGATTCGCTCGATGATTAAAAACTTTGGGGGCAATAAGAAAATTTATGCCGCCTGGGGTAGGGATGATCATATTCTGTTTGAAGAATGTAAAGAAAAGGGAATTGATGCTCCCTTTATTGAATTTATTAATCTAGCGACCTTATATCGCATTCAACATCGCTTAAAAGACAAACGTATTGGGCATAAAGCAGCACAAGAGAACCTTGATATTGAATGGGAAGGTCGCCAGCATTCAGGGTATGTTGACGCCTATAATCTCGCGAAGCTTGCGTTGACGATGCTGTAATAAAAGAGAGGCTGTAACAAAAGAAATACTGTAACCAAAGAAGAGCTAGAAGCAGATTCTATCTTTCAATCGCCTTATCAGCGGATTTAATCTGGATACTCAGTTAAGAGTATCTTTTCTAAGGACTCGACTAACTCATTACTGCTTTGCTTATGGGCAAGCATAATTAATAGTAAGAGTTTCTTAATCTTGGTTTGTTCATCCGCTTCTTTTAAAACACGACTTAATAAAGTTTTGATGAGGTCGACTTCATGGTCGACCAAGCCTCTTTCTATATTTTCATCGTCTATCGGGGCATCATCAAACGTTAAAAAGAGTAGGTTATTGTCGAGCTTCATAGACAGAAGTCGTTCGGGTAACCACTCCTCCCCAGAGACCATTTCAATATCGCCTTTCCCTTCACTCAGTTGTGATTCAGTTAATATGCTCTGAAGCTGTTGCATGAAAGTATGTGTATTCATAGTAACCAAATAATCAAGACGGCACTCATAATCTTAGTGTTAACGCCAGCATATGTCATTAATTTGCGCTTTCTCTCGAGGCATAAATAAGTCTTAAATAGGTAAGATCATGATTATTTCGTAGAGTTAAAACTCTAAAGTGAATATTTGTTGTTGTTTTTATACTCCCCGTGTTTAATATTGAAAACTCAATAACTCGTTGTTTTTAATTTGTTTTATATTTTTGTTATGCAGTGATTAGCAATTGATTACGCTGGGTTGATGTTATTGAAAGGAATTTTTAGGAAAATAGATGACATCAATAACAGACAAACTAAACTGCGGACATGATGTCAGGCAGTCAAATACCAAATAGGGTTATTCATGCATTTATCTTTCACAAAAAATAGAGTCTTTAACAACATGCTAATGTTAGTCGTGGCGTCTATCTTTAGTGTGAATTCGAATGCGTCGAATGGCTCGGTAGAGCACAAAGCAAAAATGGGTAATTACTTAGCCCAAGATATTTCAGGCTTCATGCCATTGCCTTTGATTTCATCTCGAACAAAAGGAACACACAGTAAGGGTGTGGTTGGCGTGGCCCTTCATGAAACCAATAATGAGCGAATTGAGCGTGAAGCAATGGAAGCAACAAGTAATATGTCGAATGCTTCATTACAAATTCCTAATATGACTTTGTTTGGTACATTGAAATCAGAAGATGGCAGCTGGGCAACATTTTCAGCTCATCGTCATACGTGGGATGATGATCGCGTTCGTTACACTAGCTCAATGTTCAGTGGCAATACCAACATGGATTACTTTGTATCTTATAGTGATGATAGCGATGTTCTCAATACGAATATTCGTGGCTCAGGTGGGTTTCAAGAAGCTCAACTTAGAGTCAATCATTCACAATGGTTTTTAGGTGTAGTGCATACGTATTTAATGCCAGAGCTAACGCCTAATAGCAATAATTATCATAATGCGTTTAATGCCAATTTAGTGGAATCTGAAATGGTACTGTCAGCGTTGGGCGTATCACTTGAATACAACAATACGAATAGTTATTTCAATCCAACTTCAGGTTCAGAATTTGATGCGCACTTCTTATCGTATAATGATTCATTTGGCAGCACGATTGAGTACAACCGTTTAGAAATAGAAGCAACACATTATTACCCTATCTCAGAGAGAATGAATGTATCAGTGGAGTCTGGCTTTAACCAACTTTACACAGACAATGATTACTTACCACCTATGGTGTACCCAGAATTAGAACTTAAGGGTTTAGCACATCATCGATTCCAAGGTGATCTAGCGATGAGTCTGCAAGCTGAAACAACATGGCTAATTGACTCAAATTGGTCTGTATCGGCATTCACAGGCCTTGGTCTTGTTGAAAAGAATCTAAAAGGCCAAGTTCATACAGAGCAGTTTCACACGTTCGGTTCCAGTGTTGTTTTCGTGATGGATACAACGTTAAGTCTATATTCCAGTTTAGACATCGCTTATAGTGAAAAAGAACAAGTCGCTTATTGGAATATTACTAAGCATCTTTAATCGGGTAACTTATCGAGTCATCAACATTATGATATAATCAAAGCAATTTTATATTTTAGTATTGATACCGATCCTATGTCTAAAGACCAAAACACCTCTTCTTCGGCAGACCTTTCATCCAACTCTAATGGTCAATCGAAAACTCACAATACCCCTTCAGCACTTCGAAAAGCGTTGAAGGATTGTATGATTAAAGATCGTTTTCGCTTAAATAAGCGCATTTCAGGTGCCAGTCGCATTAAAAAAGACGCATCGCGTTTTTCAGCGTTTGATGACATTGCCTTAGACATAGCACAATCCATGTCCCAAGTTCAGCAAAGAGCCGCACAACCGATTACGATTGAATACCCTGAAATTTTACCGGTTAGTCAAAAAAGAGACGATATAGCAGAAGCGATAAAAAATAATCAAGTCGTTATTGTTGCTGGTGAAACGGGATCGGGTAAAACCACTCAGTTGCCAAAAATTTGTGCGGAGCTTGGTCGAGGTCAATATGGCTTAATTGGTCACACACAGCCAAGACGTTTAGCCGCGCGATCCGTTGCGAATCGAATTGCAGAAGAAATGAAAACGCCATTAGGTGAGTTTGTTGGCTACAAAGTTCGATTTAATGATCAAGTCTCGGATAATACGCAGATCAAGTTAATGACGGATGGTATTTTGCTGGCAGAGATCCAGCATGATTGCTATCTAAGCAAGTATGACACTATCATCATTGATGAAGCTCACGAACGAAGCTTAAACATTGATTTCATTTTAGGTTACCTCAAAGAATTACTTCCTAAACGTCCCGATCTTAAGATCATCATTACATCAGCAACGATCGATCCTGAACGTTTTTCTAATCATTTTAATGATGCTCCTATTATTGAAGTGTCTGGCCGAACTTATCCTGTTGATTTACGTTACCGCCCTCTGAAAGAAGATGACGATGCCGATCGCGATCAATTAGAAGGTATCTTTGAAGCCGTTGATGAGCTTTGTGATGAAGGCTTGGGCGATATTCTGATCTTCATGAATGGTGAGCGTGAGATCCGAGATACAGCAGAAGCCTTATCTAAGCGTAAGTTGCGTGATACTGAAGTTGTCCCTTTGTATGCAAGATTAACCGCGAGTGAACAAAATCGTATTTTCCAACCTCATACAGGAAGACGCATTGTTTTAGCCACGAACGTCGCTGAAACTTCTTTAACTGTACCTGGAATTAAATATGTCATTGATCCGGGAACAGCTCGTATCAGCCGATACAGTTACCGAACCAAAGTTCAGCGATTACCCATTGAAGCGATCTCTCAAGCCAGTGCAAATCAGCGTAAAGGTCGTTGTGGTCGTGTTGAAGAAGGTATCTGTATTCGTCTCTATTCTGAAGATGATTTCTTGTCTCGTCCTGAATTCACGGACCCTGAAATCCTTCGAACTAATCTAGCGTCCGTTATTCTTCAAATGACCGCACTAGGCTTAGGTGATATTCAAGCTTTCCCATTCGTTGAAGCACCGGATAGCCGTAATATTCAAGATGGTGTTCGACTCTTAAGTGAATTAGGCGCGATACAAGAGCAATCACAGGATAAGCAAGATAACAAAAAACGCTTAACCAATATGGGACGACAGCTTGCTAAGCTGCCGATTGACCCGAGATTGGCTCGAATGGTTCTGGAAGCACCGAAGTTAGGCTGTGTTAAAGAGCTCATGATCATTGCATCGGCTTTATCCATTCAAGATCCAAGAGAAAGGCCAAGTGATAAACAACAATCAGCGGATGAGAAACATCGTCGATTTTTCCATGAAGATTCCGACTTCTTAACCTTTGTTAATCTTTGGGAATACATTAAAGAGAAGCAAAAAGAGCTGACATCGAATCAATTTAGAAAACAATGTAAGCAAGATCACCTCAATTATTTACGTATACGTGAATGGCAGGATGTGTATTTCCAGATCAATCAAGCAATGAAAGGGATGGATTACCGAGTGAATGATTCTGAAGCGAGCTATAACAGTGTGCATAGCGCTATTCTAGTTGGCTTATTGTCTCATATTGGTATGAAAGATCAGGAGAAGAATGAATACCATGGCGCACGTAATGCGCGTTTTCATATTTTCCCGGGCTCTGGCTTATTTAAAAAGCAACCAAAGTGGATCATGTCAGCTGAGTTGGTCGAAACCTCGAAGTTATGGGGACGTATCATCGCTAAAATACAGCCCGAGTGGGTTGAGCCGGTCGCTAAGCACCTTATCAAACGTACGTACAGTGAACCACATTGGTCGAAGAAACGTGCTGCGGTAATGGCGCATGAGAAAGTGACTATCTACGGCATTCCAATCGTTCCTAAACGATTGATTAGCTATGGTAGCATCGATCCTGTTGTGAGCCGCGAGATATTCTTAAGAAGTGCGTTAGTCGAAGGTGACTGGGATACTCGACATGTTTTCTTCAAGCAAAACCAAAGACTGTTGAAGGAAGTTGAAGAGCTTGAACATAAATCACGTCGCCGTGATATTTTAGTGGATGATGATGATTTATTTGATTTCTACGATCAAAGAGTAAGCACCGATGCTGTCTCTGGTAAGCACTTTGATTCTTGGTGGAAAAAAGCATCTAACGAAAATAAAGACCTGCTTAATTTTGAAAAAGAGATGTTAATGAAAGGGGATGCCAGTCATGTTACTGATTTGGATTACCCTAACTTTTGGCATCAAGGCAGTCACAAATTAAAGCTAACTTATCAGTTTGAACCAGGTGAAGACAACGATGGTGTGACTGTTCATATTCCGTTACCTATTTTGAACCAAATCGAACAAATCGACTTTGATTGGCAAATTCCGGGGCTTCGTCATGAGTTAGTTGTGAGCTTGATCAAATCTTTACCAAAAACACTGCGTAAAAACTTTGTACCAGCGCCAAATTACGCCGATGCTTTCCTTAGTAGATCAAAAGCATTCGATATGCCGTTGCTAGATTCACTAGAAAAAGAACTTCGTCGAATGACAGGGGTTGAGATCCTAAGAGATTCTTGGAATTTGGATCAGATCCCGGATCATCTAAAAGTGACGTATCGAGCAGTGGATCATAAACAACGTAAGTTGAAAGAAGATCAAAACTTATTTGAATTAAAAGACAGCTTAAAAGAAAAAGTACAAGAGACATTATCTCAAGTGGCTGACGATGACATCGAGCAAAAAAATGTCAAATCATGGACATTTGGTGATCTGCCTAAGGTCTATGAACAGAAGAAGGGAGGCTTTAAAGTCAAAGCATTCCCTGCACTGGTCGATAATAAAGACAGTACAGAAATAAAGTTGTTTGAAACTGAACAAGAACAAATTCAGGCGATGCAGCAAGGGCAAAGAAGATTGGTTCTTTTGAATGTGCCTTCGCCAATTCGTTATTTGCATTCGAACTTACCGAATAAATCGAAGTTGGGTCTGTACTTTAACCCATACGGGAAGGTCATAAACCTTATCGACGATTGTATTGCGTGTACTATCGACAAATTGATTGCCGATAAAGGTGGTATCGTTTGGTCACCTGATGAGTTCGAGGCACTGAAAGAATTTGTTCGTGCAGAGTTGAATGAAGCGGTCGTAGAAACGGCAAAGCAGGTTGAAGTGATATTAACGACGGCTTTCAATATCAGTAAGAAACTGAAAGGGCGAATTGATTTTACGATGGCCTTTGCCATGTCAGACATTAAAGCTCAGGTAGAAGGGTTGATTTATCCTGGATTTGTGACTCAGACAGGTTGGAATAAGTTACCGGATCTTCTAAGGTATCTAAAGGCAGTCGAACGAAGATTAGAAAAATTACCAAAGGATCCAAATAAAGATCGTTTGCAAATGTTAAAGATTGAATCGGTAACCAAACGTTATAAAGAGTTACTGAATAAAATTCCGAAAGGAGTAGAAGTACCAGAATCGGTGAAAGAAGTTCGTTGGATGCTTGAAGAGCTACGAGTCAGTTACTTTGCTCAACAGCTTGGAACGCCTTACCCGATATCGGATAAACGAATTATTAATGCGATGGATAATCTTTAAGTTTGAACGCTGTGTTTTAACAGGCAGTTCTCAGTAGTAGCTAAGATTGTTATGCATTCACTGATAATGAAATGATGTAATTAAATTCGATTTTGAGGTGCATGGTTGCGCTTTTAAAAATCACTATTGCTGACGACATTGTCTTATATAAAGACGGTCATATATAAAGAGAGATACCATTATGAAAAAGACTCTACTTACTCTAGCTTTACTTGGCGCATCATCGACTGCAATGGCAGATTCATTACTGTACGGTGGTGTTTCAGTAGGTCAGGCCGATTACGAGATCACTAACCAAGATGATGAACAAACCACGTACAGTGTTCATGTTGGTACTGGTTTATTGCCTATCATTGGTGTTGAAGCCGGTTATGTTAATCACGGTGAATTTGAGCTATTGGGTGCTAGTGATGTTACTGTCTCGTCGGTTTATGCAGCGGTCAAACCGAGTATCAATTTAGGTGGTATTCAAGTGTACGGTAAGGCTGGCCTTCATAGTTGGGATGTCGCTTCAGATGATAATTCAAGTTATGACGACGATGACCTAGATTTAATGTATGGCGTTGGCTTTGATGTTGAGGTTTTTGGACCGGTTGCAGTAGGTGCAAACTACATGATTTACGAAATGGGTGATGGCGAAACAACCAGCTTAAACGTAACAGCGACGATACATCTATTATAAGTAGGGCAATACACCTACGATAAACAGATAACTCAATGTTTATTTTTAGATAACCCCCTTAAAAAGCCAGCATTTAGCTGGCTTTTTTGTTAGTTGAGTCAAGATTTTTTGATGTAAATAGAGTATTCTTCCGTAAAATAAAATTAATTACATACAGTTTGAGTGGTTTATGAAAGGCATCTTATCAATTCAGTCGCATGTTGTTTATGGTCATGCAGGTAACAGTTCTGCTGTTTTTCCTCTTCAAAGAATGGGCTTTGAAACCTGGCCGATCCATACGGTACAATTCTCTAATCATACGCAGTATCAAGAAGGATGGACGGGTAAGCCTTTTTCTGCTGAGGATATTTTGGAATTGACGCAGGGTCTAAAAAACATCGATCAATTAAAAAACTGTGAAGCCGTACTATCAGGTTATCAAGGAACGGCGGACCAATGTGCTGCCATGATAGACGTTGTGAAAGAGATAAAAGCAGCCAACCCTAATGCATTATATGTCTGTGACCCCGTTATGGGCTCACCAGAGAAAGGGTGTATTGTCGCCCCGGGTATTGAAGATGCGTTAATTAATCATGTCATGCCAGCTGCTGATGTGATTGTACCTAACCAATTCGAACTGGCTCAATTTAGTGGAATGGATATTCAGTGTCTTGAGGATGCAAAAGTAGCCTGTGATAAAGCGTTAGAGAAAGGCCCATCTATCGTATTAGTTAAGCATCTTCATAGTGTTTCGGATGACTCTTTCAGTATGATGCTAGCGACAAAAGAAGGCCACTATCTTGCACAACGTCCTCATTTAGATTTTGATAAACAACCTGTCGGTGTCGGTGACCTAATTTCTGCGTTATTCACCGGTGGATTGATTTCAGGAAAATCACCGATGGAAGCCTTTGAACATGCACACAACGCATGCTATGGCATCCTTAAGGAAACCCATGCAAGAGGGGAGTGGGAGCTTCAAACGATTGCCGCTCAAGAAGAAATTGTAAACCCATCTGAAACCTTTAAAGTGACCAAATTATAAGTCGTTTTCTGTATCAGTTAGCGCCAATATCAGCCGTTCAATAAATTGATTTATTATGGAGTGATAGCAGTCACGTATTTCAAACTATCATGGTGATTTATCATGATAGTTTTCTATTGTGTTAACAGCTTTTAATGGATGTAAAAGCGATCTTATAGGGATATAACATATATGCATAAATTGGGATTATTATTTACTGCTCTTCTTTTCACAGGATGTGAACAGACGATGGAAGCAGATAATACCAGTGCGACTAGCATGAACGAGTCTAGTGTGTCGAGTTATCGTCAAACGATTATCGAGACCGCGAACCCCCTTCATTCAACCGAAGACTTTCAAGTCAATGATCCTCAAACCAATGATCCTCAAGCCAATGACACTCTAACAACGTATTTACCCTCAGCGACATTAGCGCCGATTGAATTTACAACGTATTGTTCAGATGCTTCGTGTGAAAACAGCCAACATGTTGATATTGAAACATGGGAAACGGACACACACACGTACATTACGGCATCAAAACACAATCAGAACCAAGAAGTACACTGGTTTTTCGATAATGTGAATATTGGGTACGGTGATGCGATCATCATTCCTAAAGGTGAAACTCTAACGTCAGATAAAAAGGTACTGGGTCAAGTCGTCGTTAATGGCTCTGTTGCTAAAACCACCGTTAAAGAGACTAACCTAGATGATTATAATGAAGTTATTGTTGATCAGAACGTGATTGACGAAGCCGATGAATTTAATGATTCTCTTATTTCCTACAATCCGAATGGAGATAGCTTACTTGGCTTTCATAGTGCCTTTTCTCTCTACTCTACCGATATTGTTGGCAACCTATTAAGCATTCAAGATAATGAATCAAACAGTACTCTGTGGTCGGAGACTATTCCGAACGCGCTTCATGATGATATTCTAGAAGTGACCTATTTGAGTGATGATGGCCTTTGTACGATTATCTCGGCTAAAGATAAGAGCGTAGTGTCAGTTGATCATGCTGGGCGAGCATTCTTTGTTTGTAATAATGAAGATTGGCAAGAATTAGCTTTCCCTTATCCAACGGCAGACATGGAATTTGGGTTATCATCTTTGATTGCAAATCAAGATACGCTGGTTGTGAGTGATCGTTCAAGCTCAATTCATGTGTTTAAGAAAAACAACGATCTCTTTGAATATACACGCTCTTTTTGGAAGGATGTACCTGTCGAACGTATGGCGATAGAGCATATAAATGATGGTTTTGAAGTCGTGTTGATGATTGAAGAAGAGTACATTCACACGACCTACGCTATTGATAATAATGGTATCGCTGAAATGAATTTATTCTAAGTTTTCCTCTTCCCATTTTAGCTATTGTATCTTATAGCCACTAAAAGCACATTTTAAATTGCGTTATACACGTTACTAAAGCACTGCTTCTTTTTAAGAGCGGTGCTTTTTTGTATTTTAATGTTTAAAAAAAAAGAAAGAAAAAGAGTGAACGAGTCAGTGTGTAGATCAGTACCCTGTAATAGGCATAAAAAAACCCATAACAAAAGTGTTATGGGCGTAATAAAAGGAATTAAAATGAAAAAAAGCAATGTGTAATCAAAGTGTCTACATGGCAGTGTTACTGTGAATACTTATATATAGACGGGCAGTTTCGCCTTTAGTTCCAAAAATAAATCATATTTTTTCAAATAAATTTATTCCCTTTATAAATCAATGGGGTAGTTCTATTTTGTAAGGTCAATCACTCTCTTTATCTTTCCTATCCATAAATAAATTTGAAAATAACTGGTCTGATGAGTAAATTTAATAGTATAGATAACAAGCAATGATGAGTTTGTTCGCTAAAACTTATCTATCAAAGATGATACGTGCAATCGACCTGCTAAGGGGATGGGTATGACAACATTACGAAGAAAATGGTTCAGTGACCCAGCATTCAAGTTGTTTAAGAAAGTGCTGCCACCACTATCCAATACTGAAAAAGAAGCGATGGAAGCTGGGAGTGTTTGGTGGGACGGTGAGCTTTTTTCTGGTACACCTGATTTCAAAAAGCTGCACAGCTACCCTAAACCAACGCTGTCAGAAGAAGAACAATCTTTCATGGATAACCAGCTAGAAACGTTATTGTCTATGATCGATGATCATCAGATCTTGAAGCACGATAGAGATCTCCCTAAAGACGTTTGGACTTATATGCGAAAAGAGCGCTTCTTTTCACTTATTATTGCAAAAGAATACGGTGGCTTAGCTTTTTCGTCACTCGCTAATTCGACCATTGTCTCTAAAATTGCCACGCGAAGTATTACCGCGGCTGTAACCGTTATGGTCCCTAATTCACTGGGCCCTGGTGAACTCCTTACGCATTATGGTACCGAAGATCAAAAAAACTACTGGCTTCCTCGTTTAGCCAAAGGGGAAGATATCCCGTGTTTTGCGTTAACTGGGCCTGAAGCGGGTTCAGATGCCGGTGGTATTCCAGATAAGGGCGTGGTTTGTTACGGTGAGCACGAAGGTAAAGAAGTGCTTGGTATCCGTGTGAGTTGGAATAAACGTTATATTACTTTAGCCCCCGTCGCGACCGTGTTAGGTCTCGCATTTAAACTGTACGATCCCAATCATTTGATGGGAGAGAAAGAAAATATCGGTATTACCTGTGCTTTGATTCCTACCTCGCACCCTGGTGTTGAAGTGGGAGAGCGACACGATCCCGTTGGCTTAGCCTTTATGAATGGCCCAACGCGAGGCAAAGACGTCTTCATTCCGATGGATTGGTTGATTGGTGGTCAAGAGTACGCGGGTAAAGGCTGGCGTATGTTGGTTGAGTGTTTGTCGGCTGGTCGTGGTATTTCATTACCGGCATTGGGCGCTGCGGTAGGGCATTTAACCGCAAGAACAACCGGTGCTTATGCTTATGTACGTAAACAATTCGGTTTATCCATTGGTAAATTTGAAGGGGTCGCCGAAGCCCTAGGACGTATTGGTGGTTTAACGTATTTACTGGAAGCATCGCGAACACTGACCACAACAGCATTAGATATGGGAGAAAAACCCGGAATTGTCACTGCGATTGCAAAATACCACATGACAGAAATCGGACGCACTATCTTAAATGATTCTATGGATATTCATGCTGGTCGAGCGATTCAATCAGGCCCAATGAATTACCTTGCGGGTGTCTATCTGGGCATTCCGGTGGCGATTACGGTCGAAGGGGCCAATATACTGACCCGCAACCTCATGATCTTTGGGCAAGGGGCAACACGTTGTCACCCCTATGTTTTAAAAGAAATGGAAGCCGCTCAAGAGGAAAACCCTCGTGTGGGTGCTGAGAAATTTGATCGATTGCTGCATAAACACATTCGTCACTCTCTGAAAAATACGGCGAAGTGTTTCAGTGCTGCATTAACGGGATCTCGATTCTTGAAATCGCCTACCAATGGCGAAATGAAACAATACTACCAAGACATCAATCGTCTGAGTGCGGCGCTTGCGACAAGCAGTGACTTTGCCATGTTGTCATTAGGTGGTGAACTGAAACGTAAAGAAATGTTATCGGCACGGTTAGGCGATGCATTAAGTTTCTTGTACATGGGATCGGCCGTACTGAAACGTTATGAAGATGAAGGGCGTCGTCATCAAGACAGCGATTATGTCCATTATGCTATGCAATATTGTTTACACCACGCTGCAGAAGCTTTAAAAGAAGTGTACATAAACTTCCCTAATCGCGTTATCGGTAATTTCATGCGAGCGATGGTATTCCCTATTGGTAATCATTATGCGATGCCGGATCATAAATTAGCCGTCAAGCTGTCGGTGAGTTTAATGACACCAGGTGAGCAAAGAGAACGCTTATCGTCATTGTGTTATATCGGCAAAGGAGAGAACGACAGTGTGGGTATTATGGAAGAAGCCTTCCATGCCATGTATTCGATTCGAGCTCTAGAAAAGCGCCTCATCAAAGCGGTGAAAGATGGGAAAATAGAAGCCACCATCACCATGGATGAAAAACTGGCGCAAGGCATTGCAATGGAGCTGTTTAGCAAAGAAGAAGTAGCTAAAATACGCGCCGCCGATAAATTGCGATATAAAGCGATTCAAGTGGATCACTTCAGCCATGACTTCTCAGAAGTGAGAACGTTTTCGGAAGAGTATAAACCGCCTAGGCATTTAAATACCGTGGCGTAAACGGGAAGTTATAACAAAAACACAAACAAGCCTAAATTAGGCTTGTTTGTGTTTTTGTACCTGATTGAATATCATTGATAATCGATTGATTTGCTTAAAAGAGCTACAATCAGCTTAATATAGAGCTCATTTTTAATAAATAAGATGAGATTTTTTCTTAAACCTTTTATCCTATTAGGAATTTAGAAAGGAAGTTGAATATGATCATCAAACCTAGAATACGTGGTTTTATCTGTACGACAACTCACCCAGTGGGTTGTGAAGCAAATGTGAAAAAACAAATTGAACAAACGAAAGCACAAGGCCCAATCAAAAACGGTCCTAAACGTGTATTAGTAGTGGGTTCTTCAAGTGGCTATGGCCTATCTTCTCGTATTACTGCTGCATTTGGTAGCGGTGCATCAACGATTGGTGTGTTCTTCGAAAAAGAAGGAACTGAGAAAAAGCCGGGCACAGCGGGTTTCTATAACTCTGCGGCGTTTGAGAAGTTAGCAAGAGAAGAAGGGCTATACGCAAAAAGCTTAAATGGCGATGCATTCTCTCATGAAGCAAAAGAAAAAGTGATCAATCTTATCAAAGAAGACCTAGGTCAAATTGATATGGTTGTTTACTCTCTGGCTTCTCCGGTTCGTAAAATGCCTGAAACAGGTGATGTAGTACGTTCATCTCTAAAACCAATTGGAGAAACTTACACATCGACAGCCGTTGATACCAATAAAGACATCATTATTGAATCAAGCATTGAACCTGCAACTGAACAAGAGATCGATGACACGGTTACAGTCATGGGCGGTCAAGATTGGGAACTGTGGATCAACGCATTAGCAGATGCTGGCGTATTAGCTGACGGTTGTAAAACGGTTGCTTACAGCTACATCGGTACTGAGCTGACATGGCCAATCTACTGGCATGGTGCTTTAGGCCGTGCGAAGATGGATTTAGACCGTGCTTCAACAGAACTTAACGCAAAACTGTCTCCACTAGGTGGTACGGCGAACGTTGCTGTTCTTAAATCGGTTGTGACTCAAGCGAGTTCTGCGATTCCTGTTATGCCACTGTACATTGCAATGGTATTTAAGAAAATGCGTGAAGAAGGTCTGCATGAAGGTTGTTTAGAGCAAATTTCACGTATGTTCAGCCAGCGTCTTTATAAAGATGACGGTTCTGCAGCAGAAGTTGATGAAGAAAACCGTCTTCGTTTAGATGACTGGGAACTTCGTGACAACATTCAGCAACATTGTCGTGACCTATGGCCACAAATCACAGCTGACAACCTAAAAGAACTAACGGATTACGTTGAGTATAAAGAAGAGTTCTTGAGCCTATTTGGCTTTGGTGTTGACGGTGTTGATTATGACGCTGATGTTAGCCCAGCAGTGGAAAATGATTTCACTACTATTTAATAGTAATTCACTATTTTTTAATGGCAATCCAGTATTATGTAATAATTAATAGTGATGAACATTATTGAAAAAGCGCTCTCTGTGAAGTGAGCGCTTTTTTGTTTCTATTATCACGGAAGTAACGGAAATAGAAGAAGGACTGTATTGCAACAAAAGTATTAGGCTATAGAATGTCATGACATTAATAATGACATCTTTTGAGCCCTATGAATTACACCTTACTTGCGGCATTTATACCGACCTTTTTCTTTGTTTCTATTACTCCAGGTATGTGTATGACACTCGCCTTAACATTAGGCATGAGCGTTGGCTACCGAAAAGCGTTATGGATGATGGTCGGTGAACTCGCTGGCGTTGCACTCGTTTCTATCTCAGCGGTTGTGGGTATTGCCGCGATTATGCTGAACTTCCCATGGTTATTTGATGTATTAAAATGGCTAGGCGGCGCTTATCTATTTTATATCGGCGTCGAAATGTGGCGTTCTCGGGGTAAATTAGCATTAGATGCGTCTGGTGAACTCACCGGTAGTATTGAACCGATGGCACTGGTGTCTCAAGGGTTCATTACCGCGATAGCCAATCCAAAAGGGTGGGCATTCATGATTTCTTTATTACCGCCTTTTATTGATCAAAGCCAAGCTTTAACTCCTCAGTTAGTGGTACTCGTGAGTATTATCCTATTGTTTGAATTTATTTGTATGTCTCTTTATGCGACAGGCGGTAAATCGTTAAAAGCATTATTGAAGAAGTCAGATAACGTGAAATTAATGAATAAGATTTCAGGTGTACTAATGATGGGAGTGGGGGTATGGTTGATCAGCTCTTAGTCAGTGGTGAGTGAAGATATCCTTTCGTTCTCTTTTTCTTTTATACTCCATTAAAAACTCCCCTTTGTACGATGTGATTCACAAAGGGGAGGTAAGAATCGATGGTTACCGAGCGAGAAACAACGACGTACCTTTGCTTGCCATCATCATGACCACGATAAACAAAAATACATCACCACTCAACGAGGCAGCACTGGCGAATGCTGGGCCTGGGCATACCCCTAATAACCCCCATCCAAGACCAAATAAAACAGCACCGATGATCAACTTTGCATCTATGGATTGATTAGTTGGTAGCGCAATCTTTGTGCCGTCTAATGCGGTTTTTCTTTGTTTGATTTGAAGGAAATACACAGGTGAAAACACCATTAGAGCTCCGCCCATAACAAAGAGTAAGCTTGGATCCCATTGACCAAGTACATCTAAAAAACCAAGTACCTTATTCGTATCCGTCATACCTGAAATGGTCATGCCTAAGCCGAATAAAAGCCCTGATAAAATAGGAAAAATGAAAGAAAGCATACACTTTACCCCTTATATAATATGATGAGTGATAAAAACGGTGATGATAGCCGTAAGCATAAATGTCACGGTTGCAACCAGAGAGCGTTTTGATAACCGACCGACACCCACAATACCATGCCCACTGGTACAGCCATTTCCGAGGTTGGTTCCTATTCCAACCAGTATTGCCGCCGTGATGATTATGCCGGTTGACGCAGGGTAAGCATCCGGTAAATATCCATTAAATGCATAAGATCCAAATGCAGCTCCGATGACTAGGCTAATTAAAAACAACACTCGCCATATTTGATCGTGCGCTCGGGGAGAGAGAATACCTTTCATCACTCCGCTAATACCGGCGACCTTGCCACTGCCTAATAATAACAAGGCAGCGGAGGCACCAATTAATAAACCACCAACCAACGCCTCAAGTGGAAACGACATAATTACTCCTTATTAGTACAAAATTTTGCGTATAAAATTTGAATAACCGCAATAACACTCTCATCTTTTAAAGAATAAAAAATGTGTTTAGCGTCTTTTCGTGTGCTAACCAGATCATGATTGCGTAATAACGCAAGGTGTTGTGACAGTGCCGATTGAGTTAATTCGGAATGTTTTTGAAGCGCATTAACGCTTTTTTCACCTTGTATCAATTGGCAGAGAACGAACAGGCGTTCTGGATGCGATAATAATTTCAGCCATTGTGCAGCCTTAGCGGCATTCTCTTTAATGTCGGTATTAGTCATCATAAAATCATATATTAGTTTTTTCTAATATAATGTAATTGGATGAATTTGTACAGAATAAAACCATGTGCATCAGTAATTGTTGAGAAAATCAGCAATTGAAGAAATTGGAACAATTAAACCTTGCATCGAGTATCGGAGGCCGTTATTATCTTACTCGTTCAAGACGATGGGTCCGTAGCTCAGCTGGTTAGAGTACTACCTTGACATGGTAGGGGTCGGCGATTCGAATTCGCCCGGACCCACCAAATTTGAAAAAAAGCCTGCTTATTAAAGCGGGCTTTTTTATGCCTGTAATTTATTGAAACGTTGTTGTTTAATATTGTTGAATATAAATAACAACGGTGCTGTTTTCTTACCTTGAAATATGCCAATCTATTTTGAAAGGGAACTTAATACTCATATCAATAATGTACGCAGAATATTCAAGCTGCTTGACTTCAAAGGTCGTATAGCTGGTCGCTAGAGTGATGTCTTTTGTCGAGTCAAAGCTCATCCCGACACCATAAATCGTTCCCCATTGCTCATCATTGAACGATTGATTGCCTTCATTATGATATTCCCAATCTTCATTCCAATTATGGAAGCCTAATTTGGCGTACATCTTTACAGCCCCTAGCTCTAGGCTGGGTTTGGCCGCTGCATACAAAGAATAAACATGAAGCGTATCTTGACCATTATCGATGTTCTTATGATCTTCAGAGCCGTAATCTAATGGTACAGAGGTTAATTGTTTATCTGATTTCTTATAGTGGCCTTTGCTTTTTTTCGCATCAAGATCCAGTTCTTTTTCTTTTGTGTAATCAGATTGAATAGCAGATCGTTCTTTCTCTGGCTCGGGCGCTGAAAATGGATAATCACTCTCTGCAAAAACCATAGGAATGGTCAGCCAGAATGCTAAAAAACAGATGATTACTTTCATAAAGGCCTCCGTAATGACAAAGCGCAAAGGGGTGAATACACCATTATAAATGTAGAAAGCAATAACACCGTTAATTACTTGTTATCTTTCTGTAAGTTAAATTAAATGAGGACAATGAGTAAAAACAGTTGAGGTGAAAAAACACATAAACACTGTATGTATGTACAGTCATGCTTTTCTTGTCCAGATAATGTCGTATTTGGGACAAAGTGTCCGATAATCCCGAATTAAAACCACGTTCATATCTCAAAAGTGCTTAAAAATCAATTTATCACGATTGTTATAGAAGTTGAGTTGCGTAATATGAGTTGTATTAAATTTTCATATTATTGGACATTTTGGTGTCTAATAAATTGTTGGGTCA